>PMIJ01000098.1 GCA_003157015.1 Bacteroidales bacterium
TACTTTTGTCTTTTATCTTTTAATTATCTAATTATGTCAATTAATCTTCACACCCGTCATTTTCTTAAACTGCTTGATTTTACTCCTGAAGAGATTCAATATCTCCTGGATCTGTCAGCAAAACTTAAAGAATCCAAAAAAAATGGAACAGAGAAACAGCATCTTAAAGGTAAAAACATTGCACTGATTTTTGAGAAAGCTTCTACAAGGACACGTTGCGCTTTTGAAGTTGCTGCTTATGACCAGGGAGCTCATGTTACATACCTCGGACCAACTGGTTCTCAGATCGGACAGAAAGAATCGATGAAAGATACTGCCAGGGTGCTGGGAGGCATGTTTGATGGAATTGAGTATCGTGGTTTTGGTCAGGATATAGTAGAAGAACTGGCAAAATACGCGGGGGTACCTGTTTGGAATGGATTGACTAATGAATTTCATCCGACTCAGATACTGGCCGATTTCCTTACAATGAGAGAGCATTCCGAAAAGCCTTTTAATAAGATGATTTTTTGCTATATGGGTGATGCCCGATATAATATGGGTAATTCATTGATGGTAGGTTCAGCCAAAATGGGTATTGATTTCAGAATTGCAGCTCCAAAAGAATATCAGCCATCTGAGGAGCTGGTGTCTAAATGCCGGGCTATTGCCAAAGAAACTGGTGCAAAGATTACTATTACAGATAATGTTGCTGAAGCTGTTAAAGGTGCGGATTATCTTTATACAGATGTATGGGTATCAATGGGAGAACCTGATTCAGTCTGGGAAGAACGCATCGGACTCTTAAAACCATTCCAGGTTAATATGGAAGCAATTAAAATGACAGGAAACCCGTCAGTCAAATTCCTCCATTGTCTTCCGGCGTTTCACAACAGGGATACTAAAGTGGGAGAGGAGATCTTTAGAAAATTTGGTCTCGACGGGATGGAAGTAACTGAAGATGTTTTCGAATCAGAACATTCAATAGTTTTCGATGAGGCAGAAAACCGTTTGCATACAATTAAAGCGGTGATGGTTGCAACATTGGGATTGTGATTACCTCATCCCATTGTTGTTTAAGGGAAGGGCTGGGTAGGGTTAAGTAAAAACAAGTGATGGGTTAAAACTAAGCAAGCATTCAGGAAATGAGTTCCTTTACAAAATAAAAAGTCATCACAAACGAAGCAGCTAATTTGAGTCCAACGCTGGCAAGGAATCCCAGCAGGCTTCCGAAACCAGCTTTAAAGGCGTAACTAAGATCATCTTTGAATATCATTTCACCTATAAATGCACCTATTAAAGGACCTAAAACAATTCCCATAGGTCCCAGAAAAAAGCCGACGATTAAACCCACGGTGGCTCCTTTTGTCCCGTACTTGGAACCGCCGAATTTTTTTGTTCCCCATACAGGTACGATATAGTCGAGAAGGGTGACTATGACAGATATAGAACCAAGTATTACTAATGTGGAAGCAGAGAATTGTCCGAACCTGGTCAGGTGAAGAAAAATTAATCCGAGAAAACTCAAAGGAGGTCCGGGAAGTACAGGAACCAGACATCCGATTATCCCAATTAACATGAAAAGGATCCCCAGAACAAGGAGTATGTAATCAGACATTTAAATATACCTTTTCACTTCTTGCCGAGGTCTTCGAACTCGACATTTGTGAATTCTTCAGCTCTCAATGCACTTTTCTCCTCATTTATTTCAGCGTTGAACTCAGGTTCAGGAGCTTTTAAAATATCTTTCCCATTACCGATATAAGCAACTGCGTCTTTCAATCCTTCAGAAAACTTTTCAAAATCTTCTTTATAAAGGAATATCTTATGCTTTTCATAAAATACTTTTCCTTCTTTACCTAAACGTTTCTTGCTTTCCGTAATTGTCAGATAATAATCGTCCTTTCTGGTAGCTTTAACATCAAAAAAGTATGTTCTTTTTCCGGCACGCACCACTTTGGTGAATATTTCCTCTTTTATGATTTTCTCATCATGCCCGTTTATGACTTCCTGTATTCCGGCTTCTTCTTCCATTTCTAAGTCAGTTAGTGTTAGGGTTTTGTTTTGTATTGTCAAATGTAACAATTATTTTATCAAATCAAAACCTGTCATATTATTTGTTCTTAAATTTGCCAGATTGTGTTGAAGGTAAGGGAAAAAGAGTATTTTTGCAGCGGAAATTTGAGGTTCTTTATAAATGATAAGCAGAAGATTACTACGTATAAAAGCTCTGATGGCTCTATATGCTTTTAACCGCAGAGAGGATGCAAGTCTTGCCCAGGCCGAGAAGGAGTTGATGTTCAGCATTGCCAAGAGTTACGATCTGTATCATTACCTGCTGCTTCTGGTTCTTGAAATCGCTGATATTGCAGGTGAGAAGATTGATCAGGCGCTTCAGAAAAGAATGCCATCGCACGAAGATCTGAATCCAAAAAGAAGATTCGTCGATAATCAAGTTATAGCCCAGATTAGGAAAAACATTGAATTCAAATCCTACGTTTCATCTAAAAAGCTCTCCTGGATCAATAACTCGCATATTCCCCGGCTGCTCTATAATAAAATGATTGTATGGGAAGTATACGAAGAGTATATGAAAGCAGAGACTGCCAATTACCTGTCTGACAGGAAGTTCATCATACGGCTGGTTACTGAACTGTTCTCAAATTCAGAAGATCTTCATTCTAACCTTGAAGAACAAAGCATATATTGGAATGACGATATGGAGTACATATCCTCAATGGTTGAGAAAACTCTGAAAAAATTTAAAACAGATTCAGGAGAAAAAACTCCATTAATGCCTTTATTCAAGAATACTGAAGATGAAGAATTTGTTAAAATATTGTTCAGAAAGGCAATCCATCATTCTAAAAAATGTTCTGAGCTGATTGATAAAAATACAACCAACTGGGAAGTTGACAGAATAGCGCTGATGGACATCCTTGTTATGCAGCTTGCAATAACCGAAATACTCGAATTCCCCGAAATACCCGTTAAGGTTACCCTGAATGAGTACATTGAAATAGCCAAATACTACTGTACTTCAAAAAGCAGTACATTTGTCAACGGAATTCTCGATAATATAGTAAAAGAGATACGTGATGAGGGTTTGTTCAGCAAGTTTGGCAGGGGGCTAGTCGGTGAAAAGATGACAAACGAAGATTAGTGGTTTTACATTGGTTCGATATGAGAAAGATAGGGGTAATATCAATGATACTTGTGGCTGTGGCAACTTCAAATTGTGGCCATGGCAAAGGAAAAGAACCGGCTGATTCATTTTCAAAAACAGATGGTACAGGAAGAAGTGAGATAATCTTCAGGGAATATCAGCACGACTTTGGAAAAGTTGCAGAAGGAGAAAAGATAAGCTATACTTTTACATTTGACAACAAGGGAACGGATAAACTTATTATCACTTCAGCTACAACAACATGTGGGTGCACAGTTCCTAAGTATGATTCAAAACCGATTAACCCCGGAGCGAGCGGAACTCTGGAAGTAGTATTTGATACATCGGGACGAAGCGGTATACAGACAAAAACCATAACAGTTAAGTCGAACGCTTCAAAACCCATTGTTTTATTAAAAATAATTGCAGAAGTAGTAACCAATAATAAATAATAATAATTAATAATTGAGACAATGACCAATTTTGCGTATTTGTATTTGATGGGTCAACCTGGCGGAGCGACCGGCCCGAGCAACCCACTTGTGACATTCCTTCCACTGATTCTTGTTTTTGTTGTATTTTACTTCTTCATGATCAGACCACAAATGAAAAAGCAGAAGGAAATGACCAGCTACAGGACCTCTCTGAAAAAAGGTGATAAAGTTATTACCACTGGTGGAATTTATGGGAAAATCTATGAAGTGAAGGATAATTATTGTACTGTTGATGTCGGTGGAGATGTGAAACTGAGAATTGACAAAAGTGCTCTCCTGAAAGATCCGTCAGCGGATGAATTATAACCGATTCTATATACTAAACCTTTTGTGAAAGGGGAAAATGGAATACTGACAGAAAACCTTATGAAAAAGGGAGCAAAGGTGATTAACAGGGATATCGCTGTTTTTGCTTTCTTCCTTTTTCTTTCTTTCGTTTTCTGGTACCTTAATTCCCTCGGAAAAGAAAATGAAGCCGGAATCAGATATCTGGTAAAGTTTACAAATATTCCCAAAGAAAGGATCATCATTTCAGAACAACCAGAAGACCTGAACCTGTTTCTTAAAGGTCCGGGGTATTCGATATTGAAACTTGAAATTTCAGGCAAAAAGCCGCCCCTGATAATTGATATTTCAAAGGTAAGTTACAAAAGATATCCCGGTGAAAAAGAACTAAACTATTACATTGTCACATCGGGGCTTATAAAAAGTCTTAACGTTCAAATTCGTTCCGGATGTGAAATTACTTCCATAAAACCGGATACGCTCTTTTTTACCCTTGATAAGGTAAATGAAAATTCATCTTTCAACCCGGATTTTAAGTCTGATGGTAAAAAGAAACGATGACTTATTATGAAAGCCGCATTTAAGTTGGGTGTAACGGGTGGCATCGGAAGCGGAAAAACTTCTGTGTGCAGAGTTTTCGATGTCTTGCGCGTACCTGTTTTTTCTGCGGACCGGGAAGCACAGGAAATCATGGAAAATGACTACGAAGTAAGAAGAAATTTGAAAACCATAGCAGGAAAGGATCTTTACATTTTGGGGACTCTCGACCGTATGAAACTGGCATCGATTATTTTTAATGACAGAGCAATCCTTGAAAAGGTAAATTTACTTGTTCATCCAATTGTTTTTAATCGCTTCAGTAAATGGGCGTTGATACAGGAAGTACCATATGTAATTATGGAGGCAGCAATTCTTTTTGAAAGCGGAGCTTCAAAATATGTTGACAGGGTAGCAACTGTCGTTGCCCCCGTTGAACAGAGAGTGAAAAGAGTCATTCATCGCAATAAGCTCTCCAGGGAGCAGGTAGTTGATCGGATAAAGAATCAGATGGATGATGAAATGAGAATTAAACTTTCGGATTATGTTATCAATAACTCCGAAAATGATATGATTATTCCTGCGATCCTGAAGATTCATAATGATATTTTAAAATTGACTAAATCTTAATTCTGAATATGGGAATTTTTGGAAAATGGCTTGGCGGAGGACTTGGCTTTGTAATGGGCGGCCCGATTGGAGGTCTGCTGGGTTTCCTTGTTGGCTCCATGATCGATGGTACAACGGTTCATACATCTACATACATTCCAGGAACTGCCAGAACAAGCCAGGGCGATTTCGGAATGAGCCTGCTTGTACTTGTTGCAGCAGTTATGAAAGCTGATGGTAAGGTTGTGAAATCTGAACTCGATTATGTCAAACAGTTTTTTGTAAGGCAATTCGGTACGGAATCAGCAAAGCACGCTTTGCTGATGCTGAAAGATATACTTAAACAGGATATCCCGGTTAAGGATGTATGTCTTCAGATTAAAGTAAACATGGATTATTCTTCACGGCTGCAACTGTTACACCTTTTATTTAATGTATCATTGGCCGATAGTGTAATAGACCCTTCCGAATTTCAGATTATTGAAAAAATTTCATCATACCTTGGGGTTGCATCCGGAGATTTCCTCTCGATAAAGAACATGTTTATCCCTGAAACAGATTCTTCTTACAAAATTCTAGAACTCGACCCATCGTCTTCTAATGAAGAAGTTAAAAAAGCATACAGGAAAATGGCTATGAAATATCACCCTGATAAAGTAAGCCATCTTGGAGAGGACATCAGAAAATCAGCGAATGAGAAGTTTACTATGGTCAATGAAGCTTACGAAAAGATTAAGAGGGAGCGGAATATGAATTGATCAGCAAAAGTGAAAAAAATACCGGTTATGGGGGGAATTTAAAAATCTGGAATTAACTTTGTACTTAAATATATAAAAGATGATCTTAAAAGATATTCTGGCAATTTCAGGCGAAAAAGGGCTATTCAGATTTATTGCTCAGGGCAAAAATGCAATAATTGTTGAACACCTTGAAACAAAAAAAAGAAGCAGTGCCTATGGCTCAGCAAAAGTGAGTTCTCTTGAAGATATTGCGATTTTCACTGACAAAGAGGATCTGCCTCTTGGAAAGGTTTTTGACCTGATACATGAAAAGGAGAACGGAGGACCAGCCCCTGATTCAAAATCAGATGTTATCAAATTAAAAGCCTGGTTTGAAGGAATTCTTCCGGAATACTCAAAAGATAAAGTGTATACCAGCGACATTAAGAAAGTTGCTCAGTGGTATAATATCCTTCATAATCTGAACCTTCTGGTTAAGGAAGAGCCGGAAAAAGAAGTTGAAGAAAAACCGACTAAAGTAAGATCAAAGGAAGGGAAACCTGCGAAGGAAAAAACTGCTGACGAAAAACCATCCCCTGAAACAGAAAAGAAAAAGAAAAAAGCAGCACCTAAATCAAAGACCGAGTAAAGGAAATTTAAAGGGTATCCTATAAACGCTTAGTGCACCTTTGCGATCCCGATAGCTATCGGGACTTTGTGTACCTTAGTGGTAAAAAAATTCTTTCACCACGAGGATCACAAAGTACAACACAAAGTAACACAAAGGGAAATGCAGAAGTTTATTCCTGGAAGAAACTAATACTTCTATAAATGAATTTTGGAGGCAATGAGGTAGTCTATAGTTATTCGGAATCCAGAATAATTATTGTTCCTGTACCCTACGACGGAACGAGCACATGGATGAAAGGAGCTGATAAGGGACCTGATGCTATTCTTGAGGCATCTGTCAATCTTGAATTCTATGATGTGGAGACTTCCACTGAAGCTCATCTTGCCGGAATAAATACGATCGCTCCTGTTTTAGAAAAAGAATCACCAAATCAGCTTGTTAAAGCTGTATATGACACATTATTATCGCTTCTCTCAGAAAAAAAGTTTCCTGTAATTATTGGAGGGAATCATACTGTTTCAATAGGAGCAATAAGAGCTTTCTCTGAATATTTTGATAATCTGACTGTACTCCAGCTTGATGCCCATTCTGATCTAAGGCAGGTGTATGAAGGATCAGAATTTAATCATGCCTGCGCCATGGCAAGGGCCCGCGAATTTTCACCCATAGTCCAGGTTGGTGTCAGAAGCATGTCGGCTGAAGAGTTGCCATTCGCAGAAAAGGACAGGATATTCTATTCCCATGAGCTTTATTATGACAAGAGCCTCTATAAGAAAGCCATTGAGAAACTTACAGAAAATGTGTATATCACTATAGACCTTGATGTATTTGATCCATCAATTATGCCCTCTACAGGGACACCTGAACCTGGTGGGCCCGCTTATTTTGAACTTCTTCATTTTATGAGGGATGTTATTAAAAACAGGAATGTAGTTGGTTTCGATGTCGTTGAGTTATGTCCCTCTGCTTCAAATAAATCACCCGATTTTATTGCCGCAAAAATAATTTACCAGTTGCTTTCATATAGATTTGCGAAATAAAATTTTGGAAATTGCTGAACCAGATTCGCAATACGTGCCGGGAAAATCATTTAGACTATAAATTTGTGAGATAGAGACAGGTCTCAGACCTGTCTCTACAATTAGTCAATCCTCCTTCTTTGCCTGCTCCCAGATAACATTCATCTCATCAAGACTCATATCTTTTAGCGAGATACCTTTTGTAAGAGTCTTTTTTTCGAGATAATTAAACCTTTTAATAAATTTTCTATTGGTTTTTTCCAGAGCTGCCTCAGGATCAATATCATATAGCCGTGATGCATTTATAATTGAAAAAAGAACGTCGCCGAGTTCTGATTCAATTGATTCGGTATTATGGTTTTTTATCTCTTCTTTCAGCTCCGAGATTTCCTCAAGGACTTTGTCCCATATTTGTTCCCTCTTTTCCCAGTCAAACCCTACACCCCTGACCTTTTCCTGTATCCTGTTGGCTTTTACTATAGCTGGCAACGATGAAGGAACACCTGAAAGAACAGGTTTGTATCCTTTGTCCTCTTTTATCTTAAGTTGTTCCCAGTTTTCCTCAACCTCTGATGCTCCTGATACCTTGACATCACCAAATACATGAGGATGCCTGTATATGAGCTTATTGTTGATTCCTCTCAGGATATCAGCCATGGTATAAGCTCCTTTTTCAGCTCCGATTTTTGCATAGAAGACAATATGAAGCATTATATCGCCAAGCTCGTTTTTTATACCTTCATCATTGCCTGAGAAAATAGCTTCAGCTAACTCATAGGTCTCTTCAATAGTAAGTTTTCTCAGACTCTCGTTTGTTTGTTTCATATCCCAGGGGCATTTCACCCTGAGTTCATCAATTATGTCGAGAAGCCTGTTAAACTCTTCAAGGCTTTTATTTCTATCATTCATTTGCAATGGTTTTAAAACAAACGGTCAGGTGAAGCTTTTTTACTGGCAAGATCGATACGTAAAACGGATCCGACTGAAAGACTGAGTAATTCAGATACATTAGCTCCGTTGATAGATATTTCAAGAAGATCAAGCTGATTGAATCTGGCAAGCATCTCGCCGACAGGCACATCACTGTACTTAAGACAGATCCTGTCTGTATAATTTTTGTTGCTCTGAATAAGTATCCGGTAGTCTCTGTTTTCAAAAACCCTGAAAAAAACTTCCCTGGTTATATTGGAAATGGCATTTCCGTACGAGTCGATGAAAATAATACTTCCAATAATTACATCTTTATCTATCGTTGCTCTCAATGGTACTCTTTCACTTACCGTTTTTACAGTTTTTCCAAGCTCAGACAGTTTCTTCCCGGTTATAAGATCTGAAGCTGCTTTTGCGAATATTTCGAGTTCGTCGGAACTACCATTAGGATCTATTTTAATTATCTCCTCCGGATCTGAATTAAGAATAAGGTTAAAGATTCCATTGTCAGTGCCAATGAAGAAATGATCCCTGGCTCTGACTATCAGATGGTCCTGATCTTTAAGCGCTTCAGAATGAACACATATGATATGAATTGAACCTTTGGGATAATTATTATAGGTATTTCTTATAATAAAAGAGGCTTGTGAAATATTAAACGGCGGGATGTTTCCGGCATTTTCAATTATTGTTATTCCCGGGCACCTGCTGCTAAGCTTTCCTTTTATAATTCCATAATAGATATCATCTGGCTTCCACTCTGTTGTTAATGTTATAACCGGCATATGAAAAAACTTATAACAAAGATAATCTTCTAAGGAAAAAATAACCTTACTTTGTACTTTTCAATGAATTTTTTTATGAACTATTTGCCTAGTTTCGAAATGAATCTGGCAAATGGAACTTCAGTTCATTAATTTTTGATAGATTTAATGACAGAGATTATAATTTTTCTTGAGGATATTGACCCGGTTGTCTTCTTTGGAACAAACAATTCCCTGCTCGATAAAATCCGCAGTTTTTTTCCTAAAATTAAGATCATGGCCAGAGGCAATGAGATCAAATGTATGGGAGAAGAGACTGAGATAACAATATTCGCAGAAAAATTTAATGAGCTGATTGAATATTACCGGAAATATCACCGTCTCGATGAACAGGATATTGAAAAATACCTGTTCGATGCTGAGCACATGAAGTCGGCCTCAAACGGCGAGTTTGAACAGGTGATTATATTTGGTACCAGCGGAAAACCCGTTCGCGCCCGAACTGTAAACCAGCTGGCTTTGGTTAATGATTACAAAACAAATGATCTGATTATTGCCGAGGGACCGGCCGGAACAGGTAAAACGTATACATCTATTGCTCTTGCAGTGAAGGCCCTGAAGGACAGGGAGGTAAAAAAGATAATTCTTACAAGGCCGGCTGTTGAAGCTGGTGAAAGGCTCGGATTTCTTCCAGGTGATATGAAGGAAAAACTTGATCCTTACCTTCAACCCTTATATGATGCTCTGCATGATATGCTTCCATTCAAAAAACTGGAGACATGGCTTGAGGACGGAACAGTACAGATAGCCCCCCTTGCGTTTATGAGGGGAAGGACCCTGGAAAATGCATTCGTTATTCTTGATGAAGCTCAGAACGCAACAATTAGCCAGCTTAAAATGTTCCTTACCAGGATGGGAGTTAGTTCAAAATTTATTATGACCGGAGATACCACTCAAATTGACCTTCCTCGAAAAAATGACTCCGGCCTGCTTATGGCAATGCGTATTCTTGCTGGTATTGAAGGCATCTCTATAATTAAATTTGATGAGCGTGACATTGTACGGCATAAACTGGTTAAGCGGATCGTTCGCGCGTACGAGAATGAAGAAAATGAAGTTGAAAAATTTAAGAACAACGGAAAAAAATAACTCTGAAGATCAAATTGCCTCATCCCCCTTACCCCCTTCTCCCAGGAGAGAAGGGGGTAACTTAAAACATATATAGGTTTTAAGTCCCTCCCACCTAGGGGGAGGGATTTAGGGAGAGGCTGATAAGTACTTTCACCAAGAAACACAGAGAAAAGAGAAATAACTGAAGCAAAATGGCAAAGACAATTTTAACCTCCAACTACAACTTCCCTGGCCAGAAGAGCATTTATAAGGGAAAGGTAAGAGATGTATACAATATTGATGACAAATACCTTCTGATGATAGTCTCGGACAGGATTTCAGCATTTGATGTTGTGCTTCCTAAAGGTATTCCTTATAAGGGACAGGTTCTTAATCAGATAGCGGCAAAGTTTCTGGATGCGACCAGTGATATTGTTCCGAACTGGAAAATTGCAACACCCGATCCTACCGTTACTTTTGGACATAAATGCGAACCGTTTCCGATTGAGATGATAGTCAGGGCCTATCTTACAGGAAGTTCCTGGAGAACTTATAAAACCGGTGCAAGAGAAATATGCGGTATTAAAATCCCTGATGGAATGAAAGAGCACCAACGGTTTGCATCTCCTATAATTACGCCTACAACCAAGGCTGAACTGGGCAGACATGACGAAGATATTTCCCGTTCAGAAATAATAAGCAGCGGGCTTATTTCCGAGGAGGATTATATTTTGATTGAAAAATATACCATGGATGTATTCTTGAGAGGATCTGAAATTGCAACCCGGCACGGCCTGATACTGGTTGATACTAAATATGAATTCGGTAAAAAGGATGGTAAAATCTACCTTATTGATGAGATAAATACTCCCGATTCATCACGCTATTTTTATGCTGATAAATACCAGGATAACTTTGAGAAGAGTCTACCCCAGATTCAATTGTCAAAAGAGTTTGTCAGGGAATGGCTGATGGATAACGGTTTCCAGGGAAAAGCCGGACAGAAGGTGCCTGGAATGTCTGATTTATTTGTCAATCAGGTATCGGAAAGATATATTGAACTTTATGAAAAAATAACTGGTGAAAAATTTATTAAAGCAGATATCAGTAATGTTCCGGAACGGATAGAAAATAACTGCAAGGCATTTCTTAAATCACTATAACCAGGAAAGAGAATAATAATGAATCTTATGAAAATTTTCAACTTGGTAAGAGTCCTCATTTTTCTGCTGTTTGTTTTGATCAGCAACAATGTCATGAAAGCTCAGGTGGTTGTTGAAAGATCGAAAGATAAAGTGACTATTTCCGGTTCGGCTTATTACGTTCACCAGGTTAAAAAAGGTGAAACAGCTTACTCAATTTCAAAAGCTTACGGTATTACGGTGGAAGACCTTGACCGCGAAAATCCTCCGGCTGTGTATGGTATTAAAGAGGGTCAAACTCTAAGAATACCTGTAAGCCTTGTTACCGATGCAAAACCTGACGAAACGATAAAGGTTAGACTTGAACACAACGACCTAAAATTCATTTACCATATTCTTAAACCAGGAGAAACGGTATATTCCCTTTCTAAATTATACGGGGTTTCTGAAAATGAAATACTCCAGAGTAACCAGGGGATGGATATCAATAAACTATCTGTAGGTACTGAACTGGCTGTCCCTAAAAGGGAGTTTATGAGTAAGCAGCAGAAATTCGACGACCAGGAGAATAAGTACTTCTACCATAAAGTTCTCATGGGGGAAACGCTTACTTCAATTGCAAAACAATATGGACTATCAGTTAGGCAGCTGAGAAAAGAAAACAGGGACCTTAGGTTTCCCCAGGTTGGGGACTTCGTGAGGATTCCCGGTGTAGTAAAGTCTGACATAAAGGAGGTTGAACAGGTTAAAACGGATACTGTCCCTGCTGTTGTGGAAGAAATACCTTTAAAAATATCCACGCCGACAGGGTTCACTGCCGTGAAGGACCTTAAAGGCACAATAGATGTAGCTGTCTTGCTTCCGTTTTATTTATCAGAAAACTCCATTAGATCTGAGATTGATTCCTCTAATCTGGTGAAAGGCAGAAAATCATTTAAATTTATTAAGGTAACGGATGACTGGATTTACCCGGAAAGTCTCGATTTTGTTGAAATGTATGAGGGTATTCTGCTGGCTTCAGATTCTTTGAGGGCACTTGGATTAAATATTAACCTTCATGCCTTTGACATTAAAAGCGACACAGTTGAAGTTACAAGGTTGATCAGTTCCGGGGCTTTAGCAGACATGGATCTTATAATCGGACCTGTCTATTCTCACTATTCTCACAATCTCTCAATAGTATCTGCATATGCGGGAAGCCGTGGTATTCCTGTGGTTTCACCTGTTCCTCTGGTGAATAATTCTGCACTGGAAAAAAATCCAACCCTTTTTATGGCCAGCTCTTCACTGGAAGTTGTCCAAAAAGCTCTGGCAAAAAAAATAAGCGAAGATTATAACAATAATCTTGTATTTATTCATGCTGACAGCTTGGGGGTTGATGATGACGTAAAGAAATTTAAGAACTTGATATTTACTGAGTTGAGCTATAAGATACCTTTCGAGGAGATTAAATTCAAAGAATTTCTTTTTTATAGCAGGTCAATGTTTAATAACGACTCTATTAACAGGCTGAGTCAGGCGCTATCGGAACAATCAAATAACATTATTATCATTGCTTCTGAAGATCAGTCTGTCATCAGCGAAGTGTTGGATATTGCAAATGGCCTCTCACGAAGATTTAGCTTAAAAGTTTATGCCTATCCTGTAATAAGGGAAATTGACAGACTGGACCATAAGGAACTTTTTGATATGGATATCATGGTTTATTCTCCGTTCTGGACTGATTATTCAAAAAAGAATGTAAAACAGTTCAATTCAAATTTCAGGCAAAAATTTCATACTCAACCACTTGAAAAAAGCTTTGCATGGCAGGGTTATGATATTGCATTTTATTTCATGAGCGGATTGGCCATGCACGGAAAGAGCTTTATAAAACATCCTGAAATTCATAATCCCGATCTGCTGCAGAATGAGTATGACTTCAAAAGAAAATCTTCTGGAGATGGTTTTGAAAATCAGAAACTATTCATGGTCAGATATACCAAAAACTATGAGGTAATATTGGAAGATGAAACAAAAAATCAACAGTAGGAATCTGCAGGTGCGTTGAACGCAGGGACATTGCATTCAACGTCCCTGCATACTCCATGGTAATTGTGGAAATGATATTTATGTTAATAAAAATTAACAATCGGGAATATTCGGAGATTATAAATTGTCTATATGCTGTAGTATGATCAAAGAGTCGTACAACCTGGCTGAAGAGGATGCACTGGTAAAAGCAAGCCTGAATGGAGATAAAGGTGCATTCGGTGAAATTGTTAACCGTTATCAGAGACTGGTTGCACGTACTGTAAAAGGGATGCTGGGAGATTCGGTTTTTGCTGAAGATATAGGACAGGAGGTATTTATTAATCTTTATCATTCTTTGTCAGATTTCAGAGGTGAAGCAAAGCTTTCGACATATATTCAGAAAATTGCAGTGAATCTTACCCTGAATGAAATAAAAAGAAGAAAAAGATTCTTTTCAATGTTTTCGCAAAAGGCTAACAATGAAATGTATGAATTTGAAATTGCTGATCATGATACGCAGGAAAGAAGAGAGGCATCTGAGATAGTAAATAAAGCTTTAATGGCTATGGATCCCAAGTTTAGAATTATTGTGACTATGAGAATGCTGCAGGGATACTCAACAAAAGAAACTGCTGAAATTCTTGATCTGCCTGTAGGAACGGTACTTTCAAGGTTATCCCGGGCGCAGGAACAATTGAGAAATATATTGAAAAAACTATAAAAGTCAATAGTAAAATGAATACTTTAGAAATTAAGAAGTTGATAATCAGTTCACTGAATTCCGATGCCGATTGTGCTGGTATCAGCAGGAAACTGGAAGAAGAAGGGGTGTCTTATAATTTCAGTAAAAACTTTGGAGACCGGATACTCAATAAACTGTTTTCTGCCGGAGTAAGTATAAACCGCGAGGTTGAATTCGTTAAATATATGAATTTTGCATTCTACCGTGTAGCTCTTACAGGAGTAGCTGCTATTGTAATCCTGCTTATTTCTATTTTTCTGATGCAGGGTTCGCTTTCATTAAATTCATTCCTCGGATTAAGCGATAATTATGATGAGAGTATTGTATGTCTGTTAACCGGAAACTAGAATAGAATAGATTAAAATGAAAGCAAAATCGATATTGGTTGTTCTGGTGACGTTGATAATAGGATTCATTCTGGGTATGCTGACTTCAGCTCAGATAAGATATCACAGGCTTAATCCCGTACGGGTATTTTTTTCCGAGGAGAGATTCAGGGAAGGCTTTTATAAAGCAATACAGCCCGATGATCAGCAGAAAACAAAAATCGATCTGGTTCTTAACAAGTACGCCAAAATCAATAGTGAACTTCAAAGCAATTTCAGGAAAGAGCTTGACGTAAATATGAAAGAATTCAGGAAAGAATTGGATTTAAACCTCACCAAAGAACAACTTGGAAGGTTAAAGGAGATGGATGAACGCCGTCAGGAAATGATAAGACAAAACAGGAAGAATCGGCCCAATGATACACTGAGCCTGAGAGAGGAAAGGTGGCGTAATCCTGGCAGAAGGTTAGGGCCAGAGGGAGCACAGCAGCCGAAGCCCGATCGCGATACTGTAAAACTACCCGATAATAAATAAAAGATAATCTAAAAGTATCGGAAGATCATCAGAACTTACACCGAGAGAAATGAGCAGATCTTTGTCCTCATTGAAGATAGATGCGAACTGTTCTTTCGACAATTCCCCGCTTACAATACTTTGTTTGTACAGTTCAACAGCTTCTCTCTTCTTACCTCTGCAAAGAGCCAGATGGCCTTTGTTAATATTGTCATGTGCATTTAATTTCCCGGTTGAGAGACGATCATAATATTTTTCTGATTCATCAAATCTTCCAAGAGCGAAATAACAAAAAGCTATTGGCCTTAGAATCTTAAGGTTACCCGGTTCTTCATATTCTACCCTGAAGTAATACTTCAAAGCCTGTTCATATTTTTTCAGATCAAGGTAGCAGTGGGCAGTCATTATGACAGTGTGTATATTATCAGATTCGAGATCCAGTGCCTGAAGATAATACTCCAGAGCCTCCTCATTTAACCCCAGCCTGCGAAGACATAATCCGATTTTCTTTATGGTCCAGACTTTACGGTCTATAAGCTCAGCTCTTTTATAAAATTTAAGAGCTGATTCATAATCGGCACTTTCCTGGTAACAGAAGGCAATCTTTTCATATAACTGTGCATCAGATGGTTTCTCATTTGCCTGTTTAAGGAAGAGCTGGAGTGCATCAATGTAAAAGTTCTTGCTGAAAAAATAGTCTGCCAAACCGGCTTCAGCTTCAGATGCATTGCAGGTCATTCTGAAAAATTCCGAATTATATATATCAAGTTTGCCACTGAATATATCCTCAAATTCTTTTTTATAAGGAGAGAGTTTAAAAAACCTGTAAATATCCTGCAAATATTGAGTTATACACATTCTGAAGGCCCTGTATGGATCAATAGCTGATTCTTCTTCGTTTAATTGCTGAAGCCCTTCAAGTTCCATCCGGAACACCTTTAGCATCATGCTTTTTTGAGAGGAGGGAAGATGTTTTAAATTCAAAAGCAGAGAATATTTGTCGGAGTTACAGATAAACGGAGTCTTATACAATGCCTCAGCCAGCTCATTGGTACCCGGACCGAGTATTTCATCCTTGTAGATCTCGTCAACAGTTTCATGGTCAGGATAGAATGGGACAAACCAGTTCTGGAAGTCCTTAAAAAAATCAAAGTGTTTCATATTGGCAAAGGCCGACATATAAACATCTGCCCCTTCCATCTGGAGTTTTGTCAGTTCCTCCATAGTTTTGAATATCTCCTCCGAATCGTTGAACATTTCTGACCAGTCGGGATTCTTTTCTTCATTCTTATCTTTTGGAAGGATATTTTCAAGATCAAGCTTTTCTTCAATTCGTGGTTTCATCCTTGCAACCTGAGGCAGGATTTCATCCTGAAGTTTCCTGCTGAGGTTTTCAGTTTCACGCGATCTGATAATCTGAAGAACAATAATTCTGCAATGTTCTTTGAATCTGGAATCGTGGCTCATTGCACTGATTCTCTCAGTGATATCGGGATATAATAATATTCTTCCGTTATAATAATGAAGATTGAGGATAAGACCGGATAAGGCCCTTTCCATAACCTTTTCCTGTCCGGCTTCATAGAGCCTTATCAGATGAAAAAGCTTGTCTGTTTGCCATGTCCTGAATGAACTCAGAGTAATTGCGGTTGTAAAGATACTTGCCTCATACCATCTGAATTTCCCCGATTTTATAATAATATTTATAAGACTGTTTTCCGCTTCACCATAATAATCAGTCAGCCAAAGATGGTTGAAAATATTCCTGATTAATTCCTTATGTTTTTTTGAAAGCGCTGAATCAGGATCCGGGTTAATCTCGTTGCTTAGTTTGAGCCACTCATCAAGTTCCGATTTAAACATCAGGTCATCAACAGTTTCCACAATAGTTTTGCCACTGAGCTTCATCTCCTTATCAGCCTGTTGCTTTACCCAGTATGTATGCCAGCCCGAATTATGTGACAATATGTCTTGCCGGGCTTTGTCGGAAAGGCTCAGAATTGACTGAATAAGTTTAAGGTATACCTTATTGCGTTCCGGATCTTTTATTCCGTCAATTGTATATGTGAGCATGTTCCTATAGGTCATTTCTATATTATTATACTCATCGCGCATATCTCCTGATGATGAATTTGAAATCATATCAGTCAATATGTCAAGACTTTGCTTTATTTTCCTTTCCGCAACCAGTGAGCAAAGTCTTTTATGTTGTTGGATCACTTTTGATATGTCCATCTTTATTTTCTTTTAAACTAATCCCTGTTTACAGGTAATGTAACATTTTGTATTTAATACTGTTTCTTTTATGCTGAATGAAATCTGACAAAAAATCAATTCACTTCATAGAAACAGTATATACAACAATCAGACCATTTAAATAACCCAGTATATGATTTTCTTCGTTTACCCCTACCCCAAGGGGTGCGAAGAAAATCAATTTACTCCCCCTGGGGAAGGGGTAACTAAATTGATTTTCAAGCTATTTAAAATATTCCGATAGCGAAAGACAGTTTGTATTTCAAACTCAAAAATTATACCCGATACTGATATAACCTTTGATTTTATTGAAATATTCTTCCCTTTTGTAGCTCCCATACATCAATCCGATTTTAATGGGACCGATAACTGACATATATCCGGCGCCAACACCAATACCACTGAGTAGCGAAAACCCTGAATTACGATTGGCTTCCTGTGCGGCAAAAAAGTTAGCCATAATATTCATATGAAAATCTTCAAATAGTTCAACGTCGAAAGCAGTTCTTATTCCGGCAAGTTTTTTTACCGGAATCTCATTTGGCTGGAATCCAACCATGGGAACTGACCTTTTACTGATTGATTCAAATCCTCCAAGAAGGTAGAAGTTGTTTTGAGCGGTAATCGAATCGCATTTAGTGATAAAAAGCAAATCTCCACCAATTGAAAATGTGGCTTTCCCTGCCGTAGAGAAATAATGATCTATTGATACGTGCATTGTGTAGAATCTGTCGAAAGAAAACTCACCTCTGTTATTCCTTGTAAAATCCGTACTTGATGTGTCAGTTTTTAATTCTGCGGATTGTAGTTTTGACGTACTTACTGAAAAGTTAAATATTGAACCCCTGTTTGGAAAATTCTTCTTATCAAGCGTATTTATCTTATAATCATAAATTGCGGTGATATAATTATATGAGAAGTTTTTTAAGTGAGCATCAGAAATATAATGCAATAACAGATTCAAATTCTCATAATTTACAGAAATACCCATCAGGTTATTCAGTCCTATCCTCTTGTTTATTGAAAGACCCGGTGTGAAATTTCTGCTTATCACTTCGCCTTTTTCCTTTCTCAATTCCAAAAGGGGAAGCAGAGTATTATCGGAATAGAAGTTTGCTGACATTCCGAATACCTGATTTTTGTCAATAAACTGAAGGCAATTCAAATCAACCCTGAAATACTGTCCAATTCGCGAACCAAAGTTGATAACTGATCTTTGGGTTAAAAGATTTTTCATTGAAATCTCAAATATGAGTCCGGACTGGAGCGCGTTATCGTAATGTACAGATCCATAAAGCATTGAAGCCGGTTTTTCTATACAATCTATATTGAGTGTAAGAGAATCATTCCGGTTAATGACCCGGTATTTAACTTTATCGAACCAGGCTTTACCATAGAGAAGTTCAATTCTGTCGGTAAGCAATTCTTTATCTACTTTTTGTCCGGGCTTGATATCAAGGACACCTAATATCTGTTCATATGAATAGCTTTTGTTTCCCGTAATTTCGATCTGACTGAAAGTATATGTTTTTTTATTAAGGATATACTTTAATGGTTTTTGTGGTCCAATTTTGTTCAGAGAATCGGCAAGTTTTCTGAAATACTGTTTATAAGGCAGAGCAGCTTCATAACCTCTTTGTATCAATGAGTCCACATTGTCAAACTGAAAGATAGAAAGTTTGTTCGTATTCGGCTTGATAAGTACATTTACCAGTTTTTTCTCATCTTCAAAATCATCGAGGCTTCTGAACATAGCTATTTGTTCCATTATTCCTCCAACGGTCATAAGCTTGTCCGCCTTGTAGCCATTGAAACCTACATATGATCCAATAATAATATCAGCTCCCATATCCCTGGCCTCAGTAGCTGCAAAGTTTCGTATTAAGCCTCCATCCAGGAGAAGAAGGGTATCAATCTTAAGCGGCGTAAAAATTGAGGGGACCGAAAAACTTGCCCTGATGGCATCGGGCAGATACCCGGTTTTCAGATCAACCTTTTTATATCTTATAATATCAGTTGCTACACATAAAAATGGAATAGGCAGTTTCGAAAAATCATTTATATCTGCAGCCGGCCAAGCAAGGTAGCTAAGCATATTCTCTGCCTGCTGACCGTTTATCAGACCGGAAGGCAGTAATATTTTTCTGGATGAAAGAGGAAGGGAAATTGCACTGTTTGCGAAATGTTCTTTTTCAAGAAAAATCACTTTGTTCTCAGGTATTTTATTTGAAAGTATTACTTTCCAGTTTATGCCTTTCAGTATTTTCTGCAGACTATCAGCACTATATCCTAAAGAGTACAAACCTCCGATAATACTACCCATGCTCACCCCGGTTATTAAATCGGGTCTTAGGCCGGCTTCCTCCATCACTTTTATAACTCCTAAATGGGCTATCCCGTGTGCACCGCCCCCGCTTAGGACCAGACCGACACGTGGTCTTTCCCTGGTATCCTGTGCATTAATACTTATAGAACTGTAAAAGAACAAAAGGAAGGAAAGGCAAATTATTATTACAGGTTTTTGCAGATATAGCAAAAAGTAACAGGAATAGGTGTTCATATTTAGCATCTTAACAGCTGCTGATTAATAGCACATTTCTTTGCAAGATAGTTATTTTAAGTAATTTAGCAGAGTGAAAACTTCGCAAATATTCAGCGACAAATGGCTGCCCACCACTAATAAAGAAGTAGATTTGCTGGGATGGGATGAAATAGATNNTGAGAGGAGTAAAAATTGACGGGACTGAGAAGCTTGCCCTGATAGCATCAGGCAGGTACCCGGTTGTGAGATCAACCAATCTATAGTGAATAATATCTGTTGCCACACATAAGAATGGAATTGGAAGCTTTGAAAAGTCATTAATATCCGCAGCAGGCCAGGCATAATAACTGAGTGTGTTCTCTACTTGTTGTCCATTTATCAGACCCGACGGCAAAACAACTCTTCGCAGTGACAGTGGCAAAGACACCGCACTGTTTGAAAAATGATTTTTTTCAAGGAATATAACTTTATTTTCAGGAATCTGGTTTGAAAGGATAACCTTCCAGTTAATACTATTAAATATTTTCTGCAGACTATCGGCAGAATATCCGATTGAATACATTCCACCTATTATGCTTCCCATGCTGACACCTGTAATAAAGTCAGGCCGCAAACCTGCTTCCTCCATAACTTTCAGAACCCCGATATGTGCAATTCCATGAGCGCCTCCTCCGCTTAAGACCAATCCTATACGTGGCCTGTGTTGTACTTTCTGGGCGCAGATATATTGCGCTTTGAAAACAAACAACAGACTAAAAATAAAAACTATTATAACTGGTTTTTTGAGAGAAATGAATAATGAGGAAGAAAGAGTATTCATTATTAGCATCTTAGAACGCTACTGATTAATAGCACTAATCCTTGCAAGATAGTTATTTTAAGTAAATTTGCCGGGTGAAAAATCAACATATTTTCAATAAGAACTGGCTACCGACGACAAACAAAGAAGTTGAGTTGCTGGGATGGGATGAAATAGATGTAATTCTTTTCAGTGGTGATGCATATGTTGATCACCCGTCATTCGGACCGGCAGTTATAGCAAGAGTCATTGAAAATGAAGGATTTCGGATCGCTGTTGTGCCCCAGCCAAACTGGCAGGACGATTTAAGGGATTTCCGGAAATTGGGCAGGCCAAAATACTTTTTTGGAGTAACTGCAGGAAATATGGATTCGATGGTCAACCATTATACGGCTTCGCGTCGTTTAAGATCAGATGATGCATATACTCCGGGCAGCAAAGCCGGATTCAGACCCGACTACCCGGTTATTGTTTATACAAAAATTCTAAAAAAGATTTATCCCGATGTTCCTGTAGTTATTGGAGGCATCGAGGCTTCTATGAGAAGGCTGACTCATTATGATTACTGGAAAGATAAGCTGGAACCGTCAATCCTTCTCAGCAGCGGAGCTGATTTGCTTGTTTACGGAATGGGAGAACAACCAATAAGAGAGCTGCTAAAGCTTTTATCAAAAGGAGTCTCGTTTTCATCATTGAAGACAATTCCCCAGACATCGGTAATTATTACGAAAAATGAACCACTGCCCCTACGGAACGGGTGGAAGGATATTTCTCTTCATCCTTTCGAAAAATGCCTTAAGGATAAAAAGTATTTTGCAGAAAACTTTTTGAATTTCGAAAAGGAATCCAACAAAATTGAATCAGCCAGGCTAAATGAAGTATGTGGTGATTTGAAGATTATAATAAATCCTCCTTTTCCTCCTGTAGATGAGGAAGAAGCTGATCGCACTTTTGATCTTCCTTTTATGTACCTTCCGCATCCGCGTTATAATAAAAAGGAACAGATCCCTGCTTATGAAATGATTAAATTCTCGGTCAATATACACCGGGGTTGTTTTGGAGGATGCAGCTTTTGTGCCATCGCTGCTCACCAGGGTAAGCAAATTGTTAGCAGATCAGAAAAGTCAATATTAAAAGAAATAGACAAGATTACTAAACTGCCAGAGTTTAAAGGGTATCTCTCTGATCTGGGCGGCCCATCCGCCAATATGTACAGGATGAAAGGCAAAGAGATAAAGTTATGTAAAGCATGCTCAAGACCATCCTGTATTTGGCCTGTTGTATGCAAAAACCTTAATACCAGCCATAAAGAGCTTACGGATCTGTATAGGAAGGTGGATATGACCAAAGGGGTCAAAAAATCATTTATCGGCAGTGGTATACGTTATGATCTATTGTTTCCTGAATGGAACGCAGGTGCCGGCAGATATGAGGCAGAATACCTTGAGGAACTGATTAAAAATCATATTTCAGGAAGGTTGAAGGTAGCTCCTGAACATACATCACTTACTGTGTTGTCACTCATGCGCAAAGTGCCTTTCGAACTTTTCAGGAAACTTAAAAGGCGATCTGATAATATAAGATCAAAGCATGATCTTAAGTATGAGCTGATTCCTTACTTTATATCAGGTCATCCGGGATGTACTGATGCAGATATGAAGGATCTTGCGGCTGAAGTGAAAAGCCTGGGAATAAAACCTGAACAGGTTCAGGATTTTACACCGACTCCGATGACACTTTCAACATTGATGTATTATACCGGATCTGATCCATATTCGGGCAAAAAGGTTTATGTAGCCAGGAATATAGAAGAGAAGAGGAGACAGAAGGATTATTTCTTCTGGTATAAGAAAGATCAACGGCCAAGAGGCACAAAGGTAAATAGGTACAGTGGCCTAAACAACAAGTGATCAGTAAAGCGAGAAAAGGATTGCCGTGCCCTCCTGCGTCGGGCTCGCAATTGACAGTGCATGTTATAATCATGGGTTAGGGGATTGACACGTACATTATAAAGTTGGCGGTCATTGCGAGGAGCGAAGCGACGAAGCAATCTCAGGGAGCTAAAAGATAGCTTATTGGTTTGTCAGTTGATACTGCATATTCAATCTCACTCCTGGTTGACGAACCGATATATCCGCCAACATTTATGACAAATATTTCATCGGCCAGGTCGATCTTCCGTTTATGCATATCATCAAGCATCTCTTTGGTGGAATCAGACCATACCTCTCTATCGCCGGAATGACCAAACAAACCGACACTTATGACGATATTCCCTTCCAGAGTCAGTCTTTTCTGCTCGGAAAGAAATTCATCCTTGAATCTTGTGCTTCCGCAAAGAGTGATAATTTTGTATATGCCAATCATATTCCCAAATCCGAATTCCGAAATAAATTACTCGTATTCTTTTAGAATGTTCTTAACATCGTCAGGTGCAACCCTGCCGTAGGTTTTATCGCCTACGAGCACAACAGGGGCAAGTCCGCATGCGCCTACGCATCTGAGGCTCGATAATGAGAACTTGCTGTCTTTGGTTGATTCTCCAACCTGGATTCCAAGTTCTTTCTTAAACTCATCGAGGACCTTTTCAGCGCCCCTGACATAACATGCTGTTCCAAGACATATACTGATCGGATGTTTTCCTTTCGGTGTCATAGTAAAAAATGAGTAGAATGTCACTACTCCATAGATTTTAGCTACAGGCATGTTGAGTCCATCGGAAACGACCTCCTGTACCTCTGCAGGCAGATATCCAAAATGTTCCTGGCATGAATGCAGTACGTTTATAAGTTCCTGGGGATCATTATTAAAAGTAGCACATACTCCTTTTATAAAGTCCACATCTTCTTTTCTTAATTCTATTTTTATATGAGACATAACCGTGAATTTTATTATTGTCGAATATTATATTACTATTTTTTAATCATGATCTTTTTCTTTTTATCAAAATAATGAGTGTGAAGCAAATGGTGAGCTTTTTCACTTCCGGGTTTTCCGAGAAACTCTTCATAAAGTTTTATAATGAAAGGATTTTCATGAGATTTCCTGAGAGGTTTTTTCCTGTCTTCAGTATAAAGAGCTGCCGCTCTTGACTTGATAATCTCCGAATTGCCATGATGAAGTGGTTGTCCACCGCCGCCAATACATCCACCAGGGCAGGCCATAACTTCAATTGCATGGAATTGTGATTTCCCTGCTCTTACATCATTGAGAAGTTTTCTTGCGTTTCCGAGCCCATGTGCAATCCCGATATTAAGAGGCAGACCGTCAAAATCAATTATTGCTGAGCGAACTCCTTCCATCCCTCTGAGTTCAGTGAATTCAATCCGTTCAAGCTTTTTCCCTGTATAGAGTTCGTATGCAGTACGGCAGGCAGCTTCGATAACGCCGCCGGTATTTCCGAAGATTACTCCGGCTCCCGTAGATTCACCCAATGGAGAATCAAAATCTTCATCGTGAAGGGTTTTAATATCAATATTTGCCTGTTTGATGAATGATGCAAGCTCCCTTGTGGAAATTGAAAAATCAACATCCGGATTGCCATCAACTGAGAATTCATTCCTCTGGCATTCATATTTTTTAGCAAGACACGGCATAATTGATACAACAACCATATCCTTGCGGTTAATTCCAATCTTATCGGCAAAGTAAGATTTAGCAATTGAACCGAACATCTGCTGTGGTGATTTTGCCGTTGATGGTACATCCTTGAGATCGGGGAAATACTCTTCAAAGAAATTAACCCAACCCGGGCAGCACGAAGTGAGAATCGGCATTTTAGCAGTTTTATCTCCTTTAAGATGCCTACTTAGCCTGTCGAGAAGTTCAGTACCTTCTTCCATTATTGTAAGGTCGGCAGCAAAATCAGTATCGAATACATAATCGAAACCAAGAGCCCTCAGTGCAGCTGTCATTTTTCCGGTGACTAGTGTTCCTGGTGCGAGTCCGAACTCTTCTCCAAGAGCAGCTCGAACGGCAGGAGCGGTTTGTACCACAACAGTCTTTGTAGGATCGACAAGAGCTCTGAGAACTTGTGGAACATTATTTACCTCTGTGAGTGCGCCTGTGGGACAAACAGATACACACTGTCCGCAATATGTACATGTTGAATGTTCAAGATTCTGCTCAAATGCAGGGGCAACTGTAGCCATAAATCCTCTGTTAACTGCTGATATAGCACCAACAGTCTGCACATCATTACACATCATTTCACAGCGACGACACATTATGCACTTGTCAAGGTCCCTGATGATGGAAGGTGAAGTGTCTTTCCTGTATGTTGAAACTGCTGCAAATTCGGCACCCGGAATATCTTTGATTCCCAGCCGGTGAGCCATTGCCTGAAGTTCGCATGTACCTGATTTTGAGCATACCAGACAGTCTTTGGGATGGTCAGACAGGATAAACTCCATTACTGTCCTGCGTGCGTTAAGCACTCTGGGAGTGTGAGTTTTGACAACCATTCCGGGTTCACATTTTGTTGAGCAGGAAGGAGCCAGCGTCCTTCTTCCATAGACTTCAACGACACAAATCCTGCAACCTGCTGGTTTGTTTTCAATATTCATGTCGTGCAGCTCCATATAGCAAAGTGTAGGAATATCAATTCCCAGCTCCTTTGCAGCTTTATATATTGTAGTACCTTTTGGTACATCAATTTCTTTATTGTCAATGTTAAGCTTTACTGTTTCCATTATTATTTTGATTATCTGATAAATATTGCATCAAACTTGCATTTCTCCATACATGCACCACATTTTATGCAGATAGATGGGTCGATATGATGAACTTCTTTTCTTTCACCTGAGATGGCATTTACAGGACAAACCCTGGCACAAGCTGTACAACCCACACAATTCTCAGCATTTATAACATATTCCATAAGGCTTTTGCACTGACCAGCAGGACACTTTTTATCTGTTACATGTGCCACATACTCATCATAGTAGTTATCCATCATGGAGAGAACAGGATTAGGTGAAGTCTGTCCAAGTCCGCAAAGAGCTGTATCTTTTATAACCACACTCATGTTTTTCAGTCTGTCAAGGTCTTCCAGTTTTCCCTTACCTTCACATATCTGGCCGAGGAGCTCGTGTAGTCTCTTGTTTCCGATCCTGCACGGAGCACATTTCCCGCAAGATTCCTCAACGGTAAACTCAAGGAAGAACTTTGCCATAGATACCATACAGTCATCCTCATCGAGAATAATCATCGCTCCGGAACCCATTATTGATCCCGCTGCAATCAGATTATCGAAGTCAATAGGCGTATCGAGATGTTTTTCAGAAAGACACCCGCCTGATGGACCACCAGTCTGAATTCCCTTGAATTTTTTACCATTTCTGATACCTCCCCCGATTTCAAAGATCACTTCCCGGAGAGTAGTGCCCATAGGGACTTCTATCAGCCCGACATTGTTTATCTTTCCTGCAAGGGCAAAAACTTTAGTCCCTTTTGACTTTTCTGTTCCGATACTGCTGAACCATTTTGCACCTTTCAGGATAATTGCAGGAATGGCTGCGAATGTTTCAACATTATTGACATTTGTAGGTTTGCCATTATATCCTGATTCGGCAGGAAATGGTGGTTTAACGGTAGGTTCACCACGAAGTCCTTCCATTGAATGAATCAGGGCAGTTTCTTCGCCACATACGAAAGCTCCGGCTCCATAACGCAGTTTTATATCGAAATTAAACCCGGTACCAAAAATATTATTACCGAGTAGTCCATTTTCTCTTGCCTGGTTTATAGCAATTTTTAGTCTTTCAATTGCCAGCGGGTATTCGGCACGGATATATATGAGTCCGTTACTTGCACCAATACTGTATCCACATATAGCCATAGCTTCAAGAACAGAATGAGGGTCACCTTCAAGGACGGACCTGTCCATAAATGCTCCCGGATCACCTTCATCGGCATTACAGACGACATATTTCTCATCGGATTGGTTTTTTCGTGCAAGCTCCCATTTGAGACCGGTTGAGAATCCGGCGCCACCACGACCTCTCTGACCTGATTCTTTTACCTCCTTTATAACCTGCTCAGGGGTCATCTCAGTCAAAACTTTTCCAAGAGCCTGATAACCGTCGCGGGCTATGTACTCATCAATATTCTCAGGGTTAATAAAACCGCAGTTGCGAAGAACAATTCTTAGCTGTTTTTTGAAAAACCCCATATGTTTTGAATCTGAAATAGATTCTTTGGTTACAGGATCCTTATATAAAAGCCTGGTTACCTTTCTTCCTTTTATTACGTGCTCTTCGACAATAGTCTGGACATCTTCAGGTTTAACATGCACATAAATAGTGTTGTCTGGCAGAACTTTTACAATTGGCCCTTTCTCGCAAAAACCAAAACATCCTGTAAGAATAACCTGAACAGAGTCCATTAAACCCTTTGCTTCGAGCTCATCTCTTAAATTGCAGACAATAGCATCACTTTCTGAGGAATGACAACTTGTGCCACCACAAACCAGAAGATGCATACTGTATTTTGACATAATTTTTCCTCCTTATACGTTTAAGTCAATAGTTTGATAATTCACGGGTATGATACCATCAACAAGTTCCCCTGTCTTAATGTATTTTTCAATTATCTGGTCTGCTCTTTTAAGGTCAACAAAACCAAATACCACCGGGTCTTGTCCCGGAAGCTTAACTTCAATTGTCGGTTCTGCATAACAGTACCCCATACAGCCCGTCTGAGTTACTATAGCTGCGACATTTCTCCTTTCAAGTTGCTCATGAAAAAATTCCATTATTGTTTTGGCACCCGAGGCGATACCACATGTTGCCATTGCAACTTTCACCTGAATAACATTCTCAGGATTCATTGCTTTTGTTGGGAAGCTCAACCCGCTCGTTAATTCTTCGCGTCTCTTCTTCAGATCAGCGAGTGATGTGATTTTTGACATTCTATTTATCTGTTAAGTTTAATTTTATAAGCGGCATTCTCTGATCTTTTGCCCACTTAAATTTATTCAATTTTTTTCTTTTATTGCCCGAATACTACTATTTGAATATTAACTATGATATGTTTAAAACACAAAGATAATCAAATGGTGTGAATAAAATAACATTGTGAATTAAATAACAGAAACTTATATTTATTCTAAATAAGTGTTAGGAATATTAAACTGACAGGTGATGTAAATGTGAAGCAGAAATACCATAAGTCTACTCGCAAAACAAACTTATGTTTCTGGAGTACTTATGAGTATTCGAAATCGGGAAATAGTAAATTAGTTCGCATTAAAATATTTTATTTTTAAAATAGAATCTGTGAATAATATAACTTATTTACTTGATTGTGTAATTTTTAAGGATAAAACAATTTCATCTTTGCATTTGGAAATAGTTTTCATAATCTAAATAATCCAAGATGAAAGAAACTGAAGCACTGCTGAACGAAGCAAAAAAAATAATTTCTCTGGAACATTTCTCCACAGCACCGAAAGTCAATATTAATGCTCAGGTTTCCAGGCGATTGAGAAAGTTTTTTGTTTCATCCTGTATAGCAGAAGCAGGAGTTCCGTTTACAAGCCGTGTAGCCGGATATGTGGTAAAAGATTAGTAATCCATGTTGCTTAAATGCATATCGGGTTTTGAGTATGGCATGTGAACCTGAAGAATGAGTCTTAATTTATCTGAGTACCATATTTCCAAGTAATACTCTTCCGCTTTTCCCAGAATGCCCTGAAATAAGGATCATCTGTGATATAAATAACTTCACCCGATCCGATTTTTTCTGCTCCGATAACCAACGTATTCTTTATTTTATCTTTATACTTAAATCCTGCAAAGCCGGCGACAGGCTCTTTGTCGAGTATATAACCAATATTGCTGCCGGTAGCGAGAAATGGATAGCCTGCCGATCGTTTCAAAATATACCAGTCTTTACCCATTCCGAATGCATAAGGATCTGTATCATCCAGTCTTACCTTATAGATACTGCCTTCTGAAAGGTTCGATAGTTCGTATCTCCTGTCATTTTCAATTTCAAAAGGCAGCGACCAGGCAGCAATATCATAACTGAGAGAATCTGTGGTTTTGCTGACAGGCTCAAACAATGCCTGCATAAGGTGAGATTGTGGCTTATATGCACATAATAGGATATCTCCTTTTTCAAATTCACATAAAAAGATTTCAATGTGCTTTTAAACAGATTATATATCTTAATAATACTTCCTGAAATGGTTCTTAAAGTCGAAGATTGTTAATTTCGGTGTTCATGTTATGCTCTGAGCCTTGAACTCAGTGCCCTTAGCCCTGTGTACTGTGCCTATACATGAAAATAGCTGTCGAGGCGCTTCCCCTTCTGCATCCTGTAATGCACAAAGAGAAGAACCAGAGCTATTGGAAAAATTGAAACCGCCACTATCGCCGACCATCTAATGTCCACTTTGCCGGAGATATACTTATCGATGAATACTTCAGTAACAATACAAAACCCGGAAAGTATCAGAAACGCGATCGCAAGGATATTAAAACCCCTGAAATGTGCCACTTTCCAAAGAACAATTATTATACTGACTGAGATAAACAATGCAATTGTAACTGGAAGAGCTATGCCAATGAACCAGTTCACAGGAGGTGAGAACAGGTTAAACAGAAGCAGCATCGCCAGTACCGTGATAAGTAACCCCGGAACGATTATGAAATATTTCTTAAATGCAAGCAGTATCAAAGAGATGCAGATCCATACTGCGAATATTGATGTGTCAGCATATAGTGACCAGGAAAGACCTTTATGAATAACCAGATCAACTATGGTACAGACAATTATCCCTGAAAAAGATATTATACCCGATAGTTCCCATATGTGCTTGCCGGTTTCTTCCTTATGTAATTGAATTATATCAGAAGGGTAATATCCCGACTGACCACCGGATTCCGGCAGAGTGGTGTTCCCGACTTTAAATCCACAAAGAGGACATGATTTCAGATCATCGTCAAGTTCTACCCCGCAGTTTGTACAATAGCTCATTATCCGAATATTTACTTATTATGAAGTACTTTAACATGAATTCCAGATTCTGTAAGATGCTTTAAAAAATGCATCTCCAGATTGGTTGATTTTGAAATATTGCCAAAATCCAGTCTGAGGCTGTTTTTGAAGGTTACCATAGCAGAAGTTATCTTAACATGAGTATTTGGTGGAGTCGGCACAACTTCAAATGAATCGATAAGAGCTTCCATTTCCTGCGGCAGCTTAATTACCCCCAGGTTTGTGATAATTCCTGAACAATGATTTGAACCGAGCCTGTGATATACAGCCGAAATTGCCATTGATTTGATAAAAAGAGGAAGCAACCTGATAAAAATGCTTTTTTCATGACCAACATTCTGAGACAAAAATCTGGTTATCTGTTTTACATCCGCACCGGTTTGCAACTGATATTGAACAATCTTAAGGATCTCCTCAAAAGAATAAACACCAAGTCTGAGATCAATTTCAGGCAGAACAAAAAGCGAAAAGTTGCGCATTGTTTTACTTGGAAATTTATTTCTCAGATTTACCGGAACTTCGAGACGCAAAACGCCTCTCTTTTGTTTTTTTACCTTTTCCTTCTCTTCCAGATATATCTTTTGAAGAGAAAACAAGTAGACAGAAACCATATATTCAGTCACAGAAACTTTATATTTTCTTACAACCTCCATAAGATTATCCAGTTCAATTTCTGATCGGATAAGTTTCAACCGCGGTTTTTCATCCAGCTTTAACGGGAGGTGCCATGCCTTTGTCAGTTTCCCGGGAGGTGGTATCCTTCTCCTGAAAAACCTGTTATAGCCATCTTCCATCTCCTCTTCCGCTATCGTACTTTCAGGCAGAATAATGCCATCAGTTGCATGAATAGTAATACCGAGCAATCTGAAATATGAATATAACAATGATTTAAGATATTCCAGGGCACCACCGCCATCAGTCAGAATGTGCATAAACTCAACAGATATCCTGCTTTCTTTAACCAGGATCCTGTAAAGGGGTTCATTCTTCCGTTTCGCTGCAAAGGCCGTGCACGGTATTTTTTCTTCAGTCTGAATCCGTGGCAACTGCTTATTGTGTTCAAGATAGTACCAGAACAAACCGCTCCCAAGAGAAACGCTGAAATAGGGAAAACGTCGGGATGTAATTACTACAGCTTCTTTGATCGCCGAATATTTTACCGGTTTTTTAAGGAATACAGTTATCCTGAATACAGAAGTCAGTTCTCCTGACATGATTGCCGGGTAAAGCTTAGCTGCATTATCAAGCTTTAGCCATCCTATTTCCTGAATAGATTTTGTGTCGATTCCCTTTCCCTTCATTTAGTGATGTAAATGTATAATAAATTAATCAATTTAAGGATTAGTGATACTTAGCAGCCGGGATGAATTCATATTAAAAATTCCTATTTTTGTTTTTCGGTAAATGAATATTCAAATTTTAAATATTATAAACATGATAAGAATACGCTTCTGTAACTTATTAATTTGTCTGTCGGTTCTTGTAGCAAATCAGGTTAGTTCTGCAACAGCACAGATGCCTCAGCGTGGAGGAACTCTTCAGGTAGCCATTTTGGGATGGACAGATGATACCCATTACCAGATCCGGAATTTTGATTCGGATAAAAAACCGGTTATTCAGACCGTTGATATAAAAACCGGTAAAGGAGTTGTTATACCATCTGTAAAATCAGATCGGGAATTAATTGAGCAGGCTCTTCCGGCCGGAACAAAATTAAGTATAAGCGATGTAATAAGTCCCGATAAGAAAAGTGTATTAATCGTGAAAGATAATGATCTGTTCTTTTTTACTATAGGTGACAAAGAACTGAGAAAACTGACAAGCGATAAAGCACCCGAGGTAAATATACGTTTTTCGCCTGACGGCAAAAAGATTGCCTATACTAAAAACAAAGATCTGTATGTATATGATCTTTCCTATAATAAAGAGACCAGGCTTACTTTTGATGCCTCCGACAAAATTTATAATGGCTATTGTTCCTGGGTCTATATGGAAGAAATACTTGAGAGAACAAGCCATTATGCAGCATTCTGGTGGTCACCTGACGGCAATAAAATAGCATACCTGAGAACAGATGAGACGGGTGTCCCTGTTTTCACTCTCAACAGGTTAGATGAACCCGATGGAGTAGATGGCCTTATTGAGGCAACTCCCTATCCAAAACCGGGCGACCCGAATCCGAAAGTGAAAATGGGCATAGCCGATCTTGCAACCGCAAAAACTACATGGGTTAAGACTGATTATAATATTGATCAATACATTGCCTGGCCATTCTGGACCCCGGATAGTAAAAAGCTTGCCGTACAGGTAATTAACCGCGATCAAAATAATATTTCTATCATACTTGCTGATGCGTTAACGGGTGATTATACTCCGATATACAATGAAATCAGAAAGACCTGGGTAGAGTTTCACGAGGACATTTATGTGATGAAAAACGGATCAGGGTTTATCCTGCGGAGTTATAAAAATGACTGGGAAAATCTTTACTATTATGCATGGGATGGAAAACTGATTGCCCCTCTTACAAATTTCAATTTCAGGGTGACAGGTATAGACAGGGTGGATGAGGACTCGAAATTGGTTTATTTTAATGCAACAGGACCCCAATCAACTGAGAGTCACACATACAGGGTGGGGTTCGATGGTAAAAATTTATTGCAGATAACAACCGGTGAGGGTACTCATAATGTAAGCATTTCACCTAAAGGAACTTACTTTATTGACTCATGGAACAGCATAACAAGCACAGGATCGATTATTGCTTACAATAGAAACGGGAAGAAGATAAGGGAGATATATAAATTTGAACAACCTGTGTACGACCCTGCAAAGAATTCAAGGCCGGAAATGATAAAGATAATGACATCCGACGGACTCTTCAATATGCCTGCCATTTTAACATATCCTCTTAATTTTGATCCTTCTAAAAAATACCCTGTTGTCTTTACAATTTATGGTGGCCCCGATTCCAAAAACGTTATTGACAGGTGGCAGGGCAATAACCCTTCATGGTATGCCCAGAACGGAATTATAACCTTTACTGTTGACCATCGTGGCTCGGGTCAGTTTGGGAAAAAGGGTCTCGATTATCTTTACAGATCCCTTGGTAAATGGGAAATCCTTGATTATGAAGACGCTGTAAAGTGGTTGCGTGCAAAACCATTTGTTGATTCTACTCGTATAGGCATAACTGGCAGTTCCTATGGAGGCTATATGACCTGCCTTGCTCTGACTAAAGGAGCAGGCTACTGGACACATGGTTTTGCAGGCTCATCAGTAACCGACTGGCGCCTTTATGATGATGTCTATACAGAGCGTTACATGGATACTCCGCAAGACAATCCCGAGGGATACAAGGATGGATCAACTCTCACTTTTGTTAAAAATTACAAGGGAAAACTATACCTGACTCATGGAGATATGGATGATAACGTTCACATGCAGAATTCAATTTATCTTATTTCAAGACTGGAAGACGAAGGAAAAGTATTTGAGTTTATGCTGTATCCTGAAGGACGGCATGGATGGGGAGGTGCAAAGGCAACTCATTCGAGGAATGAAGCCAATAACTTCTGATTGAAGAATTTTTTCGAAAAGTAAAATTTGGAAACTCTTTTTATTTTACAAAATATTACCCCCTTTCCCAACCTTCCCCCCACGGGGGGAAGGGGTTAAGAGTAAGAATACATATCGTGTAAAAGTCTAATCATTTCCCCCTTGGGGGAAATAAGAAAGGGGGTTTAGACACTAAAGGAAAAACAAGTAATTGAACCATAACAAACTAGTCTATATGAATATTATCCGATCTGTTTTCCTGAATGTCTTTTTGCTGTTGTCACTTCTTGCAAGTGGTCAGAATAATCCGGTCATAGACAGGATAATTGACCTTGGCAAGACTGACAATAAGGTTATGGAGCATATTGATTTTCTGACCAACCGCATTGGCGATCGCCTGACAGGTTCAGATGGTTATCACAGTGCTTGTATATGGGCTGTCAACACAATGCGCTCATGGGGTATGATGGCCGAAATGCAGGAAGCAGGAGAGATGTCAGTAGGTTTCAACAGGGGAGCCTGGTTTGGCAAGATGACTTCTCCAAAAGAAATTACACTGGATTTTGGTACTCCATCCTATACAGCCGGAACAAAGGGCCGTCAGAGCGGGCATGTAATGATTTCTCCCCGGACAGTCGAAGAATTCTGGACCATGAGGGACAGCATAAAAGGAGCCTGGTTATTAATTGACGGGGTTAGCACAGGATGGCCCCGTGATCGAGGAGGTGAATCAGCACTTACAAAACTGATCCGCGAAGCAGGAGCTCTGGGGACAATACAACTTTCTCCTTTTCCCATAAGGTTATTATTCGATAAAGTCGATTCCTGGGAAAACCTTCCTTCTTTGCCTGATATAAAGCTCATTGATAAACAATACAATGAAATTAAAGAACTTATATCAAAAGGAGAGAGGGTTGTTCTTGAATTCGATATAAGAAACTACTTCAGACCCGGTCCGGTAAAATATCATAATGTTATCGCCTGGATTCCCGGGACTGAATTTCCGGATGAGTATGTTATTCTCGGGGGACATCTTGATGGATTTGACGGAGCATCAGCTGCTATTGACAATGCTTCAGGGGCTACAGTAGCAATGGAAGCTGCCCGGTTAATTATGGCTGCAGGAGGTAAGCCAAAACGCACGATAATGGTTCATTTATGGGCCGGTGAAGAGTATGGCTTGCTTGGATCCTCTGAATGGGTAAAACAAAATCCCGACAAGCTTCCAAGAATATCGGCAGTTTTTAATCGCGATGGAGGAACAAACTGTATATCAGGATTAGCAGTTTCAAAAGCTATGATGACTGATTTTCAACAGATTATTAAGCCAATTCTGGGTCTCAATCCAAAATATCCGTTTGAACTTACTGAAAGGAGCAGACCAGTGAGAAAAGGGGGAAGAGGAGGAACCGACACGTTTTCATTTTTACAGAAAGGTGTGCCCGCATTCGGATTCAGCACAAAAGGTGAGCATCAATATAACCGAACCTGGCACACAACTCTTGATACATACAATGAGATTATACCCTACTACGAAGAATATTCCTCGCTGGTAACTGCTATCGTCGCATACGGGGTTGCAAATCTTGATCACCTCCTTTCCCGGGATGGATACTTCATGCCTGAAGGAATCTATGCCGATTTTAATACCAATAAAGGAAGGATCTCAGTTTTACTTGACTATAAGAAAGCTCCAATGACTGTGGCTAACTTTATCGGACTTGCTGAGGGTACAATTACAAATGCTACCTACCCGGCAGGGGTCCCGTTTTATAAAGGATCGATTTGGCACCGGGTTGTAAAAGGACATGTTATACAGGGCGGAGAACCGGCAACGGTTAAAGATCCAGCAAATTCTGACGTTAATTCGACGGGATATGAGATCCCGAATGAAATAAGCGATCTGAGCCATAATAAGGCTGGAATGATAGGCATGGCAAACTCAGGTCCGAATACAAATACCTGTGAATACTATATAACCCTGGGAGACCGGTCATACCTTGACGGCAATTATACTCTTTTCGGAGAGGTTGTTGATGGAATGGATGTGGTGAACAACATAGTTCAGGGCGATACCACCCGTTCAATCACGATTGTAAGGGCAGGAGCCGAAGCTGAAAAGTTCGTTGTAAATGATGAGACTTTTAAAGAACTTGCAGACAGGCAATGGAGAAAAGTTAATTATGAAAAGGCTGAAAAAAAAGCCGTGGAGGACAAATTTATCAATGATAATTATAAGGGACTGCAAATCTTAAGCGATGGTCTGAGATATAAAGTATTGGAACAAGGCAAAGGCAACAAACCTTCAGACGGTTCAGTTCTTACTGTTAAATACAGCGGAAAAATAATATCCGGCTTCAGCTTTGCAAGTTCAGCCGACCAGGGAAAACCGGTACCTGGATTAAAACCAGTGGTATTTTCTCATCCTATAGGCAAAGATGAATTAATAAAAGGTTTGAACGAGGCATTGCAGGATATGCAACCGGGAGAGAAGCGACTCCTTATTGTACCACCAGAACTGGCTTATGGAATTAATTCCGCCTATTATGGCAAGGAGATTGCAGGTCAGAAAAGATTTGTAATATCACCGGGCGAAACATTAATTCTTGAAGTTACATTGATTAAAATCAATCAATAAACTATCTTTTAATTAATATTCAGAAGGTGTTGTACTATTGTTTATTATATTGGTAACCAAATTCTGATGAAACTTTAGGCACCCCAGATACTAAACTCCAATATTATGTTAATAGGCGTCCTTAAAGAAGCTGGAAATGAAAACAGGGTAGCCATCCTTCCTCCTGAAGTTAATTCACTAAAAAAGATGGGTATTGATGTAGTCGTTGAGAATAATGCAGGGGAAAGAGCATTCGCATCAGACTCAGATTACAAGACCGCCGGAGCCCGACTGGCTTCCAGAAGAGATGTAATTTCCGAATCTGAATTATTGCTTTCAATCAATCCTCCCGTTGATGACGATATAAGCTTTTTTAGAGAAGGACAGGTACTATGTTCTGTTCTTAATCCGGTTGTGAACAGGGACTGGCTCGAAAAAGCCCGGATCAGAGGTTTATCTGTTCTGGCCCTGGACCTGATTCCCCGGACCACAAGAGCACAATCGATGGATATCCTCTCCTCGATGGCTACGGTTTCGGGGTATAAAGCTGTACTGGAAGCTGCATCTCTGTTGCCAAGGTTCTTCCCGATGTTCATGTCGGCCGCAGGAACAATCAAACCCTCACGTATGCTTATTTTAGGAGCAGGTGTTGCAGGATTACAAGCTCTTGCCATTGCAAGGAAACTTGGTGCAGTTGTTGAAGTTTTTGATGTGAGNNGATGAATTTAAAAGAAAGCAACAGCAACTTATCCAGGAACGTGCAATTGCATCTGATGTTGTTATTGCTACTGCACAGGTTCCGGGCAGGAAAGCTCCGCTACTTTTACTCAAAGAGACTGTATATTCTATGAAACCGGGATCGGTAATTATAGACCTGGCAGCTTCAACAGGTGGAAACTGTGAATTGACTGAGAATGGTAAAAATGTGGTGATTAATGGGGTTCATATTATCGGAAAAACCGATTATCCTTCCGAAATGCCCTCTGATGCCAGTAAAATGTTCGGATGCAATTTAATTAACCTGCTGAAGATTATGGTCGATAAAGATGCCAGGCTTAATCTTAACCTTTCGGATGAAATAATTAACGGAACGACAGCCGTTCATGGGAAAGAATATGTCAGTCAGAGAGTTAAACAGTTGCTAAATTTATTATAATGCATCTCATGGGAAATGTTCTTGGATTTTTCTTACAATACAGGGAGACTATTTTCATTGTTATCCTGTCAATATTTCTTGGGATTGAAGTTATCAGCCATGTTCCAGCTGTTTTACATACGCCGCTTATGTCAGGCGCAAATGCAATACATGGTGTGGTAATTATCGGTGCCATAATTGTACTGGGGCATGCTGAAACTACCGGATCACTGATCCTGGGATTTCTCGCCGTGGTTCTTGGTACACTAAATGTAGTCGGCGGGTTTGTTGTAACCGACAGGATGCTGGAGATGTTTAAAAAGAAAAAGCTGTAAACTGAGAAATTGATAGCATATGAACCAGCCAGCTAATCTGCAAACAGGTATCTCAGTACTTGAGATAACTTATGTTATTGCTTCAGTACTTTTTATATCAGGCTTAAAAATGTTAAGCCACCCACTTACGGCGCGCAGAGGCAATTCCTTTGCGGCTATCGGAATGGGAATGGCTGTAATTGCAACAATACTCTTTCATCATAAAGATGGAAAGCCGATAGGAAATGTGGGACTAATTCTTTTTGCAATTGGTATCGGAAGTGTTATCGGTTGGTTCATTGCAAAACGTGTCAAAATGACTGCAATGCCGCAGCTCGTTTCTTTCTTTAATGGTATGGGCGGAGCTGCCGCGGCACTTATCTCAATGATCGAATTTCCTCATGTGAGTCAGGATCTGATAGCAAAAAGCGGTATGGCAAACGGGCATGTACTCGCAATACTTCTTGGTCTAATGATTGGTTCTATATCATGGGCCGGGAGTATGATCGCCTTTGGAAAGCTTGACGGAAGGATTGGTGATATGCGTATCAAGGCGATGAAGTATGTGAATCTTTCACTCCTTGCTTTGCTCGTTGGTTTTATTGTATTTATTATGACCCGTCATGTCCAGGCAAGTAGTGAACTTACTCCCTTAATATATATAATGTTTGCGATCTCTGTTATCTATGGCATCCTGTTCGTGATGCCGATAGGCGGTGCAGATATGCCTGTAGTTATCTCTTTGTTGAACTCTTTCACAGGAGTTGCCGCCGCAATGGGAGGATTTCTTTATAGCAACCAGGCTATGCTTACAGGTGGTATTCTGGTGGGATCAGCCGGAACAATTCTGACCATTCTTATGTGCCGGGCAATGAACAGGTCACTTCTGAACGTTATCGTCGGTGTATTCGGAGGAGGAGCCAAGACGGATACGGCAGTTGCCGGTTCTATAAAGGAAATATCAATTTCAGATGCAGCCATCCTTTTGAGTTATTCAAAGAAGGTGGTCATCGTTCCGGGTTATGGTTTGGCTGTCGCTCAAGCTCAGCATCTCTGTCATGAATTGGATAAACTACTGGAAGAGAAAGGAGTGGAAGTCAAATATGCTATTCATCCTGTTGCCGGTCGTATGCCGGGACATATGAATGTGCTACTGGCTGAAGCTGACGTGCCATATGAACAGCTTATTGAGAGCGATGAGATCAATCCTGATCTTCCAAATACTGACGTTCTGATTGTGATAGGAGCAAATGATGTTGTAAATCCTGCAGCAGAAGATGATCCTTCGAGTCCTATTTACGGTATGCCGATAATTAAAGCACGTGATGCTAAAAACATCATTGTCATGAAACGTGGTATGGGCAAAGGCTATGCTGCTATTGAAAATATGCTCTTTTATAATGATAAGACAAGAATGCTGTTCGGAGATGCAAAAAGCACTCTGCAAAACCTTGTCAATGAAGTAAAAAGCTTATAATAAATATCTATAGTGACCTGATCGGCATTTCTATTCAATCAGAACAAAATTGACTGGCTCAATTCTTATCATGACGAAGTTTACGAAAAACTCAGCCCATATCTCTCTGATAATGAAAGATAATGTCTCAACAAACTAATGGAGTGCAATGAGAAAGGATTTATTTTCCTGGTTTCATAATATCCTCCATGAGGACAATATCCATAACCGGGAATTCAGTTATCCTCAATCTTGCGCAACCATATGGAACAAGGGTTATTGATTCAATATCCCCTTCAGGTTTTACAGGGCTTATCGGTGGGTCGTCAGCTGAGTTATCCTTCATGGTCCACTCCGGAATTTTCATGCCCCTTGCTTTGATTATTACCGGAGCATCCTGGGTCCATACTGTATATTTTCCTGAATCAGATGACCAGATCATATCACCTTTATCGGCAAAAGGATATTTGCTGACAGGATTTTCTGTAACCTTTATTCCCCGCACGAGATTTGCCTTATCAATAAGTAATCCATAGTTCCACGGACTCCCGGGTTCAATCTCCCAGTCCACGCTGCCTTTATAACTAAAATTGTCGTAATTGATTTTGACGCTCTTGTATTCCTTTTTAATCTGCAGAGAAAAACAGAGCGGTCCGCGCAATATACTCAAGGAATTATTGAATCCTTTTTCGACGCGCAGATTCATTGGCAATTCAACCAAGATCTGATCGCCATTCTTCCATCTCTCATTAATCTTATATATTGAAACGTTTTTTACTTTGATAATTTGTCCCTTGAATCTCAGAGTCGCTGAATCGGCCCATCCCGGTATCCTAAGATCAATCGGAAACCTGACGGTTTTTTTCGTACTAATAGTAAGTTTAACAGTGCCGTTAAACGGATAGTCAGTTTCCTCGGAGATTGTAACCTCATTGGTATTTCCTACCCTTGCTTTAACAGTTGAAGGTCCGTATGTTACCAGTGCAAGTCCGTTGTCATTTGTGGCCATCCACATGCTCTCAACAAACTTGGGCCAACCCTGATGCATATTTGCAAGGCAGCAGGCGAAGTCCGGCATCAGGCCGTAAATATTTGAATAATCTCCGTTTGTTGTCCAATCCCTCTTTGCTGCTGAAACAAGTACCTGATTAGCCTGCTGATCATACTGGTGGGCCCATAAATCAGGTGTGGTTGTTCCCGGAAGAGAATTAAAAGCAAGAACTTCCAGTCTGTCCGCTAGCGTTTTGTCTCCGAAGATCTCATAAAGTTCTTCTAAGGAAAACATAAATTCGACAACTGAACAAAGTTCTGATCCATGACCTGGACTTTTCCCAGCCAGGTGTTCATCACCTGAGAACCTTCCCCCGGGCTGCCCATGGTTCAGGTCATATTTTCTGATTCCTGAAAATACCGCATTCTTATATCTTTCATCTTTTGATTGCTGATACCATAACCCCGGGTATTTTATTGCCATCGCATTGTTTACCACGTGCGCCGTCAAACCATCCGGTCCCCAGTTAAGGGGTATCTTTTTGTCAGCTGATGCAGCAGAATCCCACGGGAACTTTTCATAATAGGTTGTCCAGTCTGAACTGTTTTTTTGAATCGATTCTATTGTCTCAAGTACCCATTTCTCTCCTGTTTGCCGGTATAACCAATATCCTGTTACAGCATTTTCCATAGCACGGACGCCCCTCCATTCCTTATCCGGCCAGTCGGGTTTTGATTCGTGAAGGTATTTGAAATATTTCGTAAGAACATCTATTGCCCGTTTATCGCCGGTTGCTTCATAATATTGCATCAACACTTTATTTGCTACAGCAAGCGGCCATCGGTCCTTGTTTTTGGACGGTCCGTACCAGCCTGTATCACTGCTGCTTGCAAGTATAGGTTCAATCCAGGTTTTGACTTTGGTTATGAGCTTTTCATCATTGAGAAGATAAGCCAGAGGAACCAGTCCATCGAGATAATAGGGACCTCTTTCCCAGGCTTCCCCGTTTCCACCGTGCCATGCAGAATTGACCAGGTCGGGCCAGAAATCATCAAGATTTCCTGTAAGACCTGCTGCCTGATTTTCTAACTGTGACTTTAACCATCCGGCTGGCTTTACTGTTCCGAGTGGTAGTTTTATATAAGCATTTTGAGATAATGGTGCGGGATTGCTTTTATAATTTGTATTTATATTCTGCTTACCGCATCCTGATAATAATATCAGAGAAAGGAGTACGATGAGAGAGAAGTATTTTTTCATGTTAATAAAGTTAAAACAACAGACTGGAAAGATTCTATTGTAAAAATATGAAAAGATACTGTCTTTCGGTATTCTAGTCTTTCTGATTTTCCCATGGAGGACATATCTCATCTATGGTCTTACCTTAACCAATCTTTATAAACCCTTCCCCCAACCCCTTCCCGCAGGCAGGCTCCTTTGCTAAAATTGCCTACCAGGCAATTTTTTCACGCTCGGCCCTCTTAATCAATAAGGGAAGGGGTGCAATACGTTTAATCACAATGATTTGTACCCTCCCCTTATTTGTTTAAGGGGAGGGTTAGGGATGGGTTAAAAGCAACCGGGTTAGGAGAGAGGCATCTATTCCGCCTTTAAAGCCTTTGCAGGATTCATAATTGCAGCCTGGTAAGCTTTATAACTTACTGTTACAAAAGTTATAAAGATTGTTAGTAATGCGGCTGTCAATAATAATGGTATGCCGATATTCGTGCGGTAGACATACTTTTCGAGCCAGTTACTCATAAAATAATATGCAACAGGTACTGCAATAACTATTCCTATTGCAACAAGTATCAGAAAATCTTTTGAAATCAATGCGAGTATGGTGTTTTCATTTGCTCCGAATACCTTCCTGATCCCAATTTCTTTTGTTCGTTGTTCTACCATGTAGGAGGCTAACCCAAATAGTCCCAGGCAGGCAATGAGAATCGCAAGTATCGTAAACATGGTAAATATCAAACCACGTTTTTCATCAGCCTCAAACTGGTGGTTAAACCGGTCTGACAGATAGGTATAGACAAATGGCTGATCGGGAAATATTTCTTTCCATTTTTTTTCTATAAAACCCAGGGTCTGCTGAGTATCAGTGCCGCTCAGTTTAAGGTAAACAACATTGTTTATAGGTCTGTATATCAGCAACAGGGATTCAATACCGTTATACATGCCGGTCTGATGGTAGTCGTGCATTACACCAATTACCCTGGCTTTAATGAAATTTCCACCATATATTTCGACCTTTTTACCAATAGGTTCAGACCAACCCATTCTTTTTACAAATGTTTCATTAACTACAACTCCTGTAAGTGTATCAGATGGCATATCCAGCTGGAAATTACGTCCTTTGAGGATTTTTATTCCCAAAGCATCTATAAAGTCATAGTCTACTACTGCAAAGTTTACACCCCTGTTTGACATTCCCTGATCGGTTTCCACACTAAAAATAACTTTTCCTGAACCTTCGCCGACTGAAGTATTAGTAGATGTTACATATTTAATATTCTGGTTTTCATGAAGAACCTGTTTAAGAACAGGATACTTCCTGATCATTGGTCCGTTAAGCTCCAGGCTGATGACATTCTTCTGATCAAATCCCTGATCCGTAGACTTCAGGTATTTTAACTGCCTGAATACAACCATGGTGCAGATAATCATAATTACAGAAACTGTAAATTGTATTACTACAAGTATTTTGCGAAACAAACTGCCGGCCGATCCCTGGGTTATTTCCCCTTTGAGAACTGTAACCGGACTGAATCGTGAAAGAAAAAAAGCAGGATATGTTCCGCCGAGAATACCTACAATCAATATTACAGCGAGTAAGCTAAGCAATACTGCAGGACTATAAATTACATGGAAATTAAATGACTTACCAGCAAGAAGATTAAACTTTGGCAAGAGTATAAGTATTAAAATAATGCTTATAATAAGTGAAATAAGAGTAAAGACCATTGATTCGGATAAAAACTGCAAAACCAATGGACCTCATCGGGAACCGACAACTTTTCTTAGACCCACTTCTCGAGCCCGCCTGGCTGAACGGGCAGTGGCCAGATTCATGTAATTCATCGATGCTATGAGAACCAGGAATATTGCAACAATTGCAAAGATATAGACATAAGTATAACTGCCTGTAGGTTCTGGTTCCTGTGCGTTTGTAGAAAAAAGATGGATCCTTGTCAGCGATTCAAGATGGTAGGTAATGGAAATATTCAGAGGTCTGAATATTGTTTTCATATAAGCATCATACATTCCCTGCATCTTTGTCTCAAAAGGTTTTACATCAAAGTTTTTTGGGAACAGAAGATAGGTGAATACCCCAAAATTACCCCAGCTTCCAAGCTGTTTGGGCAGGTTGTTTCTGGCAGCGATAGCGTCAAAACGAAAATGCGAGTTAGTTGGAACATCCTTGATTACTCCGGTAACTTCGTACGTATCGGTTCCCGTTGTAAGAGTCTTTCCAATAGGATCCGTCTTGCCAAAGTACTTATTAGCAATCTTTTCGGTAAGAATAATCTTTTTCGGCCCCAATAGAGCCGATTTAACCTCGCCCTTTAATACCTTATAGGAGAATATATCAAACAGGGTTGAGTCTACATAGTAAAAATTCTCCTCATTGAATTGCTTGTCTTCATACTTATAGAGGGCCCGCGGCATATTAATAAACCTCACGAATGACTGAACTTCAGGATAATCATGCGCTACCTGGGGTCCGAATGGAATTTGTGCAAAGATCCATGTGAACTGATCGTCAGGTTCTTTTATAGTAGTCGAAACCCTGTATATTCGATCAGCTTTCTCATGATACCGGTCATAGCTCACTTCATCCGATACGTAAATTATTAGAAAAATAGCACTTGTAATACCTAAGGTAAGACCAAGAATATTCAGTACACTATATCCAAAGTGTTTCAGAATATGTCTGACAGCCGTTTTAATCAGATTTTTTAACATGGGGAGGTTTATTCGGTTAGTATTCAGATATTAAAACTAGATTTAAATATTGGTTATTTATTAACGGAGAATGCGATTAACATGACATTAACATAATAATTTCAATTGAGATATATTTTGTAGAAACAGGTCTGAGACCTGTCTCTACAGACCTGTCTGTATTCTTTTGAATCATTTATCCTCAGTCACTTTTACCAGGTCTAACCACGCAACACCCTGTCCGGGCATTTTCAGTATGAGATTAATCTTAAACCCTGCAAGAGTATCTTCAGGTATTGTGGCAAATGTTACATACTCTCTCCATCGGTTGTCAGGAACAAATCTCGCCCGGCTGAATTCTCCAAGGGATACTTCTATATATTGAGGCATCTCCGTTTTTCTATAAAGACGAGTATTTTCGGGTTTCGTTACAGGAAAAAATCTTTGTTCCGGGTCAGATTTCGCCCAAATCGAAACTGTATAGCTCGCACCGGCTTTGACCGGGAACGGGAAAAACCTGATAGCCAGACTTTTATTTTCAACCGGCGTAATCAGCCTTAGAGAATGATTGCCTTCAAAAAAATCTCGGGTGTCAAGAAAATATGTTGCTCCCCTGTCACCGCCCGGACGTACATAACAAGCTGAAGGAAGTCCCGGGGAAGAGAGATCTTCAAAACCGGCGTCCCTGATAAGGTTCGTGTTTGTAGTTTCTGCAGCCCTTTTTTCCGGTTTAATACTGACGAGATAAACCTGCGATCCGAAAGGAGCAAGCTGATCAGAAATTATTCCGCCTTTAACCGGAACCAAGCGGTTTTCAAATAACACTCTCACCTTTCCATTATTAATTCCTGTCACCCTGAATGATGTACTGACGGGTTCATTTATCCTGTTAACTGCCATAATGATGAGTTGACCATTATGAACTCTCGATGTAACTAAAACATTTTTAGAGTTCGACTCCACAGGCAATGGTTCCTCATCAGAAAGCAGCCATGGAGTCAATTCTGCAACTTCAACAGCAATTCTTCCGCATTCACCCCATGTTGCAACCGATTTTGGAAAATAGTTAAGTCCCTGCCGTACAAAGTATTGAATACCGGTTGCACCATTTATTATCGATTGCCAGGTCATAGATCTGATTTCCTGGATAGTTGGCTCACGACTCCACAATTCACCTCCGCCAAATGCCTGTGGTACTATCCAGAAAGGTCTCTTTCCCTTAAATTCAGTCTTTAGCTGACCGGCAACATCTCCTGGTTTAGTCACAGGTAGATCAGGTACAGGGTAGGGGTCCGCCATAACAATATCCAGGGCATCTGAATAATTCTTTGAAGTGAGAAAAGGTGCCATAAAAACTATCGAAACCGGATGCCACGGATCGTTTTCCTTAACTGTCCTGTAAATATCTTCAAGCTGTTCAGGAGTTATGCTTTTTCCGTTTGGCTCATCCGATATATACCATCCCAATAAAGCAGGATGATCCCTGAATGTTTTAATTTCTGATATGAGCCGTTCTCTTTTTTCGACGTCGCTCAGACCTTCGATCTTAGAACCAACACCACCGCCACCTGATACCGAGAGTAGGTTATAATGAACTTTCATGCCAAGTTCAGCACAACGATCCATGTAAGCCTTTCTTTCATTAAGCGTTTCCGGCAAGATCTTCTGATAGGGTGATATCATATTAAATCCTTTTACAACCTCCTCTTCCGGAAGCGCAAGAGAAACAGGAGAGTAACAATAGAAACCAAACGGGAAAAACGGTAACTTGTTAACTATCAGTCCACCTGTTAATCTGTCGGTTTTTACCTCATTCGATTTATACGGAAGAATAATCAGATTGGTTTTCGCAATGTACTTCCCTCCTGGAGAGGATGACATATTTACATTTGCTTCTACCTTATAAACAGCAGGCGCCAGATTTAGAGAAAATGGCAACCTGAGTATATTCCTGCCAGGTATACCATCCCATAAAACGACAGTTTCTTCTCCGATATTGAGCTTTACTGACATATGATTTTTCAATAAAGCAGAAGGTATGTGAAGAAGGAACTCACTATTTTTCTCAATTGAATAAAAGCTCTGCCGTGAAACTAAACTAAACGATGATGAATCAACAATCTGACATTGCAATTTCTGATAAATTATAATGTTAAGCAGAAAGGCTAGTATATAGAAAATAACTTTTTTCATATTAAAATCAGCTCTTAGTTTTGCTGTCTAAAATCTAAATATGATTCAGGGTTAAATGTAGTGACTTTTGAGATTATGGAACAAGGAATATTTGTGGTGTTTGAACTAGAATAGCCGGAGAAAAATAAAATTTATAGAATTTGCCTCTTCCATTTGATTTTATTTCAATCCATGGTATTGTTGAAATACGTATTATTGGTTAATTTTTTTATCTTTAAGACGCTGAAGTTTCGAAGTTCGGTTCTATACTAAATTCAATTACAAACTGTGGTTTTCTTAAATAGTCTTAAAATCGGAACTCATTCATACTGGAAATATTTGATGATTTCATTATTAGGTATTGCGTGGCCTGTTTCTTTGAATGCTCAGCCTGATTATTCAAGATTCAGTCACCTAACTGTAGATGATGGATTATCGAGTAACCGCATAAGATGTATACATAAGGACGGCAAAGATTATCTCTGGCTGGCTACTGATGTAGGTCTTGATAGATATGACAGTTACCAGGTAAAAAAATACCGGAGCAGTGAAAAAAAGCCCGGGTCCATCAGCAGTGATCTGTTAACATGTATTTATGAGGATCACGATAAAAATCTGTGGTTTGGCACTTATGACGGATTGAATTTATATAACCCTTCCAAAGATAATTTCATAGTATTTAAATATAATCTGGCTGATAAAAACAGTTTAAACAGCAATTGCATAACTGGAATCATAGAAGATAAAAATGAGAACCTTTGGGTCGTGACCGACGGGAATTGTCTCAACAAATGGGATCCTCAGAATCATAAATTTACTAAATATCCATATGAAAATATTAAGCATAATCTGTCAGTTCGACCTTCCAGAATGGTGGCAATTGACTCAAAAGGATATCTCTGGGTAACTTCCTTGAGTCCTGGAGTCCGCCGTTTTGATCCTGAATCAGGAATATTTACGGATTTTTCCGACTCTTCTATTGATTTTGGAAATTTCAGCTATAAGAACATCTACATCGACAAAAATGATAAGATCTGGATAGCAACTGATGGGAGTGGATTCTTTTCATATGACCCGGTGGCCAATAAATTTAAACATTTCGGGTCAAAGGGCGATGGAAAAGGGACAAATGAGAATCTTATCCTTGATATCCTTCCGGAAGATGATCGTTATTTATTGCTCGCAGTAGATCAGGGTGGGATTAATCGCTTTGACAAATTGTCTGAAACATTTCAATATATAGTTTACGATCAGGCTAATGATGAAGGACTCAATAATAACGGGATCTGGTGTTTATATAAAGACAATGACGGGATTTTATGGGTAGGCACCTCAGGCGGAGGGATTAATTATTATAATCCCAAAAAGGAGAGATTCAAGCTCTTCATGCATAATAATAATAACCCCGAATCAATGTCTTACAGCTTTACAGGATGTTTTTTCGAGGATCACCAGGGGTTAATATGGATTGGTACCGACGGAGGAGGAGTTAATATTTACGACCCTGTTTCAGGTAAATTCAAGATATTTAAGCACGATCCCAGTGATCCTTATAGCTTAAGCGGGAATGTAATTCGAGGTATTGCTGAAGATAAAAATCATGATATGTGGATCGGAACATGGAACGCTGGACTTAACAGGTATGATAGAAAGACAGGGAGGTTTATCCATTATATGCCCGATAGCAAAGATCCTTCAAGTATTTCAGGATTAACAATTTATAACCTCAAAATTGATCATAATAATATTTTATGGTTAAGTATCTATAACCAGGGCATCGACTTGTTTGACATAAATAAAGGTGTTGTACAGCGGTTCAGACCCAATGCTGATCAGCCGGGTTCAATTAGTGGAATAAACTGCTGGTTCTATTTCGAAGATTCTGAAAAGAATATGTGGATATGTACGCAAAACGGGTTGAGCCTTTTTGACAGGTTAAAAAATTCGTTCAAAGCTTACCATTTTCCGGATGATGATGTCGGGGCGTTTTATAGAGATAAGGCAGGGCATTTATGGGTAGGAACAAATACCAGGGGCCTATTCCTTTGCAACAACGATGGAACCATCATTAAAACGTATGATATGAGCAATTCTCTGCTCAGCAATAGAATTCATGCAATTACCCAGGATAGTAAAGGCGATATCTGGATTTCAACTAACTCCGGTATTAGCAGGCTGGATTTTATAACTCAGAAATTCAGGAATTATTCAAAAGAGGATGGATTGCAGGGCGACCAGTTTTACCAGCAATCATTTCTTAAAACCAGTAAAGGAGAATTGTACTTCGGCGGATACAATGGCTTTAATTCATTTTATCCCGACAGTCTGAAAGATAACAATTTCATACCTCCTGTTTACATCACTGATCTTCAGATTTTCAATAAACCGGTGGTCTATGGTATACCAGGAGCACAGTTTCAAACCCAAATTAGCGAGGCAAAAGAAATTACTCTCAACTGGAAACAAACAGTCTTTTCCTTTTCATTTGTGGGAATTAACTATACCCACCCGAAAAAAAACCAGTATGCATATAAGATGGAAGCTTTTGAAAAGGATTGGAATTATACTGATGCATCCAGGAGATATGTAACCTACACCAATCTGAACCCCGGTGAATATACATTCAGGGTGAAAGCATCCAATAATGATGAAATATGGAATGAAAAGGGTGTTTCACTCCGGATAATCATTTTACCTCCCTGGTGGAAAACATGGTGGTTCAGAATGGTTTTAGCCTCGTTAATTATCTTAATATTTACTTCCTTTTTCCTTTTACGTGTAAGACAATTAAACAATCAGAAGATCCTGCTCGAAAAATCAGTAGCATTGAAAACTATTGAATTGCAGAACAAAAATGCAGCACTTGAAGAACGCCAGCACCATATCGAGTATCTCAATGCTTCAAAAGATAAGTTCTTTTCAATTATTGCACATGATCTGAAAAACCCTTTTAACGCCATAATTGGTTTTAGCGAGATATTACAGGATGAAATAAAATCAGGGGATACTGCAAAAATGGAGAATTATACTGGTTTGATAAATTCTTCCGCTGTTCAGACATACAGATTACTTGAAAACCTCCTTGAGTGGGCAAATTCACAACGCGGTAAAATGCCTTTTAACCCTGTACCGGTTAACCTGAGTCAACTTTTTAGTGAAGAGATATTAGTATTGAATGAAATAGCTTTCAGGAAGAGCATAACCCTTAAAAGCTCATTTCCGGATAATTTAACGATTATGGCTGATAAAAATATGATCAAGACAATTTTGCGAAATCTGATATCAAACGCCATAAAGTTTACCAATAAAAATGGAAATGTGAATGCAGGCGCATCAGTCACCGATAATAATGTCGAAATTTCGGTGTGCGACAGCGGAATTGGCATGACTGAAGAAACCATGGCAATGCTTTTCAGATTGGATGTAAACCTGTCAACACGCGGGACTGAAAATGAAAAAGGGACAGGCCTTGGCTTAGTCCTTTGTAAAGAATTTGTGGAAAAACATGGCGGAAAGATATGGGCTGAGAGTATACCTGGCAATGGGAGTACGTTCAAATTTATTCTTCCACTTAATAATAATTCCTCTGTTGCTGCTTCAGAGAGGAGGTTGTAAGGCATCATTCGATTTAAAATCTTCTGAGATCAGAAATTTTAACGGAAGGAGGAGATTCCTTTTAATCTTTTCCTGTGCTAGGAATTTGAGGAGAAACATGGTGGAAGAATATGGGTTGAGAGTGAATACGGCAAAGGAAGTACTTTCAAATTTGTCGCTTCGTAACGCTTGTCCTGACAAGGATGAGATCCTCCATAGGTATTTTCCGTTAATTAATTTCTCAGGGCTTCCTAAGATTCTCTTTTACTTTCATTAGGAGAAGGTATAAGCAAAAAATAATATATCTTTAAAGTTCTTAAGTTTTTGCTACATTTTTAATAGAAATACTTTACCGGGACCTGGTTGTGTTCAATATTGTTAAAATAAGGGGAATTCATTTCTTAAGCAGGTTCATTGTGATTCTGTTAGTTTGCTTTTTCGGGGGGATATCATGTGCATATTCTCAGAAAAAATATTCCAGATTTGATCACCTTACCGTAGATGATGGTCTGTCGAGCAACCGTATAAGATGCATCTATAAAGACAGCAAGGATTATCTGTGGATCGGAACCGATGTGGGTCTCGATAAATTTGACAGTTACCAGGTAAAGAAATACAGGCATAGTGATAAAATGCCAGGATCGATAAGCAGCGATATCCTGACCTGTATGTATGAAGACAAGGGAAAAAAACTTTGGATCGGCACTTACGATGGTCTGAACTTGTACAGTCCCTCTCAGGATAATTTCAAAGTATTCAAAAAAAGCAGCTCGGACAATAACAGTTTAAACAGTAATTGTATAACAGGTATTGTTGAAGACAAAGACGGAAATCTCTGGATTGTAACCGATGGGAGTTGTTTAAACAAGTGGAACCCGGATAAACAAAATTTTACGAGATTTTCATTTGAAACACAGAGACATGGCCTGTCGGTACGGCCTTCCCGTATGGCCGCTGTTGACTCAAAAGGAGATATATGGATAGGTTCATTAAGCCCGGGTATAACCCGGTTTGATCCTAAAACAAAACTACTTACCAAAATTCAGGATACTTCATTGGGATTCGGAAACTATAGCTATAAAAGTCTTTATATCGATAAACACGATAAGATATGGATCGCTACAGATGGTATCGGATTTTTTTCATATGATCCTGAGATTAATAAATTTCAACATTTTGGAATAACAGGCAATCGAAAAGGAACTAACCTTGAGTTCATCCTTGATATTATTCCTGAAGACGATCGCTACCTGTTGCTTGCTGTTGATCAGGGTGGAATAAACCGTTTTGACAAGTTATCCTCGACCTTTGATTACATAAAGTACGATGATACCAATGATGACGGACTTAACAGCAACGGTATATGGTGCTTTTATAAGGACAGTAAAGGTGTTTTGTGGGTTGGCACCTCAGGAGGAGGTATAAACTATTATAATCCTGAAAAGGAAAGGTTTAAATTATTTACTCATAACAGCAATAATCCAAAATCCCTGTCTTATAATTTTGCAGCCAATTTTTATGAAGATTATCAAGGTTTTATATGGATAGGGACCGACGGTGGCGGTTTGAATATACTGAATCCTAAAACAGGTAATTTTGAGGTATTTAAACACGATCCTTCAAATCCCTACAGTATCAGCGGGAACGTAATTCGTGGCATAGCTGAAGATAAGGATCATGATATGTGGATCGGAACCTGGGATGCAGGGTTAAACCGCTATGACCGGAAAACTGGCAGGTTTTTTCATTACATGCCTGATAATAAAGATGGCTCGAGCATATCTAATAAAACAATCTGGAACCTGTTTATTGACCATAACAATACCCTGTGGATAAGCATTTATAACGTAGGCATTGATCTTTTTGAAATAGGGAAGGGAGTAACCCGGCGCTTCAGACCTGATGCGAATAAACCCGGTTCTATAAGCGGAAATAACAGTTGGTTCTTTTTCGAGGATCTTGAGAAAAAAATGTGGATTTGTACTCAGAATGGATTGGATCTCTTTGATAATCTGACTAATACTTTTAAAGTTCTTCATTTTCCCGACAATGATATCGGGTCTTTCTATGAAGATAAATCAGGATATATCTGGGTTGGCAGCAATACTAAAGGGTTATTTATGTGTAACCAGGATGGAACTATACTTAAAACATATGATATAACTAATATTTTGCCAAGTAACAGGATACAGGCGATTACACAGGATAAAAAAGGTGATATCTGGATTTCCAGTAATTTTGGACTTACAAGGCTGAATCGCGATATTCTGAGTGTCAGGAATTATTCAAAAGAAGATGGCTTGCAAGGTGACCAGTTTTATCAGCAATCTTTTCTCAAAACGCGGGGAGGAGAGTTGTATTTTGGCGGATACAGTGGTTTCAACTCCTTTAACCCCGACAGCCTTAAAGACAATAATTTCATTCCACCGGTATATATTACCGATTTCCAGATATTCGGCAAACCCGTTATGTACGCAATTCCCGGAGCCCAGTTTCAGACGCATATCAGTGAAGCAAAAGAAATTAAGCTGAATTGGGATCAGTCGGTATTTTCGTTCTCATTCACGGCAATTAATTATAACCATCCTAAAAAATGTCAATATTCCTATAAGATGGAAAACTTTGAAAAAGCCTGGAATTATACCGATGCGTCAAGACGTTACGTTACCTATACAAATCTTGATCCGGGTAATTATACCTTCAGAGTCAGAGCAACAAATAATGACGGAATCTGGAATGACACGGGCACCTCTCTGAAAATAGTTATTTTACCGCCGTTCTGGAAGACATGGTGGTTCAGAATTATCGGTCTCTCTGTTATTGTTATTTTAATCATTTATGCGTTCAGATTGCGACTCAGGCGTTTGAAAGAACAAAAGATAATTCTTGAAAAATCAGTAGCAATAAAGACATCTGAATTAAATGAACTTAATGCATCCAAGGATAAATTCTTTTCAATAATTGCACATGATCTTAAAAATCCGTTCAATACTATTATCGGCTTCAGTGATATGATGAAGGAATCTATACGATTAAATGACCCTGCAACATTTTATGAGTATACTGAAATGATAAATACATCTGCAATTCAGACCTTGAGATTACTTGATAACCTGCTTGAATGGGCAAACTCACAGCGCGGAAAACTGACATTCACACCAGTTCAGGTAATTCTGAAAGAACTTGTAAAAGATGAATTTGTGATGCTGGATGATATGGCTATTGGCAAAAATATCGAACTCAGGAATAATGTTAATGATTTAATAACTGTTGTAGCTGATAAAAATATGTTAAGGACTATTTTAAGGAATCTCATCACAAACGCAGTAAAGTTTACTCATAGGGATGGAAAAGTGGAAGTAGATGCAATAGTTTACCCCGGGCATGTAGAGGTGACAGTCTCAGATAATGGAATAGGAATGCCAAAGGTGACTATGGCAAAACTTTTCAGAATTGATGCTAATCTCTCAACACGGGGTACTGAAAATGAAAAGGGAACTGGCCTTGGCCTTTTTTTATGCAAGGAATTTGTCGAGAAACATGGAGGAAAAATATGGGTTGTCAGCGAGGAAAACAAAGGAAGTGTATTTCATTTCATTTTGCCTTTGAATTAGATAATATGATTAGGACAAAAAACAGAAAACTGGTTGCAGATATCTAAACAAGGGTCAATATGTCGAATACCAATCTTCTGAAAATTATATTTATAAGTTTGTGCATTAGTCTGACGGTAGAAAATTTGTTCTGCCAGCCGGAAAATATTGAATCCCCGCGAGCGCATTGGCTTCGCCGAGCTCGTAAACTCGGTTCTTCGTAGCTTGCTGCGAAGAGCTTCAATTCAGACATTATACCATCAATAATGGTTATCGATCGGTTAGATCTTAAAATGTTCAATTAAAATACTGCTTTATGTCACCAATAATTTTTCTAAAGAAATACTCTGCAGGCAGAAAAACATTTCTTGTTGCATTATTCTCAGCAATTTTTCTGTCCCCTTCTGTCAGTATCAAATTATTGTCACAGGGAACTAAGATAGACCTGACTCTCTCTGATTCAAAAATTGACATTATTATTTCTGGTATGTCTCTCGAGGAGAAAATAGCCATGCTGCATGGAAATGGAATGTTCTCTTCAGCCGGAATCAGCCGATTGGGTATTCCTGAAATGAAGTATACCGACGGACCTTTCGGTATACGCGAAGAGCTTGAAAAGAATTCATGGAATTCCTTGAGACTGACGACTGACTCTGCAACTTTTTTTCCGACCGGATCAGCGCTTGCAGCAACCTGGAGTCCCGACCTGGCATATCTGCTTGGTAATGCTCTTGGAGAGGAAGCAAAAATCAGGGGTAAGGATGTTTTACTTGGACCTGCTGTAAATATAACCCGTGTTCCCACAGGCGGAAGAACTTTTGAATATCTGAGCGAAGATCCGTTCCTGAATGCCAGACTTACGGTGGGATATATTAAAGGTGTTCAGGATCGCGGAGTTGGTGCATGTGTAAAACACTTTGCTCTTAATAATCAGGAAACAAACAGGGGCAGGGTTAATGTCATAGTTGATGAACGCACAATGAGGGAAATCTATCTGCCTCCCTTTGAAGCAGCTGTTAAAGAAGCTAACGTGTTCGCTGTTATGGCTGCCTATAACAAAATTGCAGGTTCCTGGTGTTCGGAAGACGGAGATCTTCTGAACCGGATCCTTAAAAAGGAGTGGGGTTTCAATGGTCTGGTTGTATCGGATTGGGGAGGAACACACAGCACGGTAAAGGCTGCAATTGGAGGACTTGACGTTGAAATGGGCACATCAGGAAGCGCGTTCTTCGGACAGGCATTGATCGACTCAGTAAAAGCTGGCCATGTTCCAATTGAAGTCATTAATGAAAAGGTCAGACGAATTCTCAGGGTCAGATTTGCAGTCGAACCGGTCAGTGAAACGAAAACAGGAGCTGTTGTATCAACTCCTGAACATGGAAAAATAGCTTACCAGGTAGCCTCTCACTCAATTGTACTTCTGAAGAACGCCAGTCATATATTACCAGTTGATCTTAATAAAGTAAGAAGTATAGCAGTAATTGGTGAAAATGCAACACGTAAATTTGCATCAGGAGGTTTTGGTGCAGGTGTAAAAACCCGGTATGAGGTTACTCCTCTGGAAGGATTACAAAGAAAAATTGGCAACAAAATATCCATAAAATTTGCACAGGGTTATAAATCATCCTTCATTCAGAATCACCAGTCAGGAGGAAGAAGGCTACCAAATAATGCTGTTGACTCTGTTCTGCTTAAAGAAGCAGTACAACTGGCTAAGAACTCTGACATTACTATCATTTTTGCAGGAACCAACAGGGAATTTGAATCTGAAAGCTCAGACCGGCCTGATCTTAAACTACCTTATGGACAGGATAACCTGATAAGTGCTGTGACAGCCGTAAACCCAAAAACAATTGTCGTTCTGGTTGCCGCAGCTCCTCTCGATCTGAATAATGCTGAGAATTCTTCTCCTGCTTTGCTGATATCGTGGTTCAATGGATCGGAAGGAGGTAATGCACTGGCGGATGTTATCCTGGGTAACGTAAATCCTTCCGGCAAATTGCCGTTCACCTTCCCGGCCTCTCTGAGTGATTCTCCTGCTTTTTCCCTGGGAACATTTCCGGGTGACAATAATGCATACTATAAGGAAGAATCTCTTGTTGGATATCGCTGGTTCGATACAAAAAATATAAAACCTCTGTTCCCTTTTGGATTTGGGCTTTCGTACACAGGATTCTCATATAGCGGAATTAAAACTGATAAACTTAAATATAGAAGTAATGAGACTATTCAGGTTACTCTAGAGTTGAAGAACACTGGTAAAATGAATGGCGATGAAGTGGTTCAGCTATACGTCCATCGTTTGAATTCACAGGTTGAATGGCCCGAGAAAGAACTCAAAGGGTTCACCCGTGTATCGCTCAATCCCGGAGAATCAAAAAAAGTAACAATATCTCTACCTGTAAGCCAGTTGAGATATTGGGATGCTAAGATTCATGATTGGCGTCTGGAAAGCGGAAAAATACAAGTAATGATAGGATCTTCATCATCTGATATCCGACTGGTTAAAAACATTGAGATTTAACTTAATTATACAAAGCACTGACTCAGATGTAAGTCATAAAATATTATTTGAGTTGGCTGAAGTAAGAAGTATTTATGAGAAATCAGGATAGCAAAAAGTATATCTTTATTGTTCTGTCGGTATTTATGTTGTCATTGGGCTTTTTGACAAAAGGATTTGTCGCATTCTTCCCCTGGACATTTCCATTCCTCTTATGGATTATTCTTAAAAAGAAATCCTTCGGAAAAATGGCTATCGATAGTGCCGGGCTTCTTTTTTTCACTATTACTCCATTGATCCTGATATCTCTTATATCGGCTTCAGCCTGGATCGCTCTGCATAAGTATGTTGATAACCAGGTAATTGATAGTATAAGGCACGTGATTAATGTAAATTTCATCTAATTACTTCATCAGGAATGATCGAATATTGGGAATCACGGTTTAGAAATGAGGGGGCAATGTGGAAATCTGAACCGGCAGATTCTGCAATATTTGCCCTTCAATTATTCAAATCTGAAAAGATCAATCGAATACTTATACCCGGATTCGGATATGGCAGGAATGCCAGATTATTTATTGATAATGGTTTCAGAGTATCAGGAATAGAAATTTCGGGATCAGCCATTAACTTAGCCAGACTCAGCGGTATTGAATGCGCAATACATCATGGGTCGGTAACATCAATGCCTTTTGACAATGAAGAATATGAAGGGGTTTATTGTTACGCAATGATACATCTCTTAAACAAGCCGGAACGGAAAAAATTTCTGACTTCCTGTTACAATCAATTAATTAAAAATGGATTAATGTTGTGTACTGTCGCTTCAAAGGAAAACAGCTTATTCGGAACAGGCAGATATCTAAGTAAGGACAGGTATGAGATAGCAAAAGGACTGAGTGTCTATTTTTATGACTCTATTTCAGTTTTGGATGAGTTTTCAGAATTTGGAGAAGTAGAGTGTAAAGATATTGAGGAACCTGTTAAATTTATAGAGGGTGCAGCGCCTGTAAAGCTTAAACTTGTTATTTGCAGAAAGTAAGAATTGTTACCTCGTTATGTAATTGAGCATATGGGAAGACAGCAAGAATAACTTTACCAAATACAATTATCTTTAGGCATAAATTGACAAACATTAATGGGAAAATATAAAAATATAATCAAAGGCAGGTCTGCTGTCATTTATATCGCTTCAGGTGTTATTATTCTGGTTATTGCTTTTGTATCGGTTAAGGTAATTGTAGGATATGCATACGGGAAAAAAATTCCGCCTCTTCCTGAACTGCGATCTTTGTCGGCCCCGCTTAAACAACAATTAACAGATGCTAATAAGCACGCACGGCATAATCCAAGTGCTGATAATATCGGAACGCTGGGAATGGTATATCATTCGAGTACATATTATGATAAGGCGGCAATTTGCTATCAACTTGCAATTAAAAGAGATATAGAGAAATGGAAATGGAGCTATTACCTTGGCTGTTTAAATAGGGAGTTGGGAGATCCAAAGACTGCACTGGTGAATTTTAAGGAGGTAACAAGAATAAATCCTGCAATATACCTTGCATGGTATTATGAGGGTGAATGCTATCAGAAAATGGGAATAAACGATAGTGCTGAGATAGCATTTAAAAACATTATAAGACGGCTCGATAGGAATGCTATTTTGAAAACTCCTGTCCGGTACGACTATTTCCCTCTCGTTACCTACAGCATGTATGAACTTGCACGAATATATATGTCAACCAATCATGTGGATATGGCAGAAAAAACTCTTACGGAAATCATTGATTCTCAAAAGGCATTTGGACCGGCCTACAGACTTCTTGGCAATGTTTATAACCTTAAAGGTGATCAGTCACTAAGCAATCGTTACGTTGTCAGAGCAAAAGATTTGACAATAAATCCTTCTCCTGTTGATACATTGATGGACAGGCTATCACTCATATCACGATCCGAACTATACCTGCTCAAGAGGATCGATGAGGCAGAAAAAAATGTTTTTCCGGAATATGCCATGGAACTTGTCACCCATTCATTAAAATATATTCCTGAAAACAATTATTTAATTTCCAAGGCAATAGGGTTGTATCTTATCAGAGACGAAGGCAAGAAAGCACTGCCATACCTTGACCAGCATATAAAGTACTTTCAGAATGACTATGTTGAGCTCAAATATATTGCAGATCTCCTGTATAACAAGGCATTTTATACACAGGCGATGAACTATTATTCTCAGGCAATGAAGCTTAAACCCGATGATAACATTCTATACTCATGCATCGTTATCTGTCAGGCAAAGGAGGGAAATAAGAAACAGGCTCTTGATCTGATAAATGAAAAACTGGACAAGAATAAAACAAACCCTGATGTTCTCGTTGATGAGGTGACCCTTCTTCTAAATATTGGAGAGAGAGAAAAAGCTGTTAGTTGGTTAAGTAAACTGATGCGAATTTCACCGTCAAATACAAAGGGTGAACAATTATCAGGCATGCTTTATGAGCAAGATGGTAAATGGCAGGATGCCTTAATGATGTATAACAAATCATTCAGCGGTGATCCCGGAGATTTGAACACCGTGAGAATGTTGGGCAATTTACTTGTCAGGCAAAAAATATGGGATAAAGCCATTGCTGTTTTCAGAAAGGCTTTGGAATTGCATCCAAATGAACCTTTTCTTCTTGAAAGATTAGGAACCCTTCTAGTTACATGTAATGATCCTAAACTAAGAAATATTGAAGAAGGCAAGGAATTATGCGAAAGGGCATTCATACATACTTCAAGTCATTCGGTAACGCTTATATCTGCCGGAAGAAGTCTGGCTATTGCATATGCTGTTCAGGACGATAAACGAAATGCCACTAATGTCATTAAAATGACTATAAATCTTGCAAGGGGAGAAAATGTTCCATCCTCATATCTGAACGATCTCCAGAATTTACTTCATCAATTCAGCAGCTCTAATTAGACATACATGAACTATTTTTAAGGTTGTGTATCTCTGGTAGCCTATGAAATAGAATGCGATAAGTAGTTACTGGTAGAAATATATTGAAACACAAAGAATTATATGTATATATTAAGATACAATTAGAAAGTGTCGGGATCATTATAGGCCAATTAAATTGATCATAATGATAATTCTGAATATTTTAACTGGTAAGAAATGTATATTTGCAGCCGGGAAGTTGGATATAAACCAGAAGATTATGGATGAAGGAACACATTTTGCTTCTGCAAAAAGAACACCTGCCGATAAAATCTTAAAGGAGTATGAACTGGTCGGTTCAGAAAAATTCTTTACTGAAATCTTTGGCGCAATCACCGGAATCGGGGCAGTCATTGACCAGAATCGTCAAATCGTGTATGCAAATGAAAATTTCCTTACGCTATTTGGTATCAATACATTAGAGACAATTCTGGGCAAAAGGCCGGGAGAGGTTGTATCTTGTATACATTCATCTGAAGAATCTTCCGGATGCGGAACCTCTGTTTCGTGTGCCTACTGCGGGGCAGTAAATGTGATTATGGAAAGTCAGAGAACCGGTGCGAAATCGATACGAGAGACACGGATTTCAACGGTAGTTGATGGCAAACTCAAGAGTTGGGACCTGAACATTATTTCAACTCCTGTAACTTTATCCGGAACCCGGTTTTATGTTCTGATTTTGCAGGATATCAGCGCTGAAAAAAGGCGGGCAGCCCTTGAAAGAATATTTTTCCATGATTTATTAAACAGTGTGGGAGGACTTAACGGTTTATTGACAATCTTAAAAGATGGCACAAATCCTGAGGAAAACCGAGAACTTATTAATCTATCTGAAGAAGCCAGCAGGGATATAATTGAAGAGATCTTGTTGCACAGACAAATTCGGGCTGCAGAGATAGGAGAACTTAATGTGAATATTGAATTGACCAATTCTTTTGAAGTCATTGATTCAGCAATACGAAAGATGGGTTTTCATGAAGAAGGGAAAAATAAAAGGATTATTAAGGCAGAAAATTCTGTAAAAATTGATTTAGAGACAGATAAAATATTTCTTCAGAGAGTTATCATTAATCTTATGAAGAATGCACTGGAGGCGTCACAAAATGGTGAAGCAGTTTCTGTCGGCATTGATAATAATGAAGGAAAAATAAGATTTTGGGTGAAAAACAATCAGGTTATTGCTCGCGATATCCAGATGCAATTGTTTCAAAGATCATTCAGCACTAAAGGCAATGGCAGAGGGATAGGGACATATAGCATAAAGTTATTGACTGAAAACTACCTGAAGGGGAAAGTCAGTTTTGTAAGCAATGAAAGCGACGGAACTGTCTTTAGTATTGATCTGAATTTAAAATTTCCAACTGATTAATCGAATGTTTTAAAGAATGGTTGTAGAGACAGGTCTCAGACCTGTCTCTACTAAAAATACACCTGTCTCTACTGAAAAAAGACTTGTCTCTATTGAATTTCCGTATTTTTTTATGCTTTTTGCAGGAACCTGTCAATTTCTTTTGCAACTTTTCTGCCTGAAGCAATGGCGTTTACAACAAGTGTTGCCCCACTCACCGAATCACCGGCGGCAAAAACTTTTTGCCTGTTTGTCGACAGGTTTTTATCGACCTTAATATTCTTACGCTGATCGAGCTCCACTTCTAGTTCGGAGAGTAATCCCTCGATAACCGGATGAACAAACCCCATTGCCAGTAATACAAGATCAGCTGGTATAATTCTTTTTGTGGCAGGTAGTGCAGCCATAGTGTATTTGTCCTCTTTTAAGTTCCAGGCTACATCTTCAACTTCAACCCCGGTCACTTGATTGTTATTCCCAAGGAATCTGACAGTAGCCAGACTCCAGAATCTCTCACAACCCTCTTCATGCGAGGTTGATGTCTTAAGAACTTTTCCAAAGTATGGCCAGGGATTATTTTCTGTCCTGTTCAGCGGAGGTTTAGGCATTATCTCAATCTGTGTAACGCTGACAGCTTTCTGCCGGATTGCTGTTCCGACACAATCTGATCCTGTATCGCCCCCTCCAATTACAAGTACTTTTTTCCCGTCGGCATTTACAGGATTGTCTGAGGCAGGCATACTCCCTGAGTTCACACGGTTCTGAAACGGCAGAAATTCCATAGCAAAATGTATCCCGTTAAGATTCCTTCCCTCTGCCACCAGATCGCGCGGATGCGTTGCACCAATTGCAATGCAAACTGCATCAAATTCCTGAAGAAGATCTTTTCCGGCAATGTCCTCACCAATTTTTATTCCGGTTTTGATAATCAGACCTTCCTTTACCATCAAGTTGAGCCGACGATCTATTGTAGCTTTGCTAAGCTTAAAATCGGGAATTCCATACCGCAATAATCCGCCTGCTTTCTCATCTTTCTCAAATAGTGTCACAAGGTGCCCCGCCTTGTTTAAGAGATCAGAGGCAGCCATTCCTGCAGGACCGCTGCCGATTACAGCAATTTTTTTCCCTGTCCTTGTCTTTGGTGGTTGCGGCTTAATATAACCTTCGGAAAAGGCCTTTTCAACAATCGCTACTTCGTTTTCCCTGATTGTCACAGGTTCCTTATTTATATTAAGGACACAGGCATGTTCGCAGCTGGCCGGACAAATTCTCCCGGTAAATTCAGGAAAATTATTGGTTGCTGCCAGTCTGCTGTATGCAGCTTTCCAGTCGCCCTTATATAAAAGGTCATTCCATTCAGGAATCAAATTATCTACTGGGCAACTCCAGTGGCAAAACGGGATACCGCAATCCATGCATCTGGAGGCCTGAAGCATCCTGTCTTCACTGTTTAGAACCTGTTCAACCTCACTATGGTCACAGATCCTTTCATTAAGAGGTCTGTTTCCCGCTTCCTTCCTTTTTATTTTCAGAAATCCGTTAACATCAGCCATATTATCTTTTTATAAATCGTTATTCTTGTTTTTTGTTTTGTGTTTCGCATTTCGTGTTTTCGTGTTCAGCTTGCCCCTTCTCACTACTTTCAATGCTCTTTGCCCTGTCCTCTGAGCCATGAGCCCCTCGCTATTTAGCTTGCACTTATCTCGAGATCAAGTTCAACATCTGCAATTTTCTTTTTAAGTTCTTCAAGTTTCTGTTCCTGGAGAACTTTCTTATAGTCGTATGGTATAACTTTAATAAACATCGGGATATATTTGTAAGGATCATCGAGAATCATCTTTGCTTTTTTGCTTCTGGTAAACTGATAATGCTTTGAGATAAGCTCAGTAAGTTCATTCACATCACCATAGTCTTCAACTAGAGATAATTCCACCATTCCCATGTTACAGTAAAAATCGAAATCACCGCATTCATTATAAACATAAGCTATTCCTCCGCTCATCCCGGCTGCAAAGTTGCTTCCAGTAGTACCAAGTACAACCACCCGTCCCCCGGTCATATATTCACAGCAATGGTTTCCTACTCCTTCAACGACAGCATTCGCGCCGCTGTTGCGAACACCGAATCGTTCACCAGCCACGCCCGAAATGTAGATTTCACCCCGCGTAGCGCCGTAGAGAACAGTATTTCCGATAATGATATTTTTATCAGGTTCAAACGTAGATCCGGTGGGAGGTACGACAATAATCCTTCCACCTGACAGGCCTTTTCCGAGATAATCGTTTGAATCGCCCTCAAGATACAGTTCTATTCCCGGAGAGAGAAATGCACCAAAACTTTGCCCTGCCGACCCTTTGAATCTACATATGATTGTTCCGTCAGGAAGCCCTTCGGAACCAAATAACGTAACTATCTTTCCGGAAAGCATAGCTCCAGTAGTTCTATCGGTATTATGTATAGGCCTTTCTATAACAACCGGTTGTTTACACGTTAAAGCTTTTTCGGCTTCCAGAATAAGCTCTTTATCAAGAACATTGTTGATTTTATGATCCTGTATATCAATACAATGCATTGCATTTTCGGCTGATTCCGATGGTAACGAAAGTAACCCAGAAAGATCCAGGTTTTTGATCTTCCAATGATCAACTTCAGGATTTCTTTCGAGCAGGTCAATTCGACCGATAACATCATCCATCTTTTTGTAACCGAGCACAGCAAGTTGTTCACGAACCTCTTCAGCCAGGAACCGGAAAAATGTTACAACATTATCGGCTTTTCCATGGAACCGTTTTCTCAATTCAGCATTTTGTGTTGCAACGCCAACAGGACAAGTATTAAGGTGGCATTTGCGCATCATAACACATCCAAGTACAATCAGGGCTGATGTTGAAAAACCAAATTCCTCGGCGCCAAGAAGCGAAGCTATAATTATGTCTTTTCCGCTTTTCAGCTGTCCGTCTGCCTGAAGAATCACTTTTCTCCTCAGATTATTCATCACAAGTGTCTGCTGTGTTTCAGCAAGACCTATTTCGAGAGGCAGTCCGGCGTGTTTTATTGATGATGAAGGGCTTGCACCTGTTCCTCCTTCATAGCCGCTGATTGTAATAAGATCGGCTCCTGCTTTGGTTACTCCGGCAGCTATCGTCCCTACGCCACTTTCAGATACCAGTTTTACACTTACCTTTGCCCTCGGATTCACATTCTTAAGATCGAAGATCAACTGTGAAAGATCTTCTATGGAATAGATATCGTGATGAGGCGGAGGCGAGATAAGAGTTATACCCGGTATTGCATACCTGGTCTTTGCAATGATCTTATCAACCTTATGTCCGGGTAACTGTCCGCCTTCTCCGGGTTTTGCACCCTGGGCAATTTTTATCTGCAATTCATCGGCATTGACAAGATATTCAGTGGTGACTCCAAACCGGCCGCTTGCAACCTGTTTGATAGCACTTCTTATACTGTCCCCGTTTTCCAGAGGCTTAAAGCGTGTAGGATCCTCACCACCTTCACCTGTATTGCTTCTTCCGCCGATGCGGTTCATTGCAATAGCCAGTGTCTCATGAGCTTCCCTGCTTATTGATCCATAAGACATTGCCCCGGTGACAAACCTTCTCATTATCTTTTCGACAGGTTCAACTTCCTCAATCGGAATCGGGTTATTTTTAGTTCTCAATAAACCTCTGATGAATCCCGGCCGAGCTGTATCAGCGTTGACCCGGCAAGTATATTCCTTGAACTTCTTATAATCGCCGGTCCCTGTGCTCCATTGAAGCAACGAAATAGTTTCAGGGTTCCAGGCATGATGTTCACCAAGTTTCCGGTAGGAGTACACTCCCTCGGTAAGAATTTCGGATTGCAGTTCAGGTGTAAATGCCGTTCTGTGCGGTATGAGCACCTCTTCAGCAATCTCATTCATTCCAATACCGCCAATTCTGGAAATAGTTCCGGCAAAATATTTGTTTATGACATCAGTGTGAATCCCGACAGCCTCAAATATCTGGGAAGACCTATAGCTCCTCAGAGTGCTTATTCCCATTTTAGACATAATCTTCAGGATTCCTTTGTTGACGGCATTGACATAATTCGCTTCTGCCTTCTGATAATCGAGCTGAATAGCCTTATCTTTAATAAGCTTGTCTATAACGGCAAGGCTCATATAGGGATTTATAATACTTGCTCCATAACCAAAAAGCAGGGCAAAATGCATTACCTCACGTGGTTCAGCAGATTCCACAACAATGTCTATCTGCATTCTCTTGCGTTTTTCAATGAGGTAGTGATGAACAGCGGAAACAGCCATCAGGGAAGGTATTGGAGCAGCATTTTCAGTTATGCCACGGTCGGAAAGAATGATATAGTTTTTACCCTCGTCAACTGCTTTTTCAGCATCTATACATAATTGTTCCACTGCATTCTTTAAACCTTCAGCTCCCTTTCCGGCATCAAAATGCAAGAGAAGGTTAGCAGCTGAAAATCCCTTGTATCTTAAGTTTTTAACTACCTGGAAATATGTATTGGTTATGACAGGATTCCTGAATCGTACCATTTTTACATGATCGGGAGATGTTTCAAGAAGGTTTTGCTGCAAAGATCCGAGATAACCTGAAAGTGTCATTACAAGCTCCTCCCTGATTGGATCAATAGGTGGATTGGTAACCTGTGCAAAAAGTTGCTTGAAATAATTGAATAACCTATAAGGTTTTCTCGAGAGCACCGCTACTGGAACATCATTGCCCATTGAACCTATAGGCTCTTTTCCGGTAGCAGCCATTTCCTTGATAATCCAGTCGGTATCTTCCAGGGAGTAATTGAAAGAAGTTAAATATTTATGATATTCATCCCCCATATCAGTTGTTTCCTGGTGCCCGGTCTCGATTTTTTCGAGTTTGACCATATTCTGCTGTATCCATTGCCCATAAGGATATTCCGCGGCCAGTTCAGCTTTCAGCTCCTTATCATAAAAGATTTTGCCGGCCTCAGTATCAACAAGAAGCATTTTCCCTGCTTTAAGCCGTCCCTTTTCTCTTATCTCTTCCGGTGCAAAAGTCTGTACGCCGGCTTCTGAACCCATCACAATCAGATCATTCGTTGTAATGAGATATCTCGATGGCCGAAGTCCGTTTCTGTCGAGCATTCCGCCAATATAACGCCCATCTGAAAAAATGAGTGAAGCCGGACCATCCCATGGTTCCAGGAAAGTTGAATGGTATTTATAAAATGCCTTTAATTCTGTGGAGATGGGGTTTTTGTCATTAATTGATTCAGGTATAAGAACTGACATGGCATAAGGCAGTGATTTTCCACTCATAATTAGAAATTCCAATACATTATCAAGTGATGCAGAATCGCTTTTGTCGGGCTCTATGATAGGATAAAGCCGTGTCAGATCTCCAAGTTTATCGGATTTTAGGATTGATTCTCTCGCTTCCATCCAGAAACGGTTTCCTTTTATTGTATTTATCTCTCCGTTATGACCCAGCATCCTGAATGGCTGAGCCAGATCCCAGCTTGGAAAAGTGTTTGTGCTGAACCTGGAATGTACCAATGCGATAGCGCTCTGTAATCTCTCATCATTCAGATCGAGGAAATACTCAGCAAGCTGAACAGAGGTAAGCATACCTTTATATACAAGTACCTTCGTAGACAGACTTGGTATATAGAAGAAACTCTTCTGCTTAATGTCCGATTTGCGAATTGCTATTTCAGTCCGTTTTCTAATAATATATAATTTACGTTCCAGTTCCTCCTGCAATAAGTCCGCTCCCAAAAGAATCTGTAATATTTCGGGCTCAGCAGCGCGTGATATCTCCCCGATTACCGAGTTATTACGAGGAACTTCACGGAATCCAATGAGATTAACACCTTCCTCCCTGATTATATTGACAAGTATCTCCTGGCACTTTGAGGCATCAGAAGTCTCCTGTGGGAAAAAAATTAAACCTGTTCCAAATTGCCCTGCCGGTGGAAGGGAATAGCCCTGGATAAGGTAATAGTCCCTGGGAACCTGTATAAGTACACCGGCTCCATCACCTGTTTTACTATCGGCCCCTTCCGCTCCCCTGTGTGTCATATTCGTAAGGATATCAAGGCCCTGCCTGATAATAGAATGAGATTTTTTACCTTTAAGATGTGCAACAAATCCGATTCCGCAATTCTCGTGCTCAAACTCCTGACGATACAATCCCTGCTGTTTTGGGCGTTCTTTTTTCATAATTATTACCTTAATTTTTCTTCTGTTTTGTATAAAAAAACCGTTCTCTGTGTTTGAGAGAACGGTCATCCCTAATCCGATACCAAACACCATTCTCAGTCAGTTCCAATTAACCTTTTAATGAAGCGTGATATAATGGATCTAAAATTATGCATTTATATTAATATTTACCGACAAATATACTACTTATTCTTTCAGATTATCGCAAAAATCAATAAAAAAATTAATAAAAATCTATAAAATATTTAAAAAGTTGTTAACCTAATAATTAACAAAATGCAAAAGTCTCAATCCGATATTAGCTGAATCGTTAACCATTCTGTGCAATTATTTGTTACTTTGTAAATGTCAGACAGTATTTTGTTTTTTTCAATTTCTAATATATATGGAAAATCCTAAAAATCTGATCTTTGTTATCTTTGGTGCCTCTGGCGATCTTGCCTCAAGGATGCTGATACCTGCTATATTCTCTATGCGCGTTCAAAACTTGCTTCCGGTGAAATATGCAATTTTAGGGGTAGGTAGAACAAAAATGTCGTCAGAAGAATTCAGAAAAAAAATGAGTGAGGCAATCGTCTCTTATTCGGAGGAAAAGATAACAGATCAAACTCTTATTTCTGCTTTCGTTGAGGATCTTTATTACCTTCCGATTGATATTGTATCTGTGGATGGATATATCCAACTCAAATCATTCATGCAGGAAATTGATATTAAATACTCAATAGGAGGAAACTACATATTTCATCTGGCCACACCTCCAAGCATGTATGAAACCATTGCTGTAAATCTTTCAAAATCAGGGTTAACCGATAAAGAGAACGGGTTCAGGAGGATAATCGTTGAGAAGCCTTTTGGATATGATCTTGAGTCGGGCAGGAAACTAAACAAGACTTTACATGGACTAATTTCAGAAAATCAGATCTTCAGGATAGATCACTATCTTGGAAAGGAAACAGTTCAGAATCTGTTGGTTACAAGGTTTGCAAATGGGATGTTCGAACCGCTCTGGAACAGGAACTACATAGACCGGATAGAGATTACTTCTGCTGAAAGCCTTGGGGTGGGAGAAAGAGGCGGATATTATGATACTTCCGGAGCTTTAAGGGATATGGTTCAGAACCACCTGCTTCAGATGGTAGGATTAACTGCTATGGAGCCGCCTTCATCGCTCGATGCCGATGCTATCAGAAACGAGGTATTAAAGGTTTTTCAGTCTCTGCAACCCATTAAAGAAGAAGATGTGGCTTCCCAGGTCATCAGGGGACAGTATACAGCATCACTGATCAGGGGAGAGTGTGTAACAGGATACAGGTATGAGAAAGGAGTGGCACCCGATTCCCGGACAGAAACTTACGTGGCTATCAAGTTCTTTATTAATAACTGGAGATGGGGAGGTGTGCCATTTTATATGCGCACCGGTAAAAGACTGCCAACAAGAGTCACTGAAATTGTAATTCACTTTAAGCAGACACCTCATCATCTGTTCCGCAGAGAATCAGGAAAATTATCTTCCAATATGCTTATAATTCGGATTCAGCCGGATGAGGGAATTTTGCTGAAATTTGATATGAAAGAACCCGGAGCCGGATTTAATGTGAAGAATGTTAATATGGATTTCCATTATAAGGATCTGGCAGACATAAGAGTCCCTTCCGCATATGAACGATTGCTTCATGACGTAATGCTGGGCGATTCAACACTGTTTTCACGGGATGATGAAGTTGAAACAGCCTGGAAATTTCTTGAACCGATTCAGAAAGCCTGGGAAAACAATAAGGCGATTAAGGTGTTTGGATACCCAGCGGGTACATGGGGACCAGAGCATGCAAACGATCTTATTGAAGGCGAAGGGCTTACCTGGCGATATCCGTGTAAGAACCTCGCGGATGAAGAGCTTTATTGCGAATTGTAATGGATTAGTATCTTAACTATATATGCTAAAACGGTACATAGGTATAACGGTAAAGTGGTAGAATAGTAAAAAAGGAAAAAATAAGATTATAACTCCCTGATACTCCGTGAAAACTCCGTGAAACTCAGTGGTAAAGTAGAAATTATTGTTTTACGCCATTATTAATCAGTTGGATAAAATTGTAAAAATATTTCCATCACCCAATGAATTGGCAATGAATTTTGCTGAGAAAATGGCAAGTATGATTGCCCGATCATCAAAAAATGCTGAACCATTCACCATAGTTTTATCAGGCGGTACCACTCCTGAATTATTATTTAAGGTACTGAGTGAAAATTTTGCTGAGTCTGTGCCCTGGAAATTTGTCCACTTTTTCTGGGGAGATGAAAGATGTGTTCCTCCAGATAATGACGAAAGCAATTATGGAATGGCGCAGAGAAAATTTCTAAGCAGAATTGAAATACCCTCCGGCAACATTCATAGGATAAGGGGAGAAGATGATCCTGAAAATGAGGCAGCACGTTACTCAATAGAAATATTATCCTCCGTCAGGAATAGAGACCGATTGCCTCTATTTGATCTTGTAATCCTCGGCCTGGGAGAAGACGGACACACAGCTTCTATATTTCCGGGGCATTCTGAATTATTCGATTCAGATAAAATTTGTGAAGTTGCCCTGCATCCGGTGACAGGGCAAAAGAGAATTACCCTAACGGGGCGGGTCATCAATAATGCCGATAATGTCACATTTCTGGTTACCGGGAAAACGAAGGCTGAAATTGTTGAGAATATGTTTAAAAAAGATTCATCAGTTATAAACTTTCCTGCATCATTTATCGTTCCTGTCTATGGAAAGTTGAATTGGTACATTGACCATGACGCCGGAATACTGATATAGACGGCTATTGTCTTCAAAATTTGAATGGAGCAAAAAGCAATGATGATTTTTGCTATATTTGAGATAACTTTTTATTAACTTAAAATAAACAGCCATGTCACACGAAAAAGCTAAAGAACAGACAAAAAACAAAAAAGAACCTACCAAAAGTCTGAAAGAGAAGCGCCTTGCAAAAAAGGCTAAAAAAGAAGAAAAGAAAAGAATGTAGGAGTAATTCTATTGATGTTTGATAGTCTTGGATCCTGAATATCAAGTTTGATTATACTTTTTAAAGGATTTTAAAAGTCTCCCCTGTGGGATTCAGAGGTGAAATATCAAGATAGCAGAGGTTGAACACAAAGAAACTGAGAGAAATATATTACTTAGTTGATCCTTAATAATTATTA
>PMIJ01000081.1 GCA_003157015.1 Bacteroidales bacterium
GGAACTACTTGAAAACGGTTCCGGCTTTGAGATATTTAACCGTTTCATGCAGAGCCGTCTGCACCCTTCAAAGAAACTGCTGGAGAATGTGCATAAGATCATTAAGAATGATGTCGTGTTCTCGCTGCTTAATGAACAACTTGTAGCAAAGAACCTTATCTGGGCAAAGTACAGGATGTCAGCAAAGAAGAATGAAAAATCAGTAATAATTGTTCATGGCGGACCTGGCACAGGGAAATCGGTTATCGCTCTAAATATTCTTGCCGAAGCAGCATTAAAGAAAAAGAATGTCCTGTATGGGTGTAAATCAAAACCTTTCACATCCGGGTTGCAGAAACTGGTTGGAAGAGGTGGTGAAATAATGTTCTCAAATCTTTATCGTTTCATACCCAGCAGGACAAAGGAAAATGAATTTGATATACTTTTGATTGATGAAGCCCACAGGATCGAAAAGAACAGTAACCATCAGTACACAAAACCTGAGGACCGTTCTGACATGCCACAGATGGAGCAGCTAGTCAGGTGTGCAAAAACAACCGTATTCTTCATCGATGACAGGCAGAATGTGCGTTCATCAGAGGTTGGAAGTTCCGGTCTGATAAGAGAAGCTGCAGCAAAATTCGATGCTGGTATTCATGAGGTTACACTTGAAACTCAATACAGGTGCATGGGTTCGAATGACTACCTGTTATGGCTCGAATCGGTTCTTGGATACACTGACGAAGCAAAGATTTTCAGGAAAGAGGACCAGTTTGATTTCCGGATTTTTTCTTCCCCGCAGGAGATAATGGATCTCCTTAATGAAAAGGAGAATGAAAAGCCAAATTCTGCTAGGATGGTTGCCGGTTTCTGCTGGCCATGGAGCAGTAAAACAGATAGTAATGGTGAACTTGTTAAAGATGTGAAGATCGGGGATTTTGCTATGCCATGGGAGACACATGACAAAATAACCTCAATACCTAAAGGCTATGTCAGGTGGTATGAATGGGCGTATCGCCCGGAAGGAATTAAACAGGTGGGGTGTATTTACACTGCACAGGGATTTGAATTCGATTATATAGGCGTAATAATCGGGAATGATCTATGCGTGGATGAGACTTCCGGAAAACTATCGGCAGATATAACTGCCACCAAAGACCCGATGCTGAAAAGAAGCATAGATAATTTCGAAAAGCATGTTAAGAACATTTACAGGACGCTTCTTACCAGAGGAATGAAAGGGTGCTATGTATATTTTACAGATAAACATACTGAGAAGTATTTTAAAGAGAGGATGGAAATGTAAATTTGTAAAAGATATTAAGAAACTCTTCTAACTAGAATTTGTAAAAAATTTCTACCCAAAATCAGATTGGATGAACCGTTCTTACTATAGCGATACTATTGAAAAATTCAATGTAACTAAACCTGAAGAAATTATTGGGCAGATGGCTATATTGAGTAAATTCGCTGATGAACTAAGCCAGAAAAGTGCTTGGAGAGAAGAGATTAGAATCTTACAAAGTGTTCTTTCAAAATATAGCGGTGGAATTTATTTTGAATATTCTATACCTCGAATGGGTCAAAGAATTGATGTAGTACTCTTAATACAATCTGTAATTTTCATTCTTGAATTTAAAGTTGGTGAACGTGAATTTCCAATGCATGCTATCGACCAAGTTTGGGATTATGCACTTGATTTGAAAAACTTCCATGAAACGAGTCATGATAAATGTATTGCACCTGTTCTGATTTCCACTGAGGCTAAACTTTCTGAAACATTAATATCTTTTACTTCATATGATGATAAGCTTCTGAGTCCAATCAAATGTAATAAGGATCTCATTAACAATGTTATTGATAAAGTATTACTAATAAATGAAGAAGAGAATGTAATAGATAAGGCCGTTTGGGAAAGTGGCAGGTACAGTCCCACACCGACTATTATAGAAGCAGCGATGGCACTTTACAGTGGTCATTCTGTTTCAGAAATATCCAGAAGTGATGCTAGTGCGATTAATTTGAGTACTACTTCAGACGAAATTGCATCTATTATACAAAATTCTAAAAACGAGAAGCATAAATCAATATGCTTCTTAACAGGCGTTCCGGGTGCAGGTAAAACCCTGGTAGGACTAAACATAGCTACAACCCATATAGATAAGTCATCTGAACTTTACAGTGTTTTTCTATCTGGGAATGGTCCACTTGTTAATATTCTCCGTGAGGCTCTCGCGCGGGATAAGGTTACCCATGGTAAAGAAGTTGGAATAAAACAAAGAAAAGGTGATGCTTTTAGGGAAGTTAAATTATTTATTCAGAATGTCCATAATTTCAGGGATGACTGTCTTAAAGATATAGATTCTCCCCCAATCGAACATATTGCACTTTTTGATGAAGGTCAGCGTGCGTGGAACCTTGAACAAACAGCCAATTTCATGCTTAGGAAAAAAGACTTCCCTGGATTTATGAAGTCTGAACCTGAATTCTTGATTTCCTGCCTTGACCGACATAAAGATTGGGCTGTAATTGTGTGTTTAGTAGGTGGGGGACAAGAAATTAATACAGGAGAGGCGGGAATAAGTGAGTGGATTGAATCACTTAATCGATCATTTCCAGATTGGCACATTTTCATTTCACCTAGGTTGACTGATAGTGAGTACGGAGCCGGCGAAATTCTCAAAGGTTTATCAAATAGACCAAATGTATTCTATGATGAAAATTTACATCTTTCGGTATCTATGCGTTCATTTAGGGCAGAGCATGTATCACTTCTTGTCAAACAATTACTTGATCTTGAAATAGATGAGGCACGAAAGACATTTGACAAGGTAAAATCAAATTATCCAATTGTTATAACCCGTGAACTAAAAAAAGCAAAACAGTGGTTAAAAAAACAAGCAAGAGGTACAGAGCGTTTTGGAATTGTTGTGTCATCCCAAGCAGAACGATTAAAACCGCACTCAATTGATGTTAGATCACCGATGGATCCAATACACTGGTTTCTTGATGGAAAGCAAGATGTACGGTCATCCTTTTATCTCGAGTCTGTTGCAACAGAATTCGATATTCAAGGCTTAGAACTTGACTGGGTATGTGTTACTTGGGATGCTGATTTTAGATTCTCCAGTCAGGGTTGGGAACATAGATCTTTTGTTGGAGACCATTGGAATCAAATTAGAAAGGAAGAAAGGAAATTATATCTTAAAAATGCATATCGAGTTCTACTTACTAGAGCTAGACAAGGGATGGTAATCGTGGTTCCTTTTGGCGATGAAGAAGATCCAACGCGGAATACTGCATTTTATGATCCCACTTATGATTACTTGAGTGCGATAGGATTTGACATTTTAACTTAGCATAAACAGGTCAATTACCTGGTGACACCACTTCTTTAATTTGCACTACACTGTAGATCAATAAATTGTATGTAATGGTTAATCTCCATTTGAAGGAATTGGCAACTTTTTTGTAACAAACACGTAATCAATTAAATATGCATTTTTTTTAGTTCTAATTCAATCCCTTATTGTAGGCATCTAGATTATTTGAGGTTATAAAAGAATTATATATTATTCGAATTCGCCACCGACTCAAATTATATAATAAACTCGCTGAATACCAGTGAGTTTTATTTATATTAGAGGAATATTTGGTGGTAGATTATTTTCATTTTCACTCTTGCATAAACCTTTGTTAAAGTTTAAGAATTAATTTAATGAATCTTAAAATAATGGAACAATTATTCCTTTAATATATACACTGATACTCTTTCATTATCGAGACTAGTAATTCCATGATTTCGATGCCAATTAATAGGTCTTATTTTGTCCCATAATAGTTCATATCCTTCATTCGAGATAATACTATCAATTGCTTCTATTACGTCTTTATTTAAGAAGGCCGTGGCAACTGGTTTCCCTAATACTAAACATAGATAACCATCCTTTCTTAATATTGTCTTTGATGCCTTTATAAATTGGTGAATATCACTCAAATATTCATTGTAGGTTTTATAAGGATTCGTTCTTTTTCTTCGTGAACCTATTTCCAAAGCAAATTCATCTTCAAGCTTTTCGGGGAATAACCAATAATATGATAACCGTTGCCCTAATGAATAATCTACCATGCATAGATACGGAGGTGAAGTAATTATTCCACCAACCGATTTTTTTTCAATACTATATCTCTGAGGGCTAATTTTTCTAGCATCAATTTGCTTTATCTTAAGTTTTTTTAATTGTTCTTGTGGATCCCTTTGACTCCTTTCAAGTTGAGAATATAGAGTCTCTATGATTTGAATGTTTTTCTCCATCTTATTTATAAATAATTCGATAGATGGTTGATAATCTGGTAAATTTTTCCCTTTTGGGAGAGGTGTATTGTCGGCAAAATAACTTGATCCTTTGCCTTTTCTATCTGTTGAAGAAATAATAATCTCAGAAAAGCATGCTGTGAGGAATTGTTTACCTTCTAAAACAAAACAATTTTCAATAAATCCCTTAATTCTACATAATTCTTCTATTGTTTTTGGATGGTGCCATTTATAAATGGAAGGAAAATTTGGAGAATTTGAAACGTTGGAATTTAGAATATCTATAGAATTAAGCCCTTTTAAGTAATCCCTAACATCTTTTTTTAGGTATGTAAATTTTGCTTTTGTTGCAAGAAGTGCGATCGAATTTGTATCAGATGTTATTACTTGGCACCCTGCTTTGATTGCTTCTTCAGCTGTCTGCCCAGTCCCACCAAAGGGATCGACAATAAGTTCACCTTTTAAACCTAATGCGGAGATTAAGGTTTTTGGTATTGCGTTAACAAAAGTTGCAGGGTAAGTATGAACACTCTTGTTTTTACTTAATCGGAAACTCCAATCATTTTCATGATTTAAATTAGAGATAATATTTTCTTTTCTTAGTGAATCTAAAGAATGCCAAGGTTTTTCTTCTATCCATTTTTCTAGTTGACAAGAAATTACCCTTGAACACTCCTTTATTAAAGAACTCCCTTTGATGTTTTTTGGTAATTCAGATTTAATCCATTCTGGAAGCTGCTCAAGCTTTATATTTGGATCCCTAAGTTTAAATATACAAATTTCACCACAAGGAGATCTAAATAATTCATCTCTCTTTTCATACCTCCTCTGGTTTATTATAATTAAAGGCTCGAATGTCGGAGTAGATAGTTTTACTTCCAACCAATTTGCAAAAAGAGGATTAAGTAACTGTTGAAGGATCCTTTCATCTTCAATAAGAATTATTGAAAACTTGTATACTGAATCAAGTAGCCTATATGAAGAAACGAGCGATTTTAATGTATTTTGATATTGTAATCTCGAAGAATCTAGAGATTTATAATTCTCGATTGAATATAGTAATAACTCGTCAGTACTATAAATAATAGTCTTTCGTGACAAGCCTTCATTAAAGGCTCTTCGAATTAAATGTTGTAAAAATGCTTGCCGGCCTAATTCAATATCAGAAGAATTGAAGAAACTACCATACAGAAAGTTGCGATATTCCAACCATTTTTTTACAGAATTGTCGTTACTCGATCTAATATCTGTCGGGACCGTATTGAAATCTGATAGCCAATCTAATAACCCGAACGCAATGTTTTTATCTACAGTATTTCCCAAATAGAAACATGCTCTCATAAGATTATCTATGTTATCAATATCTATACTCCCATTTATTAAGAATCCAAATTTGCCTTCGCCATTTATATATTGTGCAATTGATTCTAAATCAAAAGAAATATTGAATTTTTTTCCAACCTCTTTAGCGACTTTATGTAGTTGAGGGAAAGAACCTTCAAATATCGAATGATTCCAAGTTTCATTTTCTAATACTAATTTGACTGCCTCTTCCTCATGATCAAATCCATCTAAAACATATTCTACGGTATGAGCAAATGGAGGAGTCCCAATATCGTGTAATAAAGCTGCAACAACTAAATTAGCTTTATCATTTGAATGTAACCCTTTTAAGTCTGCAAATTTTAGTGCAAGATAGGCAGCACCAATACTATGTTCCCATCTAGTTGGTCCATTAAAATCCTTAAACTCAATTGAATCAACATTTGATAATCTCACTCCTCTGAGTCGTACAAACTCAGGGATATACAAGAAAGGTATTAGCCAGTCTGGAAGCTTTATAGCACCATATAATATATCGCGAAATTCCATTATTATCGCTTAGTAAAAATTAAAAGAACTGAAAATAAATATACAATAAATTCAGGTGCTAAATCTTTGATAGAAGCAGTTGGACTTCTTATCCATTGAAATATCGAAAGTCCAATACAAATAATAATTATTGAAAAAAGAGTTTTTTTTAACCAGTTGCGATTAATAAACCAAGTTATTTCATTTAGTATTGAAAAGACAGAATAACGAATGTTTTGTTTTGAATGTTTATCAATAAACTCAAGTACATCAAATAATATTGAATTGGTTCTTGTTGAAAGTTCATCACCAGATTGAATATATTTAAATCCTTGTCCTTTTACCATTAATTTCATATCACTAATTCTTTGCCTACATAGCTTTTTAGAGTAGTAACGTGGTGAATATTTGGCAGATAATGCTAAAAAGAATAACTGCCAGGGTATCCGAATATAGGAATGTTCATATTTATACGGATATTCAATATTCTGTTCAAGGTTAAAGGACATAGTACAAAATGGTGATTTCCATAGTTTTTCAATTAACTGTTTTTGATTTATATCAATCTCGTAATTTGATAATACATATATAGCAACAATGATTGACGCATAAAGTGAAGGGTTATCAATTTTTTTATTTTTAAAGGATTCTTCTATACTTGACTTCAGAAAAACTTCAATCTTATTTAAATTGTCAAAATTATTACTTCTTAATCCTAGGTAAGCATATGCTGTTGGTAAAATTTCAGATTTGTTATCTGATTCAATAAAGTAGCCCCATGACTTTTCATTTTTAATATTTGAAATTAGTTTATCCCCAAGTTCTTTTACTAAACTACTTGTATCTAAACTTCCTTGTTTAACGAAAGAGAGAGAATATAATAATTCTCCAATTTTAATTACATTTGTTTCATCTTTTTCGAGGCTACTTTCAAGAATTTTATCTTTATCAAAGTCCTTCCTATTCCGAACATAGTGAATAAGCTTCCCTATTTCATTGTTATAATTGCCATTAAATGATGCTAAAACTCTTATTGCAGCAGCTGTACCATGTATTCCTCTTTGTTTCAGATGTAAAACATTCATAAATTGTCCACAGGCTAAAGCACCTTCAAGATTTTTTGATTGTTCACCATCTTTTACTTGCTTCTCTACAGAAGTCCTAATTTCATTTTGGATTTGAATTATTTCATCATGTGAAAGCATAACTTAGTCTTTTAAATTATTATTAATATCCTCCAATATAGACTTAACTTCTAGAAAGAAGCTTGGCTTATTAATATCTCGATGTCCTTTATTTGGCAAAGGTTTATACAGATTATTAACCTTGATTAAATATTCGGGTTCTTCAATTATTCTACCAATTCTTACCATACCAATTTTATTCATTAATTCATCATTTGATGAATTGGATGTGACCAAAAACTGAAAATCCCCACCAATTACAAAAGCAAAATGCCAAGCCGGGATCTTCATTTTATCTGATATTTCTTGAACATGTTTATCGATTGGAATAAGATCTGGTTCAATGATTACCCCAACATTACTTAATTGAACCATATCCCTCAAATCAGAACCTAATCCATCGCTAATATCAGTTCCTCCGTTGCCAACCATATAATTGGCAATTTTCATTGACTTTTCAATAGGTAGAAATGGTTCATTTATTTTAGTTATAGCCCATGTTTCCCATTCTTTATGCATAATTTTAGTTGATAATCCATATACAGCCGCACTAACATTTCCAAGGGTACCTGAAACCCACAGGTTATCTTTGGGTTTTGCTTCTCTTTTTGTAAAAAGTTTCTGCTTGTTATTAGAGGTACCTATAGCTATTCCATAAAAAGAATTTTCCTTCCCAAGCTTCGAATCTCCTCCAATTAAAGGGATTTTAATTTTATCTAATTCAAAGTTAACTCCTCTTATAATTTCTTTATAATTATTTTCATAGGAGCCTTTCTTGAACATTAATCCTAATAGAAAAGCTTTGGGGATTGCTCCTGTTCCACACAAATCTGAAATATTTGAACCAACAATTAGTCTTCCAATATCAAAATAATTACTTATCCCTAATTCTAATCCTATTGGAGAATTATTTAAGAAATCTGTTGTTATTACAATTTTTTGTTTTTTCGTAATTTCTATAATAGCACAATCATCATCATTTATTCCAGCATAGAGCCAATTAAAAGCTTTATGTTTCCATAAGGAAGATAACCATTTAGGCATTTCATCTGGGTCAAGTATCTTATTCATTCTTTTAAGAACCAATTAAATAAAGTTTTGCTAATTAATTCATAATCATAATTGGCCCTCCAATTCCAATTATTTATAATCCCTCGATTGGCTAAAAGTGTCCGTCTTATCATTTGAGATGGCACATCTTCAGCTTCAAATATATAATTCTTGTTATCGAAAGAATTAATTATCAATATATAGGGTTTATTTATCTTCCATAATTCATTTAAGTCAATTCCAGAATAATGGATTTTCAAAAGTTTTTTTAAGGCAGCTATTCCATCAACATATCCAGGGATGCAATGAATATGCATATGGATAACACATGCACCCCCTTTTTGAATATCATTAAAAGCGCCATGTTCAGCAAATAAAAGATGAGAATTATATATCGTTTTAGTCTTTGTTTTAATAATTTCAAATACCTTATTTAGATCATCTAAAACATTTTTATTCATCGATTTAAGGTTAGGGAAATGGCTTTTACTAACAATCATAATCTGTCCTTCAACAAATGGTCCTAAACTTGGTATAATAATAAAATGTTCAGATTCATACATTAACCTATTTTCGATGAGTGACTTTTCTTTATTTGAAAGTGAATCAGTTACTGCATCACATAAGCAACAATCTGATCTTTCAGCATACAACGAATTTGCCATTATATTATAAAAATAATCAAAAACATAAAATTACAACAGCTAAGTGTTTAATGATTAGTAATCAAGGAGTTGATTATATCTCTAAGCTGTCATTAGTTATAAATATACATATTATCCTCAAAAGGTAAGCATAATTAAAATATTAGGATTTAAAGGATTCAATAATTACCAATATTTAACTAAAATAGTAATTTATCAATGGAGAATAAAGCTTTATAGATAATTTGGATGAGTTCGGAACAAAAGCTTTTCACCCTTGGATAAGAATAAGTAACTACTTAAAATAAACTATTTATGAGGAATAGACCTGAGTGACCTTAGCTTAAGGTTAGGGAGGATCCTTCTAACAAGGCTGTTTTAAAAAAGTAAGTTTTAAAAAGCCCCTTGATTTTAAAGAAAATATAGATCGTATTTTATAATGATTTGACACATCATAATAAATTTGCATTAGGTCTGCTATATGGTTGTCGATATCGAGGTGATTTTCTGTCAATGTAAAACAGTTTGCTATGAGCTAAGCCTTGAAATGCGTATAGCACCTTAATTAACTATAAAGTACTCTAGGGTGCATATTTATTTATGGATTCAAAAATCTTATCAATTTCATATGCGAATTTTCTAACAGAATTAATTACTTCATAGACAAGTTTTATGTTTATGTTTAATTTTGCGTCCAATTTGAACTCTGTTGAAAATTCATTAGCTAGTTTTTCACTTACATAACCTCCATTATGTGCAAGACAATTACGAATCAATGATATTTTTCGAATTTGACTATCATGGTTGGAATTGAGTTTTTTAAATCCTAATTTATCTCTCATTCTTGCTAAGGTCCCATTAATTGGTAAGAACAATAAATCTCTAACCTCTAAATCAATAAACTTTTCTAAGAGTTCTTCTCGTGATTCCGCTTCCAACAAATCATTAGTAGTTAAAGTTTTATTGCCACTTATTAATTTTGGATGAATTTGAAATCTGCTCTTTAGAATTTTCATTAAATAGAATTCAAATAATCCGTATGAGTGGAATATCCACATATCATGTATAAAACTCGGAATTTCTTGTTCAAGATTATGAATTCCTAATCTAAATGCTTCAAAAAAATAAAATTCGTCTTCAGGTAATTCTAAAATCTTTATATTCTTAGTATCGTACTCTTTACTAATGTTAATTTTAGTACCATCATAATCAATGATTTCTGATTTACCTTCTTTACTAATCTTTACTATTAAGGCGGGTTCTCCAGGTAATAATTCTCCTAACGACTCATCATAATCTTTAAGCGAGATTTTCTTGTATTTTGAACGCTTCTCTTCAAGTGTATGTATTGTCACATGGAGCAAACCAAAATTATGCAATAAAATTTTTAAATGTTCAGTCATAGTGATGATCCGTTAAATATACACCCTAATGGTTTGCGGTATGAGTTGCCATTTTCTGGAATATGTTCTTATCTGTCGTTAGTTTTGTTTAATTAACTATGCTTAGTTTTCCAATCCATCAAACTGGCAATTTACTATAACACATGTAGTGTGCCGTTATATTTTAGTTAATACATTTAATTGGGTGATGATCAAATTTTTCGAATCATTCCATTCATTTCTATTCATTTCAATTTTTGTTAAGTGTGGATAGATAAATTCAAGCAGAAGTCTCATTATTTTATATACTTCACTTGCCAAAGTTCCCGTTGAAATTTTTTTGAGGTCATCAGCAGTTTTCCCTACAGCTTTCATAAATGACAATGTTTCAATTAGTTGTTCATCAATATTTACGTTTAAATCAAATAATTGATTTTCTGCAGATTTTAATAAACCATTAATAGATTTAGCAAACAAATCAACTAAATCCTTTGATTCAACAACTTTTTCTTTTGTGTGTATATTAATCTCCTCTACGGAAGGTTCCAGTATTTCAAGTTCTTGATTGAGAACTGTATTTAATTCTTCAATATCCTTACACTGAATATTTTCCATTGAATATCTAGTTAGATATATAGGGAAATCCTTGTTAATTGCTTTTTGAATTTGGAGAGTTGCATACATTAAGGTTCCTTCTATTAACAAACATTTATCGATGTCGTTAGCATAATTTAAAATCGGATTTCCCAAATCATCAATCCATGATATCTTTAATTTCTTCCTTAGGTTTTCAATTCGTTTAAGGAAATTAATTAATCTATATTCTTGAAGATCAGACTGTATCAATTCTTGGATCTCATCAAGACTAGTTAGAGTTATATTAGTATTTTTTGAACATCTAATAGCTCCAGATTGAAACCCACTTTCTGAAAATAAAAATCCCCTATCTGCGCCAAGATCCTTTATGACTTCATAAAGTGTAAGAACTTTTTCCTTTGGTATGGAAGCTTCCCAGTATTTGCATTCACATATCCAGATCATCTGGATGCCATATTTATCTAGTTTAATCCAGACATCTATATCATGTTCACCTCTTGCACCAGAGGCCTTGTAGTTTGTCTTTACTTCAGCGCCGATGTTTCTAAAAACTTCAGCGACTACTTCTTGATACTCGTACCAATTCATATCTCAAATAAATGTACACAAATATATATATACTAAAGGTATACATTATTGACCTTCAAAGCTTTTATTGGTCAATTAAATTACATTTATATATAAAGGAGGAATTTTATTTATAGGCAAGAAATACCGAGGTTATCTGAAATATTTACAACGAAAATTTTAATTATTGAGAGGACAGACCGAAAATGCCACAGACTCTGATAACCTATCACCAAAGTAATTTGATAATTCTTATCCAGAAGTAAGTACTCGTTGTAAAATTAATTATAATATCTTAAGTTGAGCCGGCCAAATCTATTCAAAACGTACGGTTTTTGCAATATAATTATTAGGATAGAGTTAATTAATAAAAGCTTTGTACTACTTTTTGTACTACTAATGAAAATGGCCTCGTAAATATCTGATTTACAAGGCCATTTAATTTACTCAATCAGGATGAGAAGGCGACTGAAATTATCAGATCCGATCAACATGGTAATATGTATAGATAAGGAATGATTTAGGTTTATCTTATAGGCATGCTCGACAATTTAAAGTTAATCAACCGTTCTTTATCTTCAATTGTCATATTCCCTTTATAATATTTCAAGGTTCGTACATCAGCGTGACAAGTAAATTCAATAATTTCTTCTTCACTAAGTCCTAAATGGTTCAGAATGGTAACGCATGTTTTCCTAGCGAAATATGGATTGAATATGTCGTATATTTTAACCTTTATCAAATCTTTTTCCGAATTTATTAAAGTGTTTGGAATTGAAATTATTCTGTCAAGAGGGATTTGTTTTGCAATAGTTTGAAGACATTTACGGAACTCATTCACGTTTAAGAATTCAGGTAACCCATTATGTCGGTTGATAACCTCCTTTAGTTGTAAAATAATTGGATTAGTGCTTGTCTCATTCGTTTTCTTTCTATATATATGCAACCTATTGTTCTGGATATAAATATGTTCGTTATATAGTTCCAGTGTTCTAAATCCCCCACCTAAAACGGCTATAACGAACATATCACGGGCAAGGTTTAAGTTTTGATCCTTAAAATCTGTGTCAGCGATCAGATTAAACTCATTAACTGTCAGTGAGTGTTCTCTCCGAGTATATGTTTGCTTTTTCGATTTTCTTGTGAGGTAATCTGAGGCTTGTAATAGTTTAGTGTTCTTTTTGTAAGGTAATAAGTCGTATTTCTGAAGAATATCAATATGTCTTTTCAGGTGTTTGACAACTTTTTGAAATGATTTTTCTTTATATGGCAATCTTTTTGATTTAATGAGACGATCACGATATTTAAAAATAGTAAAAGGATCATAGCCACGGAAGTGAACAACAGGATACCCATTCTTTATCAAATACTTAAAGAAATTGCCAATCCATTCATCATTAAAATCCTTTACCCACTCCGAAGGCTTTGCATTAAAGCGATAATCATTGAGCTGGATTATGAGTGACTTATATGAACCGGTAACAAGAGAATCTCCGTTTTTAGAATTCTCAGACCAACAGTAACCAAATAACTCAAAAATATTTGACTTGTCATAGTTGCCGGTTTGATATCTTTCATTAAAACTCATACTGCTGACTCTTTTAGTTTCCATATCTCTGGAATAAACAAAGGAAACACCATCTGCAATAGCCTGCATTCTTTCTTCAGTGATATCCTCAGTATCATCTTCGATGACAGCAAGTTTATACTTTTCCCATACTGAAACCTGTACTGGCTCTTTAAAAAACTTTTTAACCTCATCATTCCATACAGTCTCTTCAGTATCAGGAATAATTTCAGTTTTTTGAGACTTTCTCTTTTTATACAAATAGGCAAAGAGATTAGTTGATGTCAGTTTTGTATTGTCTTTTATCATCAGAACAACGGAATCCTTGATCTTAACTTCCGTTTTCAGGATAATCAGGTTCAACGTTTTATTAGATTTTCTATTATCAAATTCCGATGAAGATGCCATAACAGGCATATTTGACTCATCGAGTATATTTACTTCGAGAGTAATTTTATTCCGGAATTTTCCAAATTCATTGGAGCCAATAAACACCCGGATTTTAACCTGATGAAGGCCATCTTTTTTACGAGCTGGTGACTTTTTAAAAGGATTAGTTCGTATTTCCGGATTTTCAATTTTCATGAAGTAAAGAAATTTATACAAATATATATAAAATCTGCCACAAAATCTGCCACAAAATCCGCCACAGCGTATTGCTAAGATGCTGATTATATGGGAAATAAAAAACCTGTTCGAGTCCCGTCCGCACCGCAGTGAAAACAAAAAAGCCATCCTTAAGGGTGGCTTTAGTATTTTAAACCAGCAGCGTTGACTGGTTACAGTCAAAAGTGGATGGTTTAAAATACGCAAATGCTGCGCCAGCAGCATTTATGTTTTTGTCTGATCAGGGTAACCAGTGGATTAAAAGGTCAAATGAATCCGCCGGAAGGTGGAGAAATCAGTCCTGTCGCACCACAAACAAAAAACAAATAAAAATCATATAGTACTCCCTTATGTCATGTAAAAGATCTTTTCATGCATTTTGCTATTTTCTATCCAAAATAATAAGAAACGTGTCGATTTGACTAATCTTTAGTAACTAATTCAATTACAGCTTCCTTCAATCCCTCTGCCCTGGCAGTCAAAACAATCTTACCTGCTTCTCCCTTTGGTCTGATTATTGCAAGACATTTTCCTTGCCAGATTTTCTTATGGGGTTGCTGAAAACTCGACACGTCAGTGGGACTACCGCTGCCAACACCAGCAATTTCTCCGTTGCCTTTTATTTCGAAGTTCACCATAACATCATCAGCATTTAGAACTATATTTCCTTCAGCATCAATGATGTATGCCATTACATATGAAAGGTCATTCCTGTCAGCCTTGATAAATGAACGGTCGGAAGAAAGCCTGATCGCAGCTGGCTTTCCAACAGTCTTAATGGTCTCTGATGCTACTTCTGCTCCATTATCGAAACACCTGGCGATAAGTACCCCTGGTTCATATGGTACTTCAAATGTCGCAGTGATGGATTTACTGTCGTCTACTGCCTCTTCACCCACCACTTTCCCATTTAATTCCAGCTTTACCAGTTTGCTTCGGGTGTACACGTTCACCTGCATCTTTTCACCTTCGTGGCCTTCCCAGTTCCAGCTTTTCAGCTTATCCGGAAAACCCCATGGACTTGTCACCTCTTTTTTACCGGCAGGAATTGGCCTGTGTACAAACATGGAAACCTTGTATTCACGCCAGACAACATGCTGATAATAATAAGGCACTTTAGGATTGCCAATAATGTCAATGTCGCCCTGGAAATTGACAACCATTGGCCAGGAATCGAACTGGAAAAACTGCAGTATGTCAGCCATCGGATTTTTTTTGCCGTCATCAGGTTTAATATCCATTAAGCGCGGAACACCTGTTCCTGCTTCGCCTAAATAATCCATTGCAGTCCAGCTGAAATTGCCAATAACATAAGGCAGATTTTCAACAGCCTGCCAGTTCTGCAAGGAAAGAGGAGGATTGAACTCTGATGCATACATGATCCGTTCTGGATGTTTTCTATGCTCTTCTTCATAGATCATATAAGCATAGTTATATCCAATAACATCCATTAATGCCAGATGGGGCGCCCTCTTTTCCCACGTGCTTTGGCCTCCCATAACTAGGCCCATATCAACATGTGCTTCTGTTACGGCACGGGTGCGATCGTACTTTTTAACTTCACTGACTAAATTCCTGGCAATCCTGAGCCCAGAAGTATCAGCAGCTTCCGATATTTCATTCCCGATGCTCCACATTATTATAGAGGGATGATTGCGATCGCGAAGCAATATTGATTGAATATCTTTTTGCCAGGATTCTTTGAAAAACTTCGAATAATCCTTTATGTCAGATCTTTTTCCTCTTTGCCCAAAAAATGACACTGCCATCTCCATCTTTGATTTTTCCCACATATCAAATGCTTCATCGATAACCAGGATACCCTGTTTGTCGCAAGCATCAAGAAGACAAGGAGATGGTGGATTATGGCTGCAGCGAATTGCATTGAATCCTGCTTTCTTCAAAATCTCGATCTTCCGTTCCTCAGCCCTGTCAATAGCGGCAGAACCCAATGGGCCATTTTCATGGTGGAAACATCCTCCCTTAAGCTTGATGGTTTTACCATTCAGTGTAAACCCGGTTTGCGGGTCAAAATGAATTGAGCGGATACCAAATACTGTATTAATCCTGTCAGCAACTTTATTGTTAAGAAGCACCACTACTTCTGCATGATAGAGATTTGTTTTATCAAGCGACCACAAAGCCGGATTTTCAACAGTAATTATCTGCTTTAACTCTGTAGATTGCCCTGCCGTGAGCAATGAATTCATTATTGATTTTCCAACTTCATTGCCGGAGGGGTCAAGGAGTTTTACTTCATAACTTACCTGCGAATCCTTTTTACCTGAATTTTCAACAGTTGAAACTACTTCAACAATGGCTTTTTTCTCAGTAACATCAGGTGTAGTAACATACACACCCCAGGGAACTATATGAACCGGATTAACCAGGGTTAGCCATGTGTGCCTGTATATGCCTGAACCGGAATACCACCTGGCATTCAGTCCTTCATTTTTTACCTGAACGGCTACGATGTTACTTTTTCCAGCCGGATTGAGGTATGGAGTAATATCGTACCAAAACGAAGTATAGCCATACGGATGATTACCCAAACGTTTACCATTTACCCATACATCTGAGTTCATGTAAACACCGTCAAATTGAAGGTAGGCAGTTTCGCCGTGGTTAGTCTTATCGATTGTAAATCTTTTCCTGTACCAGGCAGTTCCGCCGACTGTGTATCCAGTCCCCATTTTAGACAGTGAAGCCTTTGAAAACGGACCAATAATCGAATCTTTAATCTGATTCGGCAGGTCTTCAATGCTCCAGTCGTGCGGAAGATCAAGAGTTCTCCAGCGGGAATCATCGAAGTCAGGCTTCTCAGCCCCCACAGGATTGTCTTTAATGAACCTCCATCCTATGTCAAAAGATGTTGTCCTTGATTTATCAGTAGATTCGTGATTTTTCCACGCAGCGTTACCGACCAACAAAATGATCAGTATCACGATAGTACCTGAAAGGTGTAATTTTTTCATATTTATACGTTTTGATTTTTATGAAAAGGGTTAAAGTTCTTTGGTAATTATTGCTAACAACAAACCCAAAATTTAAAAGCCAAACTTTGTTTCTTCAGCCAGAGATTTAAGGTACATCTCCTCATTGAACCTGAATAAATGAGAAGGACGTCCGAGTGCATCCTTACGCGTGTCAATCTGTTCGACTATTCCCTGTTTCAGTATCTTCCTTCTGAACGTTCCCCGATCAATGCTGCGATTGAGAATAGCTTCGTATAGGCCACGTAATTCATTAAAAGTAAAAGATTCCGGTAACAGACTTGATGCAACCGGATGGTTTTGAAGCTCCGTCACAAGCATCTTTCTGGTTTCGAGAATTATAGACGCATGATCAACTCCCATATTCTCCAGCTTATTTACATCTATCCAGGTGCTTTCGGAAGATATAACACTATTGATCAATCTCGTTTGATGGTATTTGACCAGGGCATAATATACGACAGTTACAAATCTCCTCGATGCCCAACGGAGGATCTCTGAATACTTAGAATTTCCTATGTCTACTGTTTCATTGAGTCCTGGTATCCTGAAAGCATCTCCGAAAGTCCTTATCTGGCGTAAAAACACATTTTCTATACCATCAAGTTTCAGATTCCGGTAAACAGCTTTATCCAGATCCTCTTCGTGTTTTATGTATCCTCCAGGAAGCATCCATGCATTCTGTCCCGGTATACGGTGAACAAGAACCTTCAGGTATGGATGATCATAGCCAAACACAACATTGTTAATGGATACATGAGGTAAAAATGAACCAAGCCCTGCTTCAAAATATTCTTCAAGTATGATTTTTAATGATCGTTCCATCATATACTGAATTATATTACGAAGATAAAAAAACAATTGAGGCAATATGCCTTTTATTCAAATTTTTTAATATTTTTGACTTTTGAATTATATCTACTTGCGTAAGACAAATTCTTATATGGAATAATAATTTAATTTATGAAAAAAACTTTAAAAATACTGGGTTACACTATCGGGTCTATTATTGGACTCATTCTTCTATTGGTACTGGGAATTTTTCTATACCTGAATATATCTGCAGGTAATATTGCCCGAAAAGCCAGGGCCTTGGAATTTGGTGAAGTAAAGACTCTTACAATTGACGGTTTCACCTTCAGGGACCTGAACAAGAACAGGAAACTTGACGTCTATGAGGATTCAAGGAAACCTATAGATGACAGGGTAAACGATCTGCTTTCGCAAATGACACTGGAAGAAAAAGCCGGTACTATGTTCATTACCATGGTTGGCATAAATAAGGATGGTTCGATAAACGAAAAACCTTCTTTAAAAGACCTATTCAGCTTATTGGAAACAGGGACATCTAAAATGCTGTTTATGAAGCACATGAATCATTTAAACATACTTACCGGTGCGAGTACGAAAGCGATGGCCGAATGGTATAATAATCTTCAGAAGCTTGAAGAGAGAAGCCGTCTTGGAATACCTGTTACCCTAGCTTCCGACCCAAGGAACCATTTTTCTGCTAATCCACTTGCTTCTGCATTTTCCGGTGACATGACCCAGTTTCCTGAACCTCTTGGTCTGGCTGCAATAGGCGACTCACTGGAGGTTGTCGAATTCGGGAACATTGCCCGCCAGGAGTATCTTGCCCTTGGTATTCGTGTAGCATTGCATCCACAGGCAGACCTGGCAACAGAGCCGAGATGGATCAGGATCAATGGCACCTTCGGTGAAGATGCACATCTTGCTTCCAAACTGGTAGGCGCGTATATAAAAGGGTTCCAGGGCGATTCAATCGGTCCTAACAGTGTAGTCTGCATGGTAAAGCATTTCTCCGGAGGCGGTCCGCAGAAAGAGGGAATTGATCCACACCTGGAAATACAAAAAGGACAGGCATACCCTGGTAACAATTTCAATTACCACCTATTGCCTTTTGAAGCAGCTTTCAGAGCAGGAGCTGCAGAAATAATGCCATATTACGGGGTACCTACAGGTCAGACAAGCGAAGATGTGGGCTTTTCTTTCAATAAGGATATCATAACCGGACTTCTCCGTGATAAGTATCATTTTGATGGCATTGTTTGCACTGACTGGGGAATTGTATCGGACATGACTATTTTCGGCAAAAAAATAATTCCGGCAAGGGCCTGGGGAATGCAAAATGCTTCGGAGGAAGAAAGAGTGCTGAAAATAATAAATGCCGGTGTCGACCAGTTTGGAGGCGAGGCTGTCCCGGAAATAGTTGTAAAACTCGTAAAGGATGGAAAAGTGCCAATGGAAAGAATTGACAATTCTGTCAGAAGATTGCTGAAAATGAAATTCCGTCTGGGTCTGTTCGACAATCCATTTGTAGACGTCGAGAATGCTGTGAAAGTAGTTGGCAATGCTAAATTCAAAGCCGCAGGGGATCTTGCCCAGAGAAAGTCGATCGTTCTTCTCAAGAATGACACTATCAATAAAAAACCTGTGTTACCTCTGAAAAAAGGCATCAAAATCTACATTAAGAATATTGATGCTGCGAAAGCAGCTAAGTTCGGAACAGTTGTGGATAAACCTGAACTGGCAGATATAGCGATTATCAGACTTCAGACTCCTTCGGAGATATTACCAAATTCGGGAATTTTAGGCAGGCTGATGAGAGCAGGTGATCTTGATTTCAAAGGAAAGGAAAAGGAAGAAATTCTTGCACTTCTCGCAAAGGTCCCCACGATTGTGGATATTTACCTGAGCAGGCCGGCAGTAATACCTGAGATATCAGCTGCAAGCAAAGGTCTTTTTGCAACCTTCGGAGCCAGTGATGAAGCCCTTCTCGATGTAATATTCGGCAATTTTAATCCACAGGGTAAACTTCCTGTAGAGATGCCTTCATCTATGGAAGCAGTAAGGAAACAAAAGGAAGATGTTCCGTATGATTCTGAGAATCCGTTGTATAAATTTGGATTCGGTCTTAGTTATTGATAATTAAATTATATCTTCACTTTAATGAAGAGCTTGCTGATCTTATGAAATGGGAAAAATAGACATTAATTTCAGCTTATGATCGGCTTAGGAAGATGTAGGGAAAAATGATTTTCTCTTTCCTATTTGAACTGCTCAGGAGTATACGTAATCTTAAAAATAAAATCGCCTTTCATGTCATTATAGGAATAGATCCATGTCAGGTTTTTATAAAGGAATTGATTTAATGTTGGTGAGGTTCTTATTTTCTGTAGTATCCTGGGTTCCATATACCTTTTCAACTTATCAACTGGTAAGGAATCCTTAATCTGATGTATAAGTGTATAATTGAACTGGAGATTCTTATCCGACGACGCCATGACCTTATCCAGCCTGGTTTCAGGATCAATCATCGAAGGGCATGTTTTATTCGCGGTATTTACAAAAGCTGAAATCTCTTTATCAGTTGATTGAGCTTTGAAAAATATTTTTTGTATCGCAACGATAAGTACAGCCACTACTATTACCAAACCAAATATCTTTAAAAAATTATTCATATTTTAAGCATGGAGTTATCTAAATTATAATTTGAATAGCTTATAATCAGGAAATAATTTTATAAAGTATCATTCCTTTACCTGCAATCGGGGCACTTCATTATATCTTTGGAGCTAATATCAGTGGTAAATTCTTTTCCGCATTTATCACACTTAATAGTACTTTGTTTTTCTGCCAGAAGCCTGCTTGAAATCGCAGCATTAAACTCCATTGCCTGTAAATCTCTTATTCTGGAATAATTGTCCCTGCGGATATTCGCAGCTACAAAATCTTCCTCTTTCTGAACCGGAATATCTATTTCATCTTTCATTTTGCAAAGATACGAATAAACTACCGCATGACCTAAAGTTTTATCAGTTCCACTCTTCGGTTCTTCGCTTTCCCTTCAGATGTCGTATTTGGAGCAACAGGTTCTGTCGCTCCTTTGCCATCAGTTTCAATACGAGCTGCCTCGATACCATATTCTGTGCTTAAAGCATTTTTGACTGATATCGATCTCCGTTTTGAGAGGTCAAGGTTTTTAGTCGCATCACCGTCACTGTCGGTATGTCCGATTATTTTTATTTTAACAGTCGGATTCTCTTTCAGTACGGTTGCAATCTCTTTCATAGTACCCGCAGATTCAGGCTTGATTTTATCACTGCCTGAATCGAAATAAATGCCATATGTCACCAGTTTACCTTCAGTTATAAGTTTATTCCGCATATCCGGGGCTCCGACTGCCACCCTGAAATTCGCAATTAAATTCTGAGCTTCGGAACCGGTTTCAAATCGGAGAGCATTGTATCCCAGACCGGGAGCTAGTGCTTTAGCAAGATCAAAAATTTTCACATCGTTCAGATAGGCCCTTACCCGCGTCTTTTGAACCCAGAATGACAGCCTGGCTTTTTGATTTATGACCAGAGGATTATTTTCAGTATTTCCATTCAAATTATAGAGGCCTTCTGAATAGGTTGAATACTCATGCTGATAATTCCCGAATTTCATTCTGATACCTGCAACACCAGGTATAGCACCACCCTCTGCAAGGTCGTTTGGATTTACCGCCGAGTATATGTAAAATCCGAAAGTAATAGTATTCTCATCATTAGGTCCAGGTATAGGCAACAGGTCAAATTCAACCGTAAAATTATCAGGAAAAACTTTTTTTGTTGCAGGAACAAACTCCGCACTGACACCCAGCTTTAGCCATCTGCCCTGGAAAAGGTTAGTTGTAACAATCTCCCCTGATCCATCAGTGTTCCATAATCCAGGGAAATCACCAATGTTATCCTGAGTGAAGTCATCATAAAATACCACTGATTCGCCCGGTATGAAATCATATTTGGATGTGGCACTTAATTTTTGTGGCTGAGCCGATTGTTGTAAATCCTGTCCTGAAAGTGTCAGAGAATACAGAGCAGATACTAAAATAATAAAAAGGCAATTTGTTTTCATAGGTTGGTTTGAATAAATAGATATCAATTAACAGAGTAATAAATTTACAAAAAAAAAGTGAATACTACTTATGTATGACAGAAATATACCTGGAAGCTGATAGCTGTTGTTTCAAAAAACCGAAATAATAGCATAAATTTATGATCACAAAACCATCCATAAAATGAGTAAAAATAAAATCAACCGCCGTCTGTTCATAAAAAACACAGCAATAGCCGCCACAGTGCTGACAATTGGAAGAAAAGCTGTCTTTGCTGTCGGACCCCCAGCACAAAAGAATTTATTGCCAAGGTGGAAAGGCTTTAACCTGCTCGACTATTTTTCACCTTCTATACCTGGAAACCAGGAGGCAAACAGAACAACTGAAGATGATTTTAAATGGATGGCAGACTGGGGTTTCGATTTTGTCCGGCTTCCTATAGCCTACCCAAGGTATCTTTCATTTGACCGCACAAAAGATATAACAATTGAGGAGGTTTATAAAACCAATTCCAAAGTACTGGATGAGATTGATCAACTGATATATATGGCTCACAGGCATGGATTGCACCTAAGCCTTAACCTTCACAGGGGACCAGGATATTGCATAAATGCAGGCTTTCATGAACCCTTTAATTTATGGAAAGATAAGACAGCCGAGGATGCATTTAATTTTCACTGGGGAATGTGGGCCCTACGCTATAAAAATATTCCTTCTGAAAAATTAAGTTTTGATCTGCTGAATGAACCTGCATATATTGAGAACATGAATGACCAGTACGCTAAAAAAGGTCCTGTTCCCGGCGAAATATATCACAGGGTTGCTGAAGGAGCCTGTAAAGCAATCAGGTCTGTAAGCCCCGACCGTTTGATAATAGCTGACGGAAATGGAGGAGGGAATAATGTAATTCCTGAATTAATTGACCTGAAAATCGGTCAAAGTTGTCGTGGTTACTGGCCGGGACTCGTATCACACTATCAGGCTCCATGGGTCTGGAAAGATCCGTCGAAGGCGCCCGTCCCGGTATGGCCCGGAACAATTGACGGCAAGGTTTACGGCAGGCAGCAACTCGAGGACTTTTACAAACCATGGATTGACCTTATGGCAAATGGAACAGGTGTTCACTGCGGAGAATGCGGATGCTGGAAAAAAACTCCTCATGCAGCATTTCTCGCCTGGTTTGGAGATGTCGTCGATATACTTACAAAAAATGGAATTGGCTATGCCCTGTGGAATTTCAGGGGTGATTTTGGAATTCTCGATTCAGGCCGTGCCGATGTTGATTATAAAAACTGGTACGGCCATAAACTGGACAGTAAGTTGCTGGAGCTTCTAAAAAAACACTAAAACCATATAAGTCAAAACCAATTAACCACAAAGGACACAAAGGTTTACACAAAGGGCACAAAGAAAAAAAATTTAACCATAAGTAACATTGGGTAGCTTTGGAGTTACACAGGGAGAGCAGAAATTTTCTCCCTTTCTCCCACTCACCCACTCATTTTTTCAGCGCCTATCACCTATCGTCTATATTACAAATACATCTTAAAGAGTAGGCTCCCAGCCTTTCTCATAGTCCCTGCTCCAGAGTCTCATAGCTTCATTGTCGCCAATAATGTGGCCATTTGAAGGATCAATATTCAGGGTGTGTCCTACCCTCTGAGCGATGTTTCCCAACTGCATCCACAAGGTGCTTTTATGTCCATTTAAAGCGTCGGCAAATGGCTTTCTATTATAGTAGATATTTTCAAGAAAATTATGAACATGAAGAGCATCAAGCTCTTCTCCGGGGCTGGTAGTATTAAGCCCTTCACTGATAACGATCTCAGACTTTACATCCTTTACCAGTGTATTTTTATTGTCATAAATCAAATAGCTGTTATCTCCGGTATGAAGGGAGCCGTTTTCGCCGTGAAAAATTACACCACGAGAACGGTTATCAATATAGCTGCCATTACAACTCCTGCCTTCCCATACGATCGTCGCACCCTGAGCTTCAAATGTAATGACCTGAGTATCGGGTGTTTCCCAATCATCTTTAAAATGGTAGCGTCCGCCGACGGAGTTCACTTTAAAAGGAAAATCCAAACCCAGGCCCCACCTTGCCACATCAATATCGTGAGTACCGTTGTTTAATGCTTCTCCTGTGCCCCAATTCCAAAACCAGTGCCAGTTATAATGAATAAGATTATCTTTGTAAGATCTTCGTGGAGAAGGTCCCTGCCATAACTCATAATCAAGATTAGAAGGCACTGGGGATATTTTCCCTATTCCGATAGATCCTCTGGTATTGGCATACCAGGTTTTGGCCATATAAACCTTTCCTATGACGCCGTTTTTAAGCTCTTCAATTCCCTGAGTCAGGGTGGGCCACGACCTACGTTGTGTTCCTATCTGTACAATTCGTTTGTACTTTTCAGCCGCTGAAACCAGCAGCTCTCCCTCATGAGGGTTATGACTTAATGGCTTTTCTACATATACGTGCTTTCCGGCTTTAAGACTCAAAATAGATGCAGGAACGTGCCAATGATCGGGCGTTGCAATATATACTGCATCAAGAACTTTCTCATCCAGAATTTTCCTAAAATCCCTGATTCCTTTGGTTTCCTTTCCAGTAATTTCTTTAACGGATTTGATCCCCTTCTGTAAGGCAATTTCATCAACATCACAGATATAGATAACTTCAGTGTTTTTCTGCCTTGCAAAAGTCCCTGCCATTGATGAGCCGCGACTATTACATCCTATTACTGCAACACGGATAACTTCATTTGCACCTGATATCCTCTTATAACTTCGGGCAGTTGAAGCTAATATTCTATTTCCTACCGTCAGTCCTACTGTTCCAACGGCAGCTTTTTTAATGAAATCTCTTCTTGAATCTGTCATAATCGATATGAGTTTTTAATTATTGCATAAAATCCATTAACTCCATTCTTCTACAAGCTCAGTGCAGATCGCAAAAAAAACATAGGAACTGTCACAGAGAACCACGGAGATTGCACAGAGTTACACAGAGAATCATTAAACCCGGAGTACTGATAATTTGTTGGAGCTCCTGTTTATGCTTCTAATACTGCTCCGTGCTCAGTACACTGAGCTCTAGAACAATTACTGTTGCCTATAATCTATTTTATATTCCTTCTTATTTACAGGCCATCACCCCTTTAAAATATCCTATCGATTCTGCGATGCCCGGAAGTGGATCGGTCATATCTTTTTCAAACTCAAGGCTGCACGATCCGGTATATTTAATTTTGCGAAGCGTGGCTACAACTCCGGGAATGTCAATTATACCGCGTCCCATTTCAACGGTTATTCCCTCTTTGTCAGCCTTATCAACATCCTTTATATGCATGTCATAAATTCTTGATCTGTATTTAAATATATCGACTGATGCATCCTGTCCGTCTCGTGTAGTATGACCGATATCAATACAAATCCCTATTCTTTGATCAAGATCTTTAATATGATTCCAGATATCAGTGGCATTTGGATAAAGCGGATTGTCGGGACCATGATTATGAATAGCTAACCTGAAGTCATAGCTTTTTATCTTTTTCTCAACATAAGGGAGAATATCATAATCAGGCGCTCCCACTATCATTTTGACTCCGGCCATTCTGGCATATTCAAATGCCTGATCAACGGATTCCCTGGTCTTCATATAAATTACACCAACTGTATATACATTGATACCTGAAGATTTGAACTTTCCGATAACAGCATCTATCTGCTCCTGATTGCTGTTCATCGGCATATGAAAATCTTTCAGTGAGAGATTGATAACTCTCACCCTTTTCATAATCTCTATGGTTTTCTCAATGGAAAACTCTTTGAAAGTATATCCTGCCATACCGATACTGAAAGTATTCACGGCTTTATCTGCAGAGGTCCGAATTATCTTGGAGGCATATAGTGAAGATGTGCCTGCGGCAAGAATTCCCGTACCCGCCAACTTTAAAAACTTACGACGTGAGTTCATATTCCTATTTTAATATTTCGTGAAATCTGCATAAAAACGAACAAACATATATAACTTACCTTGTTTTACGTACTACCATATTATTATCAATCAACCGGCTGTTATAAGATTGTATAACAGCTTTCAGCTTCTCTTCCATCTGTTTCTCCAGAACAGGCTCTTTCCCGAGCAGGTTGTTCTCAAGAAACAAATCGGTTTTATAATTATAGAGTCCGACAGGTTTTGTATCGATCATTTCCAGAATATGATCCTTCATATACAGATTATATGTACTGCCGTTCGTATTAAAAGCGAATGATTCATAAGAGTCATCCATCAGGTTATTACCGAATGCAATATACTCATCATCATAATTAAGATAATTTAAAACCGTTGGCATTATATCGATCTGTTGTGAAATACGTTTCTTAATACCCTTAAGATCGCTTCCCGGTTTATAAAAAAGTATTGGCACGCAATAGGCGCCAAAGTTATTCTGGAATTCCTTATGCACTGATTCATTTGTGTGGTCAGCTGTAATAACAAAAAGTGTATTCTTAAACCAGGGGCTTTTGGAAATCTCGTTAAATAATTCGCGAAGTGCGTAATCGGTATAACCTACAACTTCAAGTATCGGAGCTGGCCCTTTTTTAAATTTGCCTGCATATTTTTCGGGTACTTTGAAAGGATGATGCGACGAAACAGTAAATATTGAAGCTAAAAAAGGTTGCTTAAAGCTGTTTAGCTTCGATGCAAAAAACCTGAAAAACGGTTCGTCCCAAACTCCCCATATACCATCAAAATCTGCTTTATCGGGATATTGATTAAGCCCAAAATAGTCGTCAAATCCGGCCATTTTAGTAAATGAATCAAAACCCATTGACCCGTTTGGTGCTCCATGGAAATAAGCTGAATAATATCCCTTTCTTTTAAGTAATTCCGCAAGCCCGTTGATCTGATTGTTGGCATAATGAGAAATTGTATAAGGGGTTTCAAGGGAAGGTACTGAAGCAAGCACTGAAGGCATAGCATCGATTGATTTTTTCCCGTTAGCTATTGATACATCAAACGTCAGACTTACATTGATTAGAGAATCAATAAAAGGAGTGTATCCTTCGTACTTTCCACCTTCGAGATCCCTATTAAGAGATCCGATATACTCCCTTGCGAAACTCTCTATGATTATTATGACCACATTATCATATGTGAATGGTTTGCTCTTATCAGGAATGTAATGCGGGTTAAATAACTGACCAAGTTTTTTATCATCAAAGAAATTGTATTTTATCAGTGCTTTCTTTCCAAGTGTTCTGAAAATACTGAAAGGTGTGTTAAGAACAACAGCTACATCCTGCGGATTATCGACATAACGTGCGGCATTGCTTATAGTGATCGGCCGTGTTGAATGCTTATATCCTCCTCGTGCTGCTCCTATAACCAGTGCAATTACCAGTGGAATCATCAGCAGGTTTATGGAATAATATGCGATTTTATTGGCAACCACTGGTTTTTCAACTTTAACTTTCCTGTACATGTAAACCATAAGAAACCATGCAAACAGAGTAAAAAGTGTTGCAGGCCAGTAATCAATTAAAAATCTGAAAAACACTTTAGTGTTATTTGAATCATGCTCAAATGTTTTAAACACATCTGCAGTAGCTCTCTTATCTACAAACCTGTAATAAACAAAATCCATCCCGTTCATCGCAATGGCTATGCCATTAGTAATAAAAAAAAGATACTTCAATACGGCCTGATAACCATCTTTATAGCGAAATTCAAATGGTAGAATATGCATAAGGATGAAAACCATATTGATATATACAACAGCGGAAATGTCAAATGTAAATCCTCCTTTCAACATTGTAAGTAACTGGCTGAATGATACTCCCGGAAACATTTTTAAGTTAAACAGAAAGAATCCTATTCTGCATAAGGAGAACAGGAACATTATTAGAAGAATCCTGTAAATAAGAACTACGAATATATTTCTGGAAAATACCCAGTTTTTCATGTTGCTGTCTTTTATGGGTTAATTTCTAAGATCTGAAAAGATCAATTAAATAATTGATCTCATAAAACTATAAAAACTACTTTGAAGTTGCAAGCCTGACGTTCTCAATCCAATATGCTTCTGTATTATCTGAAGAACGCGGATGGAACAATGAAGAAGGTGCAGGACCTCTGTTAAGTCCAGATTTATTTGTTACACTCGCAGAACCATATTCCACTCCAAGAATAAAAGGCATTGCTCCCCTGCTGTCTCTTGAGTTTCTGACCGGAAGTTTGGCAATTGGTATAATCATTTTATAAATTAGTGTTCCTTTTTCATCAAGTTTTACTGATCCTCTGAAGTTATCACGATTCTCGGACGGAAAGTGCCTTTGTTGCTCGCTAGTGAATCCAAGAATTTCAATTGTATTTGCTTGGGCAAGAAGGCTGATCAGGCTTATATCCTGATATTGTTCGGTTTCCGTATGATCAGATTTTCTATGATTTCCCTGGTTTTGGGATCCCATTGGAAACCTGACTCCCATTTTTCTTTCTTCTTTCCCGTTCATACTTATCCAAATAGTAAGACCTTCTTTCAAAATTTTCTCCTGAATTGCCTTGTCGTCAACTTTTATGTCAATATAGATATTGTCTTTGTCATTTGAAAGGAAGCAGTACAGCTTAATCTTTCTGATCATCTGATAATCAGACGCTTCAGGTGTATCACTGACATGCCATTGGCTTAGATTCAGAGTTCCTTTCTGACCGTTGAGCCTGCCGCACACAATTAGTAATAAAAACAGGACTGATGATCTCATAATAATCTTTATATATTCTGACTATTTGATCTTTCAATATTAATTAATTATTCCCGATTATTTTATTCAATCCTGTCTAACAACGGATATAAATTATTTTCAATGAACATAAAAAAAATTACATTTGGAAAAGTAAAAAGATAACCGATCGTTTTATGGCACACCACCAAACCATTAAAAACAACTCTTATCAAAAGCTCGCCGAGAGGATAAACACTTTTCCACAGGGAGCAGTAGCTTCTGACCTGCTTTTTAAGATTTTGAAAATTCTGTTTTCAGAAAGGGAGGCAGGACTTGTCTCCTCTTTGCCGATAAAACCTTTTAATGCAAAAAGAGCAGCCGGAATATGGAAGATTAAGGAATCTGAAGCAATAAAAGTTTTAAATGATCTGGCTGACAGAGGCATATTGCTTGATTCCGAATATGAAAACGAAATCGTTTATTCAATGCCGCCACCCATGGCAGGCTTCTTTGAGTTTTCACTGATGAGATATAGAAATGATATTGACCAGAAGGCTCTGTCAGAACTATACTATCAATATATGAATGTTGAGGAGGACTTCATAAAAGACCTGTTCACAACCGGAAAAACTCAATTAGGCAGGGCATTTATTAATGAGGAGGTGCTTTCAGGCGAAAATGTCCTTCATGTACTTGATTATGAAAGAGCTTCAGAAGTCATCAGAACTGCAAGCTCCATTGGTATAGGCGTATGTTATTGCAGACATAAAATGGAGCATATGGGGAAAAACTGTAATGCCCCAATGAATATTTGCATGACCTTTAACGGAAGTGCGGATTCACTGACAAGGCATGGAATAGCAAGAAAGGTGGATGTTACTGAAGGGATTGACCTTTTACAGAAAGCAAGGGATTTTAATCTGGTACAGTTTGGTGAAAACGTTCAGGAGAATGTAAATTTCATCTGCAATTGTTGCGGTTGTTGTTGCGAGGCGATGATAGCTGCAAGAAAATTCGGTTTTCTGAACCCGGTGCATACGACTAATTTTCTTCCGTCGGTTAATGAAGAGAATTGCAACGGTTGCGGAAAATGCATCTCATTATGCCCGGTGGAAGCAATGACTCTTGTATCATCAAATGATCCGGCGAAACCTCAGAAAAAGAAAGCCAAACTGAACCGGGAAATATGCCTTGGTTGTGGTCTTTGCCTGAAGGGATGCGAAAAGAAGTCAATCAGACTCGACTCAAGAGAAGAACAAGTAATAACACCGGTTAATTCAGTTCACAGGGTTGTTGTTATGGCAATTGAAAGAGGTAAACTTCAGAATCTTATATTCGATAACCGGGTTTTGTTCAGTCACAGAGCAATGGCCGCAGTGTTGGGTGTAATTCTTAAACTACCGCCATTGAAGCAAGCCATTGCCAGTCAGCAGTTCAAGTCAAAATACCTGGTCGGATTGATAAGGAGGCAGAATATTAAATAAAATAAATAAGCCAGGTCCAATAAAAGAAGAAATTGTTGAAACCTGGCTCTGGAAAAATTATAGGTTATTTGTTCTTCGGATTATCTTTCATCATCTCTTTCATATCTCTACTGTTAAACTCATTCATAAACTGATGAGCCCTTCTTGCTGTGCCAAAACCAATTAATGTAAATAATACAATTATGGCAATTAAAACATAGCATACTATTTTAGACGTTTCAGGATTTGATTTAAGTGCTTCAACAAGACCGTTATAGATCAGCCATAAAGAATAAATACCTATTATCAGAGCTATTATTACACCAAGATAAACATTAAAGTGACCTGCAAAACCGAAGAATGATCTTATGGGCCAGACAGCCATTACAGAAGCTGTAACCCTCAGATTTGCCTCAAAATCTGTGTTTCCCTTGCAGATTGAGGAAATAACAAGCAAAATCACGGCGCCGATAAACAAGCCAATAATTGAGCCAATAATTGACCAGATAAAGATCATGATGCCGATTGTGCCTCCAAACCATCCACCTGTCATTGCACCAATTCGTAAGAGACTCCAGATGAAAGCCAAGGCTCCCGAGATCGCACCATAAATAACTGCTTTAATCAGTGGTTCACTCATTCCACCAGAGGTTTTCATGGTGGAGAAGTAAGATTTCGGATTAACCAGGACATCTACAGATTCCTTAATAAAAAGATTAAAATCGAATGAACTGTCACTCATAGCTTAAAGGATTAATGGGTTAATAATAAACAATTGTAAATTGTAAATTGTAAATGGCAAATTGAATATCCAAGTTAAACAAAAAAAAACAACATTTGTTAAAATTGGCAAAAAATCAATCTCTCATTATTCAAGATAAGTGTAACCGTAGAGTCCTGAACGGTAGTTTGATAAGAACTCCTTGCCCTCTTCAAGAGTTATTATACCGGCTTTAACGGATGTTGTCACCCATGATTCGACAGTTCTTACCATTTTCTTTGAATTGTACTGAACATATTCAAGTACCTCAGCCACAGTCTCTCCATCAATCACCTGATCAATCTTATACCCATTAGAGTTGACGGAAACATGAACTGCATTTGTATCGCCAAAAAGATTATGCAGATCACCAAGTATTTCCTGGTATGCTCCCACCAGGAAAACTCCAAGATAATATGGTTCTTTCCCTCTGAGAGAGTGCACCGGCAGGTGATGAGATGAATTTCTGGTAGAGATGAAATTATCGATCTTCCCGTCTGAATCGCAGGTCATGTCCTGGATGGTGGCAGTACGCAACGGTTCTTCATTAAGCCTGTGAATAGGCATTATCGGGAATATCTGATCAATTGCCCATGCATCGGGAAGCGATTGGAAAAGTGAAAAATTACAGAAATATTTATCAGAAAGTATCCTGGAGATCTGTCGCAATTCATCCGGCACATGTTTGGTCACATTGGCCATCTGGTAAACCTTACGTGCGACGGACCAGAAAAGTCTTTCGATCTGTGCCCTGGTTTTCAGATCAATGAGACCAAAACTGAACTTGTCGAGAGCCTCCTCCCTGATTTGTTGGGCATCGTGCCATGTTTCGAGCATTCTCGACTGGTTAAAATTGTCCCACAGAAGGAAGAGCTCTTTGACCAGCTCATGATCATGATCATTAACATGATCCTCAACATCCCATGAAGGCAGTGTTGTAGTCTCAAGAACTTCAAAGATAAGCACTGAATGATGAGCCGTAAGTGAACGGCCCGATTCAGTTATGATGTTGGGATGGGGAATATTGTTTTTATTGCTTGCATCTACAAACGTGCTTATTGAATCATTAACATACTCCTGAATAGTGTAATTAACACTGCTTTCGCTGTTTGATGAGCCGGTACCGTCATAGTCTACGCCAAGGCCACCACCGATATCCACAAATTCGACATTGAACCCAAGCTGTCTGAGCTGAATATAGAATTGTGATGCTTCACGCAAAGCAATTTTTATCCTGCGTATTTTTGTGACCTGGCTGCCAATATGAAAATGGATCAGTTTGACACAATCCCGCATTTTGTTTTTCTCAATGTAATCTATAGCTTCAAGCAATTCGCTTGAAGTCAGACCAAATTTGCTTATATCTCCACCTGAATCTTCCCATTTCCCGCTGCCAACGCTAGCAAGCTTAATCCTTATTCCAAGGTTTGGTTTCACTTTAAGTCTTTTAGCTATCGAAGTAATCAACTTAAGTTCATTAAGTTTTTCGACCACAAGGAAAATCCTTTTGCCCATCTTCTGTGCCAGCAGAGCAAGCTCAATATAGTCCTCATCTTTATAACCATTACAGATAATAAGCGATTCGGGGTCAGTATTAATTGCAATAACTGCATGAAGTTCAGGTTTGGAACCTGCCTCAAGACCTATATTGAATTTCTTTCCATGGCTCACAATCTCTTCGACCACCGGCCTCATCTGATTGACTTTAATAGGATAAATAATGAAATTCTGTGCTTTGTAACCATACTCTTCGGAGGCAGACTTAAAACATTTTGAAATGCTTATTATTCGATCATCAAGGATATCAGGAAACCTGACAAGTACGGGAGTCGACACATCTGAAAGAATAAGTTCATCAAGAAGGTCCTTGAGATCAACAGACATCCCGTTTCTCTGAGGTGTAACAATTACATGCCCCTTATCGTTTATTGAAAAGTAATCAACTCCCCAACCATTTATGTTGTACAATTCAGCTGAATCTTCTACACGCCATTTTCTCATAATCAGATATATTGCCTTGATTTATCGGGTTCAAAGGTGATAAAAAATTGTATTTTTTGCAATGTTATAAAAATAACATGAATTTTGTTTAATATAACTTTGTGAATCTTTGTGTCTTGGTGCCTTAGCGGCATTATTTTCTGCCACCAAGACTCAAAGGATCATTAAGAAATCGACAAAAGGATAAATATTAACTTAGATTTGTATACAGAAGATTTAAATCACAAAACATTAATTATAACTAACTTAAGCAATATGAATATACAAGTATATTTAAAAAAGATCCTTCCGTTTCTGACTTTAATTTTCATTTTGAAATCTGCTAATTTATCAGGACAGGAATACGTCATAGGCGCCGACCTCTCTTTTCTGAAAAGCGCTGAAGACAGAGGATTTCAGTTTAAAGAGAGCAATATAGCTAAAGAGGGGCTGATGATTTTTAAGGACCATGGTTATAACTGGATAAGGCTCAGGCTATTCAATAATCCAACTGAATTGCCAAATAACCTTGATTATACGCTGGCACTTGCAAAAAAGGCAAAAGAGAGCGGTTTCAAATTTCTCCTTGATTTTCATTACTCCGATACCTGGGCTGATCCGCAAAAACAGTTTACTCCAGCAGCATGGAGTGGATTGTCGCATGACCAGCTTGTCAAAGTGGTATTCGAATATTCCCGGGAGACAATTAAATCATTCCGGGAAGCGGGAGCGATGCCTGAAATGGTACAAATTGGAAATGAGGTTATCAACGGGATGTTGTGGCCCGACGGAAGACTACCCGCTAACTGGGATAATTTTGCAGAACTTATAAAAGCAGGAATAAATGGAGTTAAGGCCGCGTGTGATAGTACAATCCTGCCGAAGATAATGATTCATATTGATCAGGGAGGAAACATGATCAAAACCAAATATTTCTTCGACAGACTATTATCATACGGAATTGATTTTGATTATATAGGACAATCATATTATCCCTGGTGGCATGGAAGTCTGCTCAATCTACGCAGCAATATGATTTTTATGGCTAAAACTTATAAAAAACCGATAATCCTGGTAGAAGTAGCTTACTGCTCTTCTCCTACTGAATATAAAAGCAAACCAGCTCCGTTTGAGGAATCACCTGAAGGACAGAAAGAGTTCCTGGAAGAGGTCAACAACATAGCTTTGAATACACCGGATAACCTTGGTGCCGGTATTTTCTGGTGGGAACCTGCTACATTTGGAGGCCGGTCAACCCGTGATTTTTTTGATGAAAACGGAAATGTTCTTCCGGTAATCACTGTATTTGATAAGTATACCAGGCACTGAAAGAATAAAAGGGAGAGGGGGAGAAGAAGAGAATGGGAGAATTGATATATCTCTCCCTCACCCCTTCTCCAAGTCTCCAAGTCTCCCATTCTTTATCTTACTTCCACAGTCTTCAGATCAATTCTATTAAGAACTTTATACACCGGGTAGGGATTATATCCTGGTCCCCACTGAGGAACAATGTACCTGTCAAAATAATTCCAGAACACCAACCCATCATTCGACTGAGGTTCAAACAAATATGCTGCAAGATTTCCAAGTGGCTGGGCAGTTCTGACAACAATTGTACCTGCAGGGAAATCAACAGTTGCATCGGTAAACTTACCTCCAATGGTGTTATTATAATGACCCTGGTTCAGCTTTGCTGCTCCTTTAAGATCTGTGATCTCAAATTGCTGTACTGCAATTTTTGTATCCACTGAAAGTTTTTCCAGCTTAATGCCATGAATCTTTATGAGATCAGTTATAGCCGGATCGTTTATTGTTAAAAGGTATGCAAAGGGAAATCTGACATTTTTAGTTGGAAAATAATCAATATAGTATGGAACAGTTACATCCTTCTGCCTGTCGGTTCTTTTGTAATTCTTTCTTCCATTGGCTTCATTTATTATCTCCGCCTCATAAGTTCTTATAGTAACCTTTTGCGCCGAAGGACGCACCTTGTAATCTATAGCAAATGAGTCAGAAACAGCAGGATTCTCACCGCGGGCTATTGTCCTTTTGTCAGCGTCATTCAGCATACTTTTAATGTCGGACTTATTTGAGGCTATGTACTCGATCAAAGAATTTATAAGGTAATAACAACCCATAACTCTCGATTTGAAATCGGAATAGACATAATTTTCATTCAGTATTCCAAGTCGGTTCCGTATGCCGAAATAATTAACTATGTAACGAGGTTCGGAAGCGTCCAGTACCCAGCCTTTTCCTGGATCCATCATATCAAAGAACTCCCCGTAGAAACAGTTCTCTATCTTATACTTTTCAGACAGCGTCTTTGAAATTTCAGGCATCATCTTATCACGCATATAGGCAATCAGGGAATTATCACCATCAGGATTGACCATCCATGTAAATGTAGTCGGTTCAACATGATAAGAGCCGTCAGTTGTGTGACAATCCATAAACACAGCGGGATCCCATTTGTTGAAAACGTTGGTCAGTATTCCCCTGACTTCAGGTGATTCGGCTTTCATTGCATCGCGGTTCAGGTCAAGAAACTGACCGTTATATCTCACTCCCACGCCGTTAACCGGCCCATTCTGATAAGTTCTGTTTAGAGGACTGATCTTCTCATTTCCATCAGGGTTAAAGAGCGGACAGATAAGCAATACAACATTTTTAAGGATGGCGGGGTTTTTATCCCGTAGCAAATCGCGTACATACATCAGAGTTGCCTCTTTGCCTTCAACTTCACCTGCATGAATATTTGCCTGTATATAAACGACAATTCTTTTATCCTTTATAATGTCTTTCGGGGACTTTGGCAAAGGATTTCCGATAATCATGAGGGGAACTTCCCTTCCTTCAACCGAGGTAGCAATATTCTCGATGCGGATATAAGGAGAGGATTTGCGCAATTGATCCATGAAAGTTCTAACATCGTTATAATCAGAGGTCGATTTAAAATCAGATTTTTCTGCTACAGTCTTAAGATCGACCTGTCCGTTGACCCCCAGATAAATAAAGATAAATGCGAACCAGGAAATTAAGAGCCTTTTCATATTGATATGATATTTACAATTAAGGAGGTAAAAGTAGAAATATTATTAAACTGTTATCAAAAAGATTATAACAATACGAATGTTGGACATTATTATACACAGCTTTGCGAATACTGAAGTAATAATCAAGGCATTTCAAGCTTCAGAACTGATACTTCTGACCATGGACAGCTGTTAAGATCAGAATATTATAAAATAATTTAGATTATTTCAATATTAATACCTATCTTGCGCCATTAATTTAAAAACAGAATAAAATGAACAAAGGAACAGTGAAATTTTTCAACGTATCAAAAGGATTCGGATTCATTAAAGATGCAGATTCGGATAATGAATATTTTGTACANNAAAAGGAATTAATGCAGTAGACGTAAGACTAGCTTAGTTTATCCATACAAAAATTTATTATTCAAAGTCCTGCAGATAGCGGGACTTTTTTTATTCAATTCCAAATACACTTAACCTTCAGTGAATTGAAGACTAAAATCCCAGAGTCTATGTTTGGATCTCCCGCCCTGGAGAATCAAATGGATAAAAATACAAATTCAAACTAAGTAGTTGATCCTTATTAATAC
>PMIJ01000031.1 GCA_003157015.1 Bacteroidales bacterium
TTTACTGTTTGTGCAATAACCAAGATGATACTGGTAACTGGTTTTCAATGAGAGACCTGTTGGGCAGAGATAATTTCTATTGGCAAGTGACGCCTCTAATTGTGTTGTATTGGTAACATATTGCAAAAGGAAAGGATGATGAATCTGCAGTCAAGGGTGCTGGAATAGATTCGGGATGGCTTTTGAAAAAAGTAATCGACAAGGATAAAAGAACATTCGAGACGGAAGAAGCGGAACTAATAAGAAAATATCGTTGGATCAAAAGAGAGGAAGACGAATATACGATACCTAATTAAATCGTTGTATAAATCATACCATCATGATAAAATCTAAGTTTTTAAGGAAGTTCGCTGGTTTGCCAGCTGAAGATGTAGAACACGAAAAAAAAAGAGTTGGAGAGCGTTCCCCCAAAAACGGTGGTACTCATAAATCGAAACCTTATCCGGTTTCTGAGGAAGATAGTTTTATCCCTCCCGATGATGATTCAGCGGAAGTAAAATATACAACTAAAAAATAGGCCATACGCTCAAGGTCATGAGAAGGAATTTATTAATCGTGGCATTTTTAATTTTTACAATTAGCCAGGCCAATTGTCAAAAAGAAAAAACTATCAGAATTACTGAACCGGAGTTTTCAGGGACAGCCGTTTTCGTAAATGATACTATTGGGAGTGGTGTTTTGCTGGAACAACAAACAGCAACTTTGGAAGAAGGCATTTTAACATTAAAATATGAAGTGAAAGTTTGTTGTTCTACTGTCTTTGCCGATACAACTAATTCGCAATTTATCGTTAGGGTTTCAGATAATTCAATTAACCCATATGACGTACTAAGCATTGTTAAAACAAAAATTGAAAACAGCAAAAGGACGTGGAATTATTCAAAACATGAAACAATAGAATTCAAGGCAATAAAGTACGGGACCAAATCATACATAATTACAATTCCAAAATTCACAATCGGACAATATGCAATTTGTTTTAAGAACAGCAATTCTGTTAATCTCTTTGCAGTAAAAAGTGTGAAGCAATAGATTTGAATTTTTAAAGAAGCTTCAAAATTTATTAAAGAGATCTTCACCCCGAGGATCTCTTTTTTTTATTTCATTTTTCAGATATTCATTGAGCGAAGAAAACTAAGAAAATTCATAATACAAATTAGCGAAGCACCTTATACTAATTTCATTTTTCTTCCTGCAGCAGTTCAAAATCTTGTCTGAAATCCTTGCTTTAGTAGAGCTGAATATGAGTCCAATAATAATTCCAGTAGAAACAAATACTCATGTCGTGAGGTATTGTTTCCGAAGGAAAGCAAGATGGAATCAGGCTAACCTGATTCTGTTATCAGGAATCTCCTGATATTCAATATATTAATATTTTCCGATTCGGAACTATAATTAAATAAATTCGGATAAAATGCTTGTTTTAATGAATTATTCGTATATTTATTCCGAACTAATTCGGAATATATGACTGATTATGCTTCAATAAAGATAAAATCTAAGACAAAAAGTTCTGCCGACAGATTAATGAAAAAATTTGAGATGAACGGTCTGGAATTTTATGATTCTGTTATGGAATACTTTGAAGTTACAGGGGTAAATCCAAAAGATCAGGTAATACTTTCCCCGGCAGAAGAACTAAAAAAATTCCGGGATACGATAATCTCATTTATGAGAAAACAAGAGAAGGATTTTATAGTCCCAACCTTTGGACACATAGAAACTTTGATTGCAAGATTTATGTTATACATAGAGGAAGAAGCCCCCAAAAAAGGAGAGACCACTGGGCAAAACAAAATAAAACCTTTTGCTCTTTCCGGGGAAATATCCACGGCAGAAAAGAGAGGATCTGCAGAGAGTGAAGCTGTAAAAAATGATGTAAATTCTGATCTGTATAAAGATCTACAGGAGAGGCTTAATAAGTCTGAATTGAAATTAAAAACAACCAAGGAATATCTTGAAAATATCCTTTCTCACACTGAATATAGAGCTACAGGGCTGGAAAGAAAACCAGTTATTGAGCTTCCAATGGGAGATATAAACGAGTACAAAAAATACTTAAAAACGCTTTAATGTACGTTAAGATTCACTCATCAAAAAAGGATAATAACAGGGGTAGTTGTAACTCCCTCATTAATTATCTGGAGAAAGAAAACCTGGAAAAGGATGCCTTAAACCACGAGAAGTTTTTCGACCAAAAAAGTAGTGACGTTTCTTTCTATTCAGCGCAAAGTTTTATTGATAATAACAAAGGAAAACTCGGAAAAGACGAGACCAAGTTTTACATGATTTCTGTTAACCCAAGCAAAGACGAACTAAGGCACATTGGAAGAAAAGTTTCCGGGAGAGATATAAAAGACATATCCCAATTAACCTCTATCGAGCTGAAACGTTACGAGGAAGCTTTGAAGGATTATACCCGGAAAGTTATGGATGAGTATGCAAAAAATTTCAACCGGGGATTAACAGGCGAAAGCCTTGTATACTTTGGAAAGGTTGAGCATACCAGGTATCGTGGAAGAGACTCTGCGGAAGTGAAAGAGGGACTATAT
>PMIJ01000090.1 GCA_003157015.1 Bacteroidales bacterium
TTTTGCAAAGTCCCGATAGATGGATGAAGGTTTGGTGTCACGATGAAGCTGTCCAGATGGCGTGGTCCCGATAAGTTGTCAGGATTTGTCATGTCACGATAAAGTTGTCGAGATGGCGTGCAAAAACCATGACAACTGTGCGCCTGCCCCGATCGAAGCGTCGGGGTCGGCCGGCAGCCCTATTGACTCTGTCCCGGAAGAAAGGAACAGTCCAGGTGGCTGAAGCTTGAATAGCGGGTTTTAAGTTTTCTCTCATAGACTTTTATGATTAACTGAGAAACTGTCCGGGCTGACGAAGGCAACCGAGGAAACCGCGAAGCGGTTGACGAGCTCAGCGAAGCTTATTAATTAAAGCACCGTCCGAGTTAGCACAAGTATTTTATTATTCTATCTCGCTTATGAGTTTCTCTAGAGTAGGAATATCTTCCTTAATTGTTTTCCATACTACTTCCACATCAACTCCTAGATAGTTGTGGATTAGTTTGTCTCGCATCCCGGATATTTCTTTCCATGGGATTTTGTAATAGGTCTGTTTTGTGTCCAGAGAGAGATTTTTTGAAGCTTCGCCGATGACCTCTATATTTCTGATAATGGCGTCTTGAACTAATTCGTTTGTCTTAAACTCTTTTAAAGAAAGTCCATTACTGAACTCACTTATTTTTCGAATACAATCAAGAATATGGTCTATGTATGCGAGATCGCTCTTTATCATTATAGGATGCTGATGAGGTCCTTCTTAATACTTTTCTTGATTCTTCTATTCTTCAATGCTCCTGTTGTTACGAGATCTACTTTGGTACCAAGAATTTCGGAGAGATCGTTTTCCAGCTTAATAAGTGCTAGTAATGAGGGAATCTTTTTAAACTCCACTAAAATATCAATATCGCTACCTTTTTTATTGTCTCCCCTAGCGAATGACCCGAAGATGCCAACCTTTTGAGGATCGAACTTTTTCAAGCGGCTCAAGATTATATTTTTAACCTCAGATGGTAACATTAGGATATTTTCTACAAATTTATTAAAAATTGATCATTCAACAATGCCGTATTTCATTTTAAGGAGTCCGTGAATTAGAATGATTCTAATCCATTAGATCATAATTCGACTTAGTTAGCACAAGTTGATCTTGACTCAGGTATGAAAGTTGAAAGGATTTTACTCGCATAGACTTTGAGGATTAATTACAAATTTGTCTGGGGCTGGCGAAGGCAACCGAGGAAACCGCGGAGCGGTTGACGAGCTCAGCGAAGCTAATTAATTAAACCGTCTGAGATAGCGGAGCGTTTTTTTATTAGTAATCAAGCTATTTCAGGTTGATTTTCATTTTCTTTGTCAAGGAAAGATCCCAAGTTATTTTAAAACTACTCCCCATTCTGTTACGCAAAAACCAGTTCTTTTAAATTGAGTATTTTCCATAGGAATATTGATCTTATTGTTAGAATCAGTCGTGACGCCTTTGATTATATAAAACAATCTTAAAATGCTATCAGGAGTTTTAGAAATATCAAGTTTTAACACTGTTTCTATAATTTTTGATTCCTGAGGGTAAATTTCATAATATTCAGAATTTGTCAATCGGGGAATCCAATAGTTTATAAAGTCTTTTATTTCTCTCCCATTGAAGCCATATTCCAACATATTATTTGTAAAAAATGCTTCCAATTCAGATCTCTTAATGGTCCAACTCTCATTTGTTTGCCATACGTCAGGTTGTTCGCTTTCATAAAACAAGAATTCATATTTATTATTAATGATTCCTGATGTATCAACATCTACTACCCAGCCACTTCCATAAATAGGAATTGATGTAATAATTTTACCTCCATGCGGAAAATTCAGTCTAACACTTATTTTAGATTTCTCAGTGGGATAGAGGTAAATATTTGGTTTATAGGCGACTATTCCGCATGTATCACATACCGGTTTGTCTGGTTTGCAACTATGGAATGGGATCGAAATCAATAATATTAATCCCACAATAATAATTTGAAGACCCAAAAGATTTAAAATAGTTTTTTTCATTAGAGTAGGGTTTGATAATTATTTAACAATTTTGATGCCAATAAATTTGTCATGGCTATGATTATGGAAAAGAATAGTCGGATTTTTCTCACTTTTAATACATTTCCCTTAATAAGTGGGAGCATATTTTGATCGTTTTAGGTACTTTGTATTATTTAAGTTAGCGGGCGTTATTTTTACAAGATTATCAAGTCTGTCATGTTGATCAAATTTGTCTAGAAATACGGTCACTGTCAAGATGCAACAAATTGGTAGTCACTAGTCCCGAGGTTTTGAGACATGCCCGTTAACGGCCCGGCGGTTTAATTGAGTTGCCGTCAGCGTCAGGGATGGCATGTGTTTTTGCAAATCCCGATAGCTATCGGGACGGGTGCAACAAAATTTAATAAGTGGTTTGATGTTTACTCTCATAGACTTTTGGGCTGATTGAGAAGTAGTCAGGGCTGGCGAAGCCAATTAATTAAACCGACCGAGTTAGCTGTTGACTTTTATTTTTTTATTGATTTGAGAAATTCTCCGGCTGTCATGATTGGAAGTTTGCTGTCTTTGAAATCAGCCTGGTTTCTGGTTATAATCAACTCTTGCTCATTTTCAATCGCAGTATAGTATTGGATAGCATCCTCAAAGTCACGGAATTCTGAATTAAGTGCTAAGTCAGTTATTTTATCATCAACGGACAGAACATTTACTAAAACTTTGAAGTTTCTAAGAATTTTTCTGACCTCCATTCCTGGATTTTGTTTAGAAAGAATGTAATGTATGTCAGCTAAACACAAGGAAGAAATTGAAAGGGTTAACTTCTTTTTATCAGCTAATGAAAATAATTCTGCTGCATCAGTGTAGAACGGCATTCTATATGCCAATAAGTCAAGAATGATATTTGTGTCAAGGAATATTTTTCTCATGAGTACTTGCTTGTCAAATGGTCTGCATAATCCTTCTTGTAATCGTATTCATCAGGAAGCGTGATTACCCCACTTAAACTTTTAACTAATGGAGTAATTTCAATCTTCTTAGAATTTGGTTTTGTTACAGAATCGAGATAAGATTCGATCATCTTTGAAAGACTCGTCTTGCGATGTTTAGCGTATCTTTTTGCACGGGAAATAACATCATCATCAAGTTTAATAGTCAATTTTATATCCATATTTTTCTTATTTGTCCGTACAAAGATAATAAATTCGTACGTATATTATCTATCTGGAGTTGGAAATTTTATAGCAGCAGTGGAGTTGATCAGTTCAATTTGTTAGCGCGTAGTTGAAAGTCACGGCTTTGAGTCGTTGACAGCTAACGGCCCGTCGGTTTAATTGAGTTGCCGTCCGTGTCAGGGTTGGCATGCGTTTTTGCAATCCCGATAGCTATCGAGACCGGTAGACGGACGAGCACTTGCTGGTCACGATGAAGCTGTCTTGATGGTACTAAGTTCGGGTAAGTGTTGTGAGTTTTGGGTCACGATGAAATAGTCCAGATGGCGAGCAAAAAACAAGGCACCAGAGTGTTGGCCCGCAGCCCTATCGACTTTGTCCCGGTAGATGAAACAGTCAAAGTGCCACAGGATTTTATAAGTTGAGATGATTTTACTCTCATAGACTTTGGGGGCTAATAATGTAACTGTTCGGGCAGCGGAAGGTAATTAATTAAACCGACCGAGTTAGGTTTAGGGGCAATTTTAGAACTGTCTCGGTGCCAAAAAACTATCTCGTCACAAATTTGTCTCATTATATGGTGGGACTGACTGGCAGGCTCTTCCCGCAAACTTTGGACCTTTGTCTATTTAGGTTGTTTGTTTTGCGGGATGTGCCTGACAGCTATGTGAGGAATCAAGTAGATATTAAAAGGACATGTTTTTATTCATATCGTAAGGCCTCCACGGGATTTCTTGTTGCTGCTCGCCAGCTCTGCCAACTTACAGTTAATAAAGCAATTCCAAGTGCAATAACTCCTGCTAAGGCAAATATCCACCAGCTAAGTTCAATTTTATATGCAAAACCCTGCAACCACTTATGCATGATGAACCAGGTAATTGGTGTTGCGATGATAAAGGCAAAAAGAACCCATTTTACGAATTCCCAGTTAAGCAATGTTATAATTTCGGTAATCGTGGCGCCATTTACTTTCCTTAAGCCAATCTCTTTTGTCCGTTTTTCGGAAAAGAAAGCTGCCAGACCGAATAGACCCATACAAGCAATTAGAATAGCAATTGATGAAAAGATGAAGATGATCTTTCCAAACGTTGCCTCTTTTTTATATAGTTGATCGTAAAAATTGTCGTAGAAAAAATATTCAAAAGGACTATCGGGTACCATTTTATTCCAAAGCCTCTGTATATAATCTACTGAACCTGAAATGCCAATTGTACTTAATCTCACAGTAAGGTAGTTAGAAGTACTATCTCTCATATAAAGAAATAATGGTTCTACCTCACTATGCAATGATTTAAAATGAAAATCACTGATTATTCCTGTAACATAACCCTCTTTTATTGGGTAAATTGAAAACCTCTTACCGACAGGTTTATCCCAACCTAACTTTTTAACTGCAGATTCATTTAACAGATACTGGCCTCCGGAGTAAGGACAAGCTGTATCTCCAAGTTGATATCCTTCTTTCAGTTGAACCCCATATGTTTTGATGAAATCTTTATCAACATATAGATATGTCATCGTCTCTGGGTTCTGCGCGTTGGCTCCTTCATAATTTATTGAAGTAACCCATATCATTTCTCCAGGCAAATCGGAGGTTGCTGATGTCGAAATGATCGATGGATTTTTAGATAATTCCTGTTTGAATAACACTATTTTTGATCGGATTTTTTCGTCATTGAGAGGTATGATCATTAACTGATCTTTTGAGAAACCCAGATTCAAATTCTGGATGAATCTCATTTGTCGATATATAAAGAGTGTTGATGATATTAGTACAATGGATATTCCAAATTGAAAAAGAACTAGTATCCCTTGGGTTCCAATATGATTTTTAGTTTTTACCAATGGTCTCTTTAAAGTATCTATTGGAATAATACGAGAGGATTTCCATCCTGAAGCGAGTCCAGTTATCATTGTAATTATCAGGAATAATAGAGCTAATCCAGGAATCAAACTAACAATCGAAAAATTATTTATCAGAGAAACTCCCATTAGGTTACTAAACCATTGTAATTGGTCACTAATGATTATTGCTGAAATAATTACTGAAATTCCAACCAAAATTGAAGAATCACTAAGGTACAGAATAATGATCTGTCGTCTTTTGGCACCAATTATCTTACGCATTCCCAGTTCAGTCCTCCTCCGGCTGCTAATGGAAATGTAAAGGTTTACGTAATTTATACAGGCAACGATAAGAATTAATAATGCAATTGTACTTAGGATATATATACTTTTAATATCGTTGTTTGGAGCAAATTCACCAAACATATCAGAATGAAGATGGATGGAAGTCAGAGATTGAAGGTGATATAACTCCTCCTCATTAAATCCACGATTATAATTACCTGCAACTAAGCTTAAAGATCTTTCAAAACTTTCAAAGTTGATCTTTGGAGAAGTAAGTAAATAAGTAAGTACGCTGGTGTTTATAGGGTTTTCAAGAAAATCATCTCCGAAGAAAGCCCTCGCACCCGACATTCCAACAATCATATCAAAATTAATATGTGAATTTAAGGGAATGTCATTCATAATACCACTCACCGTGAGGTCAATCGAACGGTTATATCGGATAACCTTGCCGATAGGATCACTCTTTCCGAAGTACTTTTCTGCAATTGATTTGGACAAAACCACACTATTAGGTTTAGACAGGACTCCATCATGATTTCCAATAGTAAGCGGGAAGGTGAAGACATCAAATATTGAAGAGTCGGCTATTATGATTTTCTCCTCGAAAAAATTCTTATCCCCAGATGAAACCAAACCTTTAGGAATATGAGCAATTCTGACTGTTTTAACTATTTCAGGCAGTTTGTCCTTAAGAAATGAGGCAAGTGGAGCTGGATTTGCGACAGAGCTCATGCGTACTCCCTGAAATTTAAATGTACTGTAAACTCTGAATATCCGATCCGAGTTTCTATTAAAGCGATCAAAACTTAACTCATACCTTATATAAATCAATATAAGACTGGCTGCTACTATTCCAATAGTAAGACCGATAATGTTAACAATTGTAAAAAGTTTCTGATTCCTGAAATTTCGTAGGGAAAACTGTAAATTTCTTAATATCATAACATCCTCCAATGATCTTTGTATATCAATAAATTAATGAATGCTCACTCTTTACTTAATTGTAACCTACTGCCATTACCCGTCATTTTAAAGGCCTCTGATAATTTTTTTGAAGAGTTAAATAATTTGCATGTCAAAGTTGTGTCATTAATCCATTTATAGATTGCTTTATCGTAATCTTCGTTTGCTGATATGAAGTAGGGATAAGCTCTTAATTTATTATTATCAATACGATACATAAAGGCAACGTAGAATTTCCCTTCCCTATCCCGCATATGCATTCTGGAGATTTTAACCTCTTTGTCCTTGTGACTTTCAATATTGTCTTGAGCTCTGGAATCCCAGTTATCAATAATAGATATTGTTTTTCCCTTATTTGTAATACTGCATGCGTAGATTAGGCTGATTAGGATTAGAATAAGTTTCGTTTTCATAAAAAATTTAGTTTGGTCTGGAAAATCGAAAAAATCGAAAAGCAGAAACATCTTTCAATTGGTTTCAATATTTCAGTACTATAATGATGCCATAAATGTATGTATATGATATAAAGCTGTTTAGAAATTATGATATTCTTAGGGTGTAAATATATTTTACAGTTAATCGTAAAAGCGTTTTACGGATTGTTGACATTATCCTTAACATCATATTTGAAAATCAGTAGGCTTGATTATCTATTACCAATTTAAATTGACTAAGTCAGGTTGAAAAAAAGCATGTGTTTGACGTCAGCCAAACTCTTGCTTTTGTGCGTTGGATATACCGGTATCGGACTACTACCCTTAAACCTAACGGCCCGGTGGTTTAATTAGTTGCCGTCTGCGTCAGGGTTGGCATG
>PMIJ01000052.1:0-14059 GCA_003157015.1 Bacteroidales bacterium
CTTAAGTTGACGGCTATGGGATGGGGGCCTTAAAAATATGAATTCTATTTTCGGATCCACCTAAGTACGTCATTGCCATTGGCATAGAGCAACAGGGCCAATAATATAATCATTCCTGCAATTTGTGCATACTCAAGGAACTTATCACTTGGTTTCTTCCCAGTAACTACCTCGAATAATAAAAACAGGACATGTCCTCCGTCGAGAGCCGGGATAGGCAGAATATTCATTACAGCAAGTATGATTGAAAGAAATGCTGTCAGGTTCCAGAACCTTTGCCAGTCCCAAAAACCGGGGAAAATATTGGCTATTGTAATAAAACCGCCAAGGGATTGATATGCTTTTGTATGTTTTGAGAATATAAGTTTGAATTGTTTCAGATAATCGGTAACAGTCTTGATTCCTTTATCAATTCCTGCAGGAATTGACTGCAGGAAATCATATTTAATGGTTTTGAGGTCAAAAATCTGGGCAAGAGCCACTGACCTGCCTATCCCGAGCATTCCCAGGGAATCGGGAGTTACTAAAACATTCATGGTTTCTCCCTTCCGTAAGACGTTAAGTGTTACCGGATGATCCTTATTATCAAAAAGATACTTCTGAAATTCATCGTAATATGTGAATTTTTTATCATCTAGCCCTATAAGCTGATCATTAATCTCAACACCTGCAGTTTTGGCTGCGGATTTCTTCCCAAAACTTTCAACCACATATGGACCGAAAGGTATTCTGGAGTCAATTTGTCCTTTGCCTTTAAGCATTTTAGGAATATACTCTTTTGGGATGTCGATATTCAAAAGTGCACCGTTACGATCAACCTGAATGGTTTTGCGGTTGTTCAGAACGATATAGGAAGTTATCTCGAGGAAGTTTTCAACATGTTGATTGTCGACAGTAAGGATCTTGTCACCGTTTCTGAGACCTATGGCATAACCGACCGAGTCTGTGACAATCCCGTATTTCACATTAGCTGTCGGGAGATAGGTTTCACCCCAGGCAAATAATACAAAAATGAAAATCAACATTGCGAAAATAAAATTGAAGATAACTCCTCCTGTCATTATCAGAAGTCTCTGCCACGATGTTTTTGATCTGAATTCCCATGGTTGCGGAGGGAGTTTCATCTGCTCCTTATCCATTGATTCATCTATCATTCCGGAAATTTTCACATAGCCTCCCAGAGGAAGCCAACCTATGCCATATTCTGTTTCTCCCTTCTTATATTTAAAAAGAGAAAACCATGGATCAAAAAACAGGTAGAATTTTTCAACGCGGGTTTTAAAAAGTTTGGCAAGTGTAAAGTGCCCTAATTCATGTATGATTATAAGAATTGAAAGGCTCATTACAAACTGCAGGATTCTAATAAGTATTGTCATCTTTCTTTATGAAGTTTATTAATGAATCGAAGAGCTGTTTCCCTTGCATTTGTATTTGTAAGTTCAAGAAAATCCATATCGGGAGAGGGGGAAAACTGGCAGTTTTCCATTGTATATTCCACAATTTCAGGCAATTGGTTAAATCCAATCTTTTCCTCCATAAAAGCATTAACTGCCATTTCATTGGCCGCGTTTAATATACATGGCATATTTCCTCCACGGTTAAGGGCCAGGAATGCAAGATGAAGATTCCGGAATTTTTTTTCATCAGGATCGCTGAATGTCAGAGATTTGCAATCACTTAGCATAAGGCGGGGAAGATCGGACTGTAGTCGTTCAGGATAGCTCAGGGCATAAAGAATAGGAACCCTCATATCGGGTACACCAAGCTGAGCTTTGACGGATCCGTCAGCGAAATGTACAAAGGAATGAATTATCGATTGTGGATGAATGATAACCGAAATCTGTTCAGGCTTCAGATCAAAAAGCCACTTTGCTTCAATCACTTCCAGCCCTTTATTCATTAGCGATGCAGAATCTATTGTTACCTTGCAGCCCATATTCCAGTTGGGATGTTTAAGAGCATCACAAGGCCTGACGTGCATCAGCATCTCTTCGGTCAGATTCAGGAAAGGTCCTCCTGAAGCAGTCAGAGTAATTTTCTCAATCGGGTTTCCGGATTCTCCTACGAGACATTGAAAAATTGCCGAATGTTCGGAATCGACCGGAATAATAGTGCTTCCGTATTCGCTTACCAGTTTCCCAATAATCTCGCCTGCTACTACGAGAGTTTCTTTGTTTGCCAGGGCAATTTTTTTCCCGGCTTTTATTGCAGCAATTGTGGGCCTTACGCCTGAATATCCAACTATTGAAGCAACGACAACGTCAACATTTGATGCTGCGACCACCTGTTCAACAGCTTCATTGCCTGCATAGACTTTAATATTTGTATTATAAAGACATTCTTTTAATTTCAGGTAATAATCGGGATTAGCGATAACTACTGAATCGGGCTGAAACTTAAATGCCTGCTCAATAAGAAGGTCAATATTGTTGCCGGCCACCAGCACTTCAATAGTAAACTTATCGGGATACTTTGAAATGATATCCAGAGCCTGAGTACCTATTGACCCGGTAGATCCCAATAATGCAACTCTTTCTGGCATACCTGCAGAGGTGATAATTAGAATAAAATATGTTTCTCAGGATCCAGGGGACTCCCTTTATACCATAACTCAAAATGGAGATGAGGACCGGTAGTATATAGTTCACCTGAGTCACCTACTACAGAAATTACATCACCTGCCCTGACAAGATCGCCTGTCTCCTTAAGGAGGCTGGCATTATGTTTGTATACCGAAATAATATTATTCGAATGTTGAATCTCAATAACAAATCCGGTTTCCATTGTCCATCCTGTAAAGATCACTGTACCATTGAGAACAGCCGAAACAAGGGCTTTAGGTCTTGTGACAATATCCGTTCCAAAATGTTTTGTTCTTACATCGTACTTCCCTGAAACTATCCCTTTTACCGGTGCGAAAAAATGAAGACTGGCAAGGCCAGAAACCGATTCAACGGCTGTGGGGCCGAGTGTAAGATTATATTTTTCTTCCTTTTCAACATGTGATCTAAGGACCGAATCTTCCGGTGATGTATTGAACTTAATTGAATTATATTTCTTTGCTGTATCCTGTGGTAATGGCATATCAACAGGCTGGTTGCCCGATATAATTGCATTCAGATTATCAAAATACTTATCCCTTAATTTCAGTTCACGATCGAGCGAATCCAGACGGATAGCGCTCATAAGAATATTTCGCCGCATTGTAACATCAGGATAACCGGGTATAAATTCCCTGAGATTTGTGAATGATATCAGAGTTGCGGTGCCCCAAATAATAAAAAGGAGAATAAAAGTACCCAGAAGGAATGCATTATATCGGGTCATTACTATGCTCCACACCTCCTCTAAGGTATGATCATTTCTTACGGCAAATCTGTATTTATCGCGCCAGTTACTTTTTTTCTTTTCGTCCTTTACCATTTTCTATAGCTTGATCGGCCTGCAAAGATAATAAACCTGCCTCATCAAATGAATTAACGTTATCAAAAAAGGAAATTTAATCTGGTTAAACTACCCTGACGGGTTTATCTTCGCTCTGCCAGAGGCCGTGTTTTGTACACACAGACATAGCAGAAAGGTTCATTGATACTTCAGGGGCAACAATATAAAAATCAACTTCAAAATGAGAAGGCACATTGCCGTATACTCCTGCCGTATAACGAGCTTCTGCAAGGAGTGTTTCCCTGTTCCATAGCTGTATAACACTTATAAAATGGTCGTGCTCATCAGGATGAGGGTACTCTTCACCAAGCTTTACCTTAACCTCAAATTTCTCGCCTCTTTTAACTGTATCGGGGCAAAAAACATGGGGCATATGTCTGTCGAGGTAATCGCGTTTCACCTCTTTTTCTTCCTTTTCTATCTCTGTTGCTTTAAATACTCGTGGCATAGTGATTTTTTTTTTGTGTGATACAATAGATTCATCTTATGAACAACAGACGAGTTCAGTTTTCGTTAACAAACTTAGTAATTATAATTTAAATTGCTGGGAAGAAGGAAGACGCAAGTCGGAAGTAACTTTTTTTACTTCGGTCTACTGACTTCGGACTGTAAAAACTAAAATAATTTCACAAATGTTTTGCCGATTGCACCTTATATACTACATTTGCCCCTCGATATTGCGGGGTGGAGCAGTGGTAGCTCGTTGGGCTCATAACCCAAAGGTCGGAGGTTCGAATCCTCCCTCCGCTACAAAGAAAAAGCCCTGTCGCGAAAGCGACGGGGATTTTTGTTTTTGGCCCGTCAAAAGCTTGATTTTGAAAGGGACAAAAATAAAAAGACCCACAGCAGACGCCGAAGGCGGATGCAGGGCTTTTTGGTTGGGCTGCTAGCCAAAGAGGAACGCGAGCTAAGCGAGCCAATCCTCTATATCTCACGAACTCACCCCCTTTCCCTCTCTGCTTCGCAAAGAGGGGTGACTACATAATAAGATTCTGTTTAAATTTGCAGTGTAGCAAAGCTTTTTCTTCGGTTTTTTTTACCCCCGACCCCCCAAGGGGCTATACATGAATTACACAAGATTTTAGTGAAGTACGATTTTGCACTGTTCTGGCTAGGTGCCATCGACAAATTTATTTAAAACAATGAAAAAAACATACCTGTAGTCTCTTTTGTTGAAATCAACAAATCTTCAATCAATACAAGGCATCATCAATAATCAAGACTCTGAATGAACAAGCCAGATACGCTTTACAAAAAATTCTTATCTAAAAATTCCTGAAAATTGTCCTTGTACTGATCTCCAATGGGTATGTATTTCTTACCGAAAACAATTCTGCTGCGATCAATTGTCTCAATCTTCTCAAGATTCACGATAAAAGAGCGATGAACTCTCATAAATCTGTCAGCTGGCAGCTTTATTTCCAGAATTTTCAGTGAGGAAAGTGAAAGTATCGGCTTATCTGAAAGCATGGTATATACTTTTACATATTCTTTCAATCCCTCGATATAAAGAATATTCTGGAAATTAATACGTTTAATTTTATAGTCAGACTTTAGAAACAGGAATTCATTGTTCGAGAGAACATCATCTGCTGGTTTCGTAACTGATCTTATCATCCTTTCAGCTTTGTGAACTGAAGTAAGGAATTCCTCATATGTGAAAGGTTTGAGCAGATAATCAGCAATATCAAGTTTAAAACCTTCTATCGCGTATTTAGAAAAAGCTGTGGTAAAAATCACAACAGGGCCATTAACCATCGACCTCGTGAATTCAATTCCATTCAAACCAGGCATCTGGATGTCCGTAAAAACAATATCGATAGGGTTTTTGCTTATATATTGTGCTGCTTCCAATGGATTTTCGAATTGTCCGACTAATATCAGATCTGGTGTCTTCTGAATATAATCCACAATCAACTGAAGGGCCAGTGGTTCATCATCTATTGCAATAGCAGTTATCATTTTATAACTGAATAATTAAGTTTACCTCAAATTTATTTTTGGTTCTATTGATTTCCAGTTCATGCCTGCCGGGATAAAGTAAACTCAGGCGCTTTTTTAAATTCTCAAGGCCGATTCCGGTAGATGCAAAGATGGGCCCATTATTACTTTCCGGCAAACCGTTTTCACATTTAAATAAAATGTTATTTTCTCCACACTCGAGACTAATATTTACATACGACTTTTCCTGTACACTAATCCCATATTTGAACGCATTTTCAATTAATGAAACAAAAAGCAAATATGGGATCATCAGATCTTTGTAGACATTCGGGAAGTTAACGTTAAGTATGGTTTTAGCGCCTATCCTCAGCTTCATTAAGTCTATATAATTGTTCATGAATTCAATCTCATCACTTAGCAGCTTGTTGTCCTCACCGGATTCATTTAGGAGATATCTCATCAGTTTCGATAGCTTTATTACGGCATTCTTTGAGTCTTCATTATTTCTGCCTATCAAAGAATAGATATTATTCAGGGTGTTGAAAAAGAAATGCGGGCTGATCTGGTTTTTCAACAGTGCAAGTTCTGCATTAAGCTTTGCCTTTCCCATCTCTTCCTGCATTTTTTCAATTTTTGACTGACGTTCAAGCACCCTGAGCCCCAGGGAAAGAAATACCATAAAAATTGAAGATGTCGTGTACCCAATGAAATGGGCATTAGGCACAGCTATTATGAACCTGCGTTTTCTCATTTGAAAAGGTGGCAGGCTCAGCCTCCGTTCTTCACCGGGTTGTCTGATAATCTGATCTGAATTGCCATTTTTAGATATTATATTGGAAATCTGTTCGTTGGCAAAATCAGATATGAAATAAAAAAAGAAAACAAGAGCCAATACGGAAATATAATACCTGTACCTTTTTTTCTGAAAGAAAAGCACCGGTATAAGGAACAGGTAATTTATGTAAAAAATTAAGGCACTTATTGCCGTGATGGTGTAATAGGTTAACAGGAAATTACTTCCCATCTGGAACCTTCTTGCGGCGTAAATCGGCAAACCCAGAATAACAGCCCAAATCAGGAAGTGGAGTATAATCCTGGTGGTTTTTTCATTTGTCACTTTCCTCATAATTTCTTTAACAAACAAATTTCATTATAAATTTAACTAATCAGAACTATTTACTGTTGAAAGTGATCTTTATTCAAGCTCATTGAGAGGCAAGGCTGTTCACCGGGTTTGCAAAGGCAGCTTTAATTGCCTGGAAACTTATCGTTGCAAGTGCAATAATTATAGCAACAAACCCGCCTGCAGCAAATAACCACCAACTGATGATGATGCGATAAGCATAATTCTGCAGCCAGTTGTGCATGAAATACCAGGCTATGGGTGTAGCAATCGCAAAGGCAATTGCAATGAGCAAGATAAATTCTTTTGAAAATAAATAAACAATTTTGTATGCGCTGGCACCGAGCACTTTACGAATACCAACTTCTTTTGTTCTCTGCACTGCCATGAATAAGGCTAAACCGTATAGCCCAAGACAGCTAAGGAATATGGCGATTGCTGCAAAAATTTCATACAACTGCGCTAACTGGCTTTCCTGTTTGTAAAAACTTGCAATTTTATCATCAAGAAAGTTGTATTCATAAACAAAATTTGGTAATGTTTGCTCCCATATTGTTTTAACAGATTGCAGTGTAGCAGAAATGTTTTTCGTTTCAAGTTTTATTGCTGCCTGACTGTACATGGTTCTATTTGTGGTAATAAGCAATGGTGCAGGATAATGGCGAAAAGACCTGTCATTAAAATCTTTCAATACACCCACAACAGGACATTTTATACGATCACCCCATATACTTATTTCTTTATTCAATATTTCATCAGGGTTTTTAATTCCTAAACTTTTCAGAAGCGACTCATTCACTAAAAATTCTCTTGTCATACCAGAAGGTTGCAAATTTCTTCCGGCTATCAGTTGTAATTTATAAGCCGGCACATATTCTTCGTCGGCGAATTTGGTAATAGCTTTAAAATCTGCTTCTTTTATTGCATGGTCAAACTTGAATGTGCTCCATATATCATCAGCATCTTCAACCGGAGTATTGGAATTGAAGCTTACTGCCTGCACGCCGTTTAATGACAATAATTGTTGCTTTAGGTGTTCCTCCCTTCTAAAAAAAACAGTATCTACACGGAGAGGAACATTTATAATTGCATCTTTATCGAATCCCAGAGGTTGATCCATAAAATAATTCATTTGCTTTACAATGATGAGAGTTCCGATAATAAGTACCTGTGCAATGATGAATTGAAACACTACCAAGCCTCTTCTTAATGAAATTCCCTTTGCAGTATTGGCTGTTAATTTACTCTTTAAAGCATTAACCGGACTGAAACGTGATAAAACTACAGAGGGATAAAAACTGGCGAAGGAGGTTACAACAATTGTTACAGTTAACAGAAATAAAATAATTGCAGTATTGTTGAGTTTGTTGAATGAAAGCGGAAGTTCTAAAAGTTGATTTATATAAGGCAATGAAAGAATTGTTATAACACTTGCAATTATTACAGCACTTATAACTATCAAAAATGTTTCGATGATGAACTGGATTTGCAATTGAGATTTATTACTTCCAAAAGCTTTTCTTACGCTAACTTCTTTTGCACGGTTAACAGCTTGTGTAGTGGAAAGGTTGATAAAGTTGACGCAGGCAATTAACAGGATGAATACTGCAATCAGCCACAAAACATTAAGCAGTTGGCGGCTGATTGTTTTGTGGCTGTAATCACCCGTTTGTGTATCGTAATGAACCGCACTTAATGATTGTATAATATGACTATCTTTATTATCAGGAGATTCCATTTTTAGTGAGTAGGCTCTTAATTGTTGATTAAAATTGTCAACAGAAATATTCGGCGGCAATAAAACATAGCAACCGAAATCAGAATTCGTTCTATCCTTCCAATTTTTGTTTTTTGACATATCTTCTGTAATGCCTGTTCCAAAAGCCACAACAAGTTTTAGTTGAAAGTCTGTATTGGCAGGTATGGTCGCAAGAATGCCTGAAACTTTCAATACGTCAGTGGAATGGCTGAAGACAGAGCCGCCTGCTTCCAGGTTAATGGTTTTTCCCAGCGCTGTTTTCCAGTCACCAAAGTATTTTTCTGCAATCTCTTTTGTAAGAAATACATTGTTCGGATCTTTCAATGATTCATATGAACCTGCAAGCAGCGGGTAATCAAACATTTTAAAGAATGAAGGCTCTGTAAAAAATACACCTTTGTCTTCTTTAAATGTTTTTATCGTTGTTCCGTTATAGTCTGGTATCAGCAATTTATCATTGTGGCTTGCCCAAACCGGAGCTACTTGTTCTATTTGGGCAAAAGTTGTTTTCAATCCTTCGGGCATAGGAAAAGGAACATCTTTTCCAGTATTTGCTGCATCTGCATGATGATATTCGGTTAACACACGATAGATGCGATCTTTCTTTGAGTGAAAATTGTCGAAGCTTGTTTGAAATCGTATTATAATAAAGATCATAATGCAAACGGCAATACCAACAGCCAGGCCGGCGATGTTGATAATAGTGTAATTCCTGTTTCGGATCAAACTTCTGAATGCTGTTTTGAAATAATTTTTAAACATAAACAAGTTGTATTGAGTTTTAAAAGCACAATTTAAATGCCAGGTTATTCTGTGTTAGCGGACAAACTTAAACTATCACGAAACCGGAAAAAAGTAATATATAAGTACAGGGATCTTTTAATAACAGAGAGCATATTTTTATATATTCACTCCTTTTCGATGTCTTTAAGAATTACAGGCTCGCCAATTTGTGGTGTTAATAAAGCAGCTCCCGTAAATATATTATTTTGGGCTATCATATTCAGAGGTTTCACATGGATGGTTCGATTATGAGTCAAGGGGCTGACTACTTTAATATGTTCAAAACCTCCACGAGCTTAACAATTTTATCAATGTCTTTTATCAAATCAAGGTTAGATATTTCAAACTCCTTGTCAAGCACCCCTTTGAGGATCGTGAGTAACGAATTGACGAGCAATCCTCTTTGTTTCAGGCTGTGTTATTAATTACCGCCGGGTGACAAAGCATTAAAATATTCTGCAAGATTCATGATAGCTTTTGCATCTGCCGTAATTTGCTGCTGTGCTTCATTCCAGTTCCTTTGTTCGATAGCTTCGCGGATACCTGGTAAGGTTTTTACGCCATATCCGGTATAAAATCCAGGCGCGTATATTGAATGTTTATACCATTCACGACGAGGAAGCCCGTTTTCTATAAGCAACTGTTGTTCGGCCTTGTAAAGTGATCGGTTAAAAGTTACGCTAACGCTGTTTGCTGTGATATTATTTTTAATTAGAGTATTTACTCTTTCTACACTAATCTCTAATTGATGCAATGCATTTTGCAATGGTGAAAAATCAAGATAAGGCACATCTGGTTTAACAGGAGAGATGACATACTTTTTTGTAGGATCTTCGCCTATCGCATAACCTCCGGAACTGATAATCCGGTTTTCTAAATCCGTTGATTCACGCCTTGACTGCACGAGGTTCATCAGGTCCAGGGAATATGAGTCAATTGTCTTAACCAGGTAAGTAAAATCGAAAGGTAATTCATCTGCATCTGACATTCGTAAAACGGCATGTCCTGCAGTTTCTGCTAGAGTCACCCCATATTGAAATCCGGGGTCTTTAAACCTTCTATATAAATCATAAGAATCATATATGGAATGATATTCACCACCCTGGTCTTCTCCTCCATATCCAAGGTTTAATGAAGGAATTCCTTCATGTTGAATAAACGAAGAATAATCAGAACCGGAACCCATCGCTTCCAGTTTTAAATCTTTCTCATCCCATGCTTTTTTCTTAGCTTCAATATTCTTAGCAGATATTGCTGCGTGAGCTCTGGCTCTTTCGAATACACTTACTTTTGTCTGCGGGTCAATTACCTGTTTTGCTATTTCGTCCATAAATGGTTCCAAAGCATGCGATCCCTCAGCAGAAAGAAAACCACGTCCGTTGCCATCGGAATTTATATATACCACTGCCTTCTCTTTTAATTCTTTTTCATGTTCCTCGACCCACTCTGTGGAGCCCAGTAAACCAGGTTCTTCTCCATCCCAGGCACAATAAACGATAGTCCTTGCCGGTTTCCACCCGGTTTTCAGCAAGTCACCTATTGACCTCGCTTCTTCCAGCATCGCGGCCTGTCCACTGATTGGATCCGCAGCTCCATTAACCCATGCATCATGGTGATTGCCACGTATCACCCATTGGTCAGGAAACTCATAACCCTGAATTTTGGCAATCACATCATAGCATGGAACTATATCCCAGTTAAATGTAACATTTAAATGCACTTTTGTCTTACCCGGCCCGATATGAGATGCAAACGGTAAACCGCCATGCCATCCTTCAGGTGCAACAGGTCCGTCGAGTGCTTCTAGCAAAGGTGCTGCATCATGATAACTGATGGGCAAGACAGGGATCTTTAACAGATTGGGGGCTTCTGACCTGTTTAACCTTTTTGCATCTTTTGATGCGCCAATGTCGGGGGTTAACGGATCTCCGGAATAAAATGACATATCCATCACCGATCCTCTTTGAACTCCATATTCGTTTCTGAAGGCGCCTTTTGGATATACATCACCCTCGAAGTACCCGTCATCTGCCGGGTCACTGTAAATGATACAACCAATTGCTTCATGTTCCTGCGCTACTTTAGGCTTTATGCCTCTCCAGCTATGACCATATTTAGCGATTACAATTTTCCCCTTCACATCAATACCCATCTTATTCAATATGTCATAATCCTCGGGCAGTCCGTAGTTTACAAATACGAGTTCAGCGGTGACATCCCCGTCAGCACTGTAGGCATTATATGTCGGTAATTGTCCTGTCTGGGCTGATGTAGCATCTTCTCTCAAGGCTGGTTCCTTTAATGTTGCTTTAAAAGTGGAAGGCGATATCATTTCCAGGATCCTTATTTTTGGTGTTGGAAACAACACATAAAATGTTTCAATCTTTGCATCCCATCCCCATTTGTTAAACAGCTTCAGGATATATTCAGCATTCTCTTTATCTCCAGGAGAGCTGAGGTGGTGAGGTTTTGCAGAAAGCTGTCTGATAGTTTCACCAATAGTGTCTTTGTTTAAATTTTTGTCAAATGAGGACTCCAGAGTCAGCTCCTTGCCGGTATTCTTATCATAAAAGCCAATAATTTTTTGAGTTTTTGCAATTGAAGATTGCAAAATAAAAACTACTAATAGAGTGATAATAGATTTATTCATTTTGAAGCAATTAAATTTTTTAATGAGTTCTGCCTTTATATGATTGATTTTCCATTATTTCTATAAGTCAAAACCTTCTGGCATTAACAGATTTGTTTGTAATAAAGCTACAGAAGGCTTTGAGGTCACACCATGATGTTACCAATCTTATCTTTTTAGGACAAAACCTAAAAAGAAGCAAGATCAAATGGAGTTTATTTCGAGTTTCTTGCCTTCGGTCTGTTCATAAAGCTGTTTTGCCAGCTCTGCCTTTTCATGGCTAAAAGAAGAATCCATGGAGTAAGCTGTCATATACGATTCATAAGCTTTATCGTATTTTTTAATATACATATAATAATCTCCCTTTGAGTCGTATACATTGGGATTTTTTGGTTCAAGCTCAATGTACTTATCGAACGCTACTTCCGCCTTATCGCTCTCCTTTAGCGTCAGATATGCATATCCGAGCTGATTGTAAAAGGATGCGGGATTCGAAGCTATTTTAACCGCCTTGTTTAAAATTTCAACTATGCCTGTTGAATCGCCTGCCAGTGATTGAAAAGAAACCAGGTTATTATATGAATTGGGATCATTTGGATACATTTCTACAAGCTTTCTCCCCAGATCAGTAACATTGATAGTTCCCTGTTTCAATCTGACCAGAGCCTCTTTCAGAAGTTCCTCAGCGTCATTGAGTTTAGCTTTGCAATTGATTGCGGCATCAGCGTATTCATCAAAATTATCACCAGATCGATTCAGAAGGTAATAAGAAGCCAGCTGGTAATTAGCCATGAAAAAATCGGGATCCTGATCAAGAGCTTTTTTACATGTTTCAATAGCTTTATTCAGGAAAACGTCATCAAAATACTTCATGGCCTGATTATAAAGCGACAACGCTGATTTTGAATTGGTAGTAACTGACAAAAATTTATCTTTAGCCGGCTGGGAAAATATCAATGTCCCTGTTATAAGTAACATCGCCAAAAGAAACATCCTTTTCATCTTTCTGAATTTTTAATTAACTGAACTTTATTAATATTAATCTTAATGACTATCGGCAATCATGAATAAGAAATTGTAAAACGCTTGAAAATCAATGGGATTTTATGCGTGATTACTGATACCCATATTAATCTTTATTTATACAAAGTATAAACTCATTACTGAACTATAAGTATAACAAATAAAAACGCATACCTGTTTAAAAAATGCGAAATTGATCTGATTTTTTCTTTTTAAGAGGTGAAAGAGTCCTAAAATTTGTTTTATTTTTACTATAGTTCTTAAAAACTTCCTCAATGAAAAAACTGATACTTCCACTGTTCCTCTTTTTAAGTTTAATGCTGCTATCCTACTCAACGGATAATATAAAAAAAGGATCCGTCAATAATCGTAATCTCCCCTTTGACTCGGGGTGGAAATTCCTGCGTGACAGTGTAGCCGGAGCTGAAAATCCTTCGTTCGACGATTCCGGATGGCGAACCCTGGACCTACCCCATGACTGGAGTATTGAGAATTTTGCCGATAGCGATAATGAGGATCATATTGGTCCCTTTACCAAAACGAGTGAAGGAGGAGTTTCCACAGGTCATGTAAAAGGTGGCACCGGTTGGTACAGAAAACATTTCACGGCTGATGATTCTTACAAGATGAAAAATGTATCTGTTTGCTTCGACGGTGTATACATGATAACCACTGTATGGGTGAACGGGAAAAAGGCAGGGGATCATTTCTATGGATATACCCCTTTTTCGTTCGACATATCAGGATTGCTGAACGCGGGATCCGATAATGTAATTGCTGTTAAGGTAATGAATCCTGGAAAGAACAGCCGATGGTACAGTGGATCAGGGATGTATCGTCATGTATGGCTCACAATAACCAATCCGCTCAGAGTAGCTGAAAACGGTCTGTATGTTACAACAAACTTACTTTCAAAGGATATAGCCGAGATCCGGCTGTCAGTTAAGCTTAAAAACAGCGGTCACGAAAACTCTGAAGGAAAGCTCGTAACTTTTATCAGTGACACTGATGACCGGGTTATTAATAAGACAGAGAAATCAATAGAGATTAATCCAGACGGAACACTATCAGTTGAACAGTCACTTAAGATAACACAACCGTCTCTATGGTCGGTTGACAATCCCCACCTGTACCGGGCCACAGCCCAGGTCGTTGTAAAAGGGGAAATAATTGACAGTTATTCAGTGCAGTTTGGAGTAAGAACACTTGACTTCAGTGCGGGCAAAGGTTTTCGCCTCAATGATATTCCGCTTGAGCTTAAGGGTGCATGCATGCATCATGACAACGGGTTACTTGGCTCTGCAGCTTTCGACCGTGCAGAAGAAAGACGGATTGAAATAATGAAAGCCAATGG
>PMIJ01000052.1:14077-18251 GCA_003157015.1 Bacteroidales bacterium
AGTAATTATTTTAAAGATAACTGGAAAAATGATCTGCAATCGATGATCCTTCGTGACCGTAACCACCCCAGTGTGATTGCATGGAGTATAGGTAATGAAATTTACGAACGGGCCGACACTTCAGGCCAGCGTATCGCAGGTCAGTTGGTCCGGGTTGTTAAATCTCTTGACAATTCACGTCCTGTTACTGCAGCAATTTGCTTTTTCTGGGACCATCCCGGTACAGATTGGTCGGCCTCGGCAAAAGCTTTTGCAAGCCTTGACGTGGCGGGATATAATTATATGTGGAGAGAGTATGAAAACGATCATAAAAAATACCCCGATCGAATAATGGCAGGTACGGAGTCTTTCCCGATGGAAGCATTCGAAAACTGGCAGCAGGTGGAAAAAGATTCATGGGTTATAGGGGATTTTGTATGGACCGGCATGGATTATCTTGGAGAATCGGGCATCGGTCATATGTACTATGACAAAAAGGATACCAGCTTCAGTATGCAATGGCCCTGGTATAACTCCTGGTGCGGCGATATAGATATCACCGGACAAAAAAAAGCTCAATCTTATTTCAGGGATGTTGTATGGGGCAGAAGTAACCTTGAGATGGCAGTTCATGCACCACTGCCATCAGGGAAAAAGGAAGGTATATCAATGTGGGGCTGGCCGTCTGAATATCAAAGCTGGACCTGGCCCGGAGAGGAAGGAGATACATTGCAGATATCTGTTTATTCACGTTGCCAGGAAGTACGCCTTAAGTTAAATGGAAAAGTGATAGGCCAAAAACAAACTTCTGACAAAACCAGGCTTACCGCAGAATTCACCGTCCCATACTCACCTGGCGAGCTAAAAGCTATAGGTATAATAAATGGAAAGGAAGTTGCAACAAAGGTGTTCAAAACAGCCGGAAAGCCTTCTCACCTGATATTAACAGCCGACAGGACCCATATTAATGCTGACCGTAACGATCTGGCTTATGTTTCAGTTGAAATCAGGGATAAAGATGAAAATCTTATACCGAATACTGACATAACTGTTAAATTCATAGTATCAGGTGAAGGTGAATTGCTGGCATCAGGAAATGCTGCACCTAATGATATGCATAGTTTCCGCAAACCTGAATGCAAGACCTTTAATGGGAAATGTCTGGCTATTATCAGACCCTATTCAAAAGCAGGTTCAATAAAGGTGAATGCTGAAGCAGCAGGACTGCCGAATGCTATGATTGAGATCCTGACAAGGTAAATAGAAATGGGAAAATGGCTTTCCTTTCTTTAGGGTATTCGGGAAACTCATTCAGGTACCATCTGTGATGATCCCGGGCCCGTGTGATAAGATTTACTAATGTCCAGATTAAAAAAGAGAGAGCAGGCAGATTAAAGGCAACAAGAACAAAGCCTACCCATGAAATAATTTCACCAAGAAAATTAGGACACGAAACATATTTGAAAAGTCCACCGTAAGGAATTTTATATCCGTTACCTGATGCCGGACGAAGTTTAATCAGTATTAAGTCGTGATATTTATTAATGACAAATCCTGTCAAAAATAATATTACACCTGTTGTCAGACGCAGATCAATTAAAACACCTGATCTGTATTCAGTTGCAAAATATACAAACCAGTAGCCATTCAAAAAACCGTTGATTATATTAAATATGAAAGCAAATAGTACAATTATTGCAGGTATTTTCTTTCTGGCTGTTCTGATCTGAAGCGGGAAAATAAGGACTCTGTGAATATAATGCAATCCCCAAAGTAATGCAGGTATCAGAACAAGTAAATTTAACAAATTAGCTTTAAATACTATAAAATATCCAAAAATGACTAAAGATGGTAACTCCATTAAAAACCATCCGAACCTGTTGTTAATCATTGGCCCCCAGTTATTCTTCGTATGTCTGCCGTAGGGTTGTGTGACATTTAACAGGATTGGAAATATAAAAACTGCAACAGCGATCCATATCCAGCAAATAATGTTAAAGGTCGTGTGTGATATCATATCAGTTTATAAAATTTTTCTGCTTGTACCAGTCAAATGTGTCTCTGAGTGTTTGTTCAAGAGGACGGGGATCATACCTCAATTCCTTTTTGGCTTTTGCATTTGAAATATTAACCGGGGAATTGACCAGAATGTCAAGAGACTGGGATGTATATAAAGGTTGCGTTTTTGTAACTGACGAGTAAAACTGAATGAAAGGACAGGCAATACGTGCCAGTGAAACCGGAACATTACCAGGAATTTTGCACCCCGATAATTTACTTATCATGGCAGATAATTCCTGAAGACTAAGGAATTCTCCGGAAAGGATATAATTCTCTCCTTTACGCCCCGATTCAATTGCGTTCATTGAGGCTGAAACAACATCACGTACATCAACCCAATTGTATCCGCCGGAGACCAGAAAAGGTAATTTATTCTGATAAATTTTAAGAAGTGCCTGACCCAGCAAAGAGCCTCTGTAATCAAACGGACCAATGACAGCAGTAGGATTTAAAATTACTGCATCCAATCCTTCCTTTACCGCTTTCCTTACTTCCCTTTCACCCTCAGCTTTTGTAAACTCATAGATTGTTTTATTCGTTTCAACCAATGATGTGCCTTCGTTTATCATCTGACCGGGAGAGCCGATCTGAAATGCATGAATACTGCTGAAGTGAATAAACTTTCTTACCCCTTCATGAATAGCTGCCTCTAACATGTTCCTGGTACCAGTTACATTGGTTTCATAAACAACTCCTGAAAATCGGTTCTCAATGGCGATCTGAGCTGCGAGATGAAATACGACATCTGCTCCTTTGCAAAAGGTGATCAGCGATTCAGGTTCAAGCAAATTCCCCTGAATAACCTCAACATCCAATTTATCCAGATCGCTTCTGAAATTGTGAACCAAAACTCTTATCGCGGCTCCACGTTTTTTTAGTTCCTGTACAAGGCAACTTCCTATATGTCCGCTGGCTCCGGTGACGGCAACTTTCATAACTGCATGTATAAAATCCGAATTATAAAGCTAAGCCTTTTAGACAAATATGCAAAACAGATGCCTGGCCAAAGGGATTTTAAAAGGGATATCTCCTGTTTAATAAATGATTAAATTCGTCTTCACAATTTACCATAATACATTATGTCCAACCTATTAACATTTAAAAATTGCAATATGAAAAAACTTATTTTATTTATTGCCTTCTTAATAGCAGGTTTTTCAATATGCAACATTTCGCTTGCACAAAAAGTAACTGTCAAAGATCAATGTCTTAAACTGGGCAGAGGGGTTAACATTCTCGGATACGATAAAGGGTTCTGGCAGGATCGTACAAAAGGCCGCTTCAAAGAGAGTTATTTTAAAATGATCAAAGAAGCAGGCTTTTCCTCGGTCAGAATAAACCTGAATCCTTTCACGCAAATGGACAGTCAGAATAAAATCAATGCAAACTGGCTGGAAACACTTGACTGGGTGGTTAATAAAAGCCTTGAAGCAAAATTAATGGTCATACTCGATTTGCATGAATACACAACCATGGCAGATAATCCGGAGGCAAAGAAAGAGATGTTCCTCTCTTTCTGGAAACAGATTGGCAACAGGTACAAAGACAAATCAGCCAATGTTGTGTTTGAACTATTGAATGAGCCAAACCAGAAGCTCACCGCCGAAATGTGGAACACCTTCCTTGCAGAAGCGGTGAAAATAATCAGAGAATCTAATCCTGACCGCACTCTGATTATCGGACCCGGTAACTGGAATGGGATAGAAAGTTTGAATACCCTGAGATTACCCGAAAATGATCGGAATATAATCGTAACAGTGCATTTTTATCATCCTATGCGATTTACGCATCAGGGAGCAGCCTGGGCCAGTGAATATAAGAATCTAAGTGGCATCAAATGGACAGGTACTGTGGATGAAAAAGCGGAAGTAGAATCAAAGCTAAAAATTGCTTCTGACTGGTCACTGAAAAACGACAGGCCTATTTTCCTTGGTGAATTTGGATCCTATGACAAAGGGGACATGGAATCCAGGGCACGATATACTGCATTTGTAGCCCGTACTGCCGAAAAACTGGGTTTTAGCTGGGCTTATTGGCAATTCGACAGCGATTTTATTGTATATAATATTGAAAAAGAAACCTGGGTAGACCCCATATTGAATGCCTTAATGAAATCGAGTAGGAAGTGAGTGAT
>PMIJ01000071.1 GCA_003157015.1 Bacteroidales bacterium
GTATTAATAAGGATCAACTATTTAAAGGGATCGGTGATAATGAACAAGAATTTGATTTTAAATAAACTTACGAAACAAATAACACCTAAGTCAAATATATTTTTATTCACACACAAAAATTCCCAGATTGGAGAACTAGGGAATGAAACTAGCGCTATTGGTATTCAATGGTTCTCGATTACTTAAAATCGAGGTGAATCATCTCAGAACAACAATAATGAAAATGCCACATGACTCGCCTAAATATCCAGAGTTCGATCTTGTACTGCCTTGCGTCAGGTATTTCTTTATTTGAACTGAAAACTACGAAATTGTAGAAGTGTTCGATGGTTAATAATGAGTACTACATATTATCTAAATTTGAAAAGAATTGAGGCTTGGGGCTAGTGTGATAAACTGCCAATTTGTTCCACTGAGAATAATTATTATCAAGGAATATATTCTCATTAATATAAATGCAACCTTATTCTTCTTTTTTTGTTTGTATTGTTATATTAATTAATTTAGAAAATTCAACGAATATGAAATTAAAAATTATTACGATCTCCATTGTTTTTCTTGCAGGCTTGTCGGGTAAATCTTACGGACAGCAGCAATCTTTAGCAGGGCCTTCTGATACACTTGTTGTGCTCTGGTCAAGCGGCGACCGCGATGTTGCGGAAAAAGCTTGCTTAATGTACACATCTGCAGCTAAAAAATTCAAATGGTTTAACGAGCTTATACTTGTTGTATGGGGACCATCCGAAAAACTTCTTGCCGAGAATGCAGCTCTGAAGGAAAAAGTTGCAGTATCAGAAACAATCTTTAGTGCGTCAAACCCTATTTGTCCCTTAACATAAGAATTTGCAGCACTGCCAAGTCCGTTTCCTGATTTTCCACTATTGGTTCTTATCCTGTATCGCTGAAAAGCCAGGTCCCATGCGGTCGAAGTAAGAGGATCAGTTACAGTTATAGTATCGTTGCTGGCAAAACTGAAATACTTCCACGTTTTAGAAGGAGTTGAGTTTACTTCAAATGTCTGTGATTGAATGGTCGGTGCTGAATCATTTTTCTTACACCCGAATGATAATCCGATCAAAACCGGAACCAGATAAATAATTGATTTCATAATCTATGTGATTTTTTTATGCAAATGTAAAATCACATGATTTCTGAAAATGGTACAATCCGGAGATTTTATGGTACTAATTTCTTATGAATATCACGAAACCTTTTAGGAGTAAGTCCGGTCTCTTTTTTGAAGACCTTATTGAAATATGAATTGTCATCATAATTCAACTTATAGGATATTTCTGAAACTGACAGGTCGGTTGACAGAAGGAGTTTTCTGGCTTCCTGCATAAGCCTGTCCATTAATATCTTCTTTAATCCGAAACTGAAATAACTGTTGCAAGTAACATTTAATTGCTTCTCGGAGATATTGAAAGCCGAAGTATAAAATCCTATATTGTGTTCCTTAATGAATGAAGAATCAATGAGAAGTGATAATTCATGGATAAATACACTAGTGCCATTATTTGACCTGCCTGATTTTGCATCATAAATTTCCAACAGTCTGAGAAGCATTATATTTAAAAGTGAACGGATTATTATGACCGAATTGTTTGAAGAGATGCAGTATTCGTATTCGCTTCCGATCAATCTTATCAATTCTGTGAAATAGCCCTTCTCCTTTTCATCCAAATCAAAACATGGGTTGCAGTTTTTCCTATTTACCTGGGAGGTACATGAAAATACATCAAGCAAACGTATATAACTGAATTCTTCCACGTATTAATCCTGACAAAAGAAAAGAATAATTCCGCAGATATCGTTCAATGGAGTTATAATAAACTCCATATACTTTAATATCCTTTAAGAAATTAAAATGGTAAAATGATTCCTCAGTATTTTGGCTATGGTACAATCTTGTTTTTTATGAGCCTGTCAAGATATTAAAAGTATTAATTGTGTAACAATTTATATAATATATATCATAAGAATCGAAACTCAAACATGTTCCTTTTTTGCAGAAAAACTTTTGACCTCAACCTATTTGGCCGGATCATATTGACCACCAGAAACCGGAGTTAAGCGATTGTTGTTTAGTGATGTATGTTAATTGTAATCCGGCCGACCAAATATGATCAATACGACTGGCTTTTGCACTTATATGCATCCCATAAAATTGATTTATGAACCTCACAGTTTTTTTAAGTTTCACAAGTTTTCAAGTTATGAATAATCGCTGTAAGGAATTAGACTGTCTGAGTTGGTTCGATTAACATTTTTTATCTCTTTGAATATTATATTTATTTTATTTATGCTAAATTCGGATTGGTTATAAATCAGAATAAATGATAAATCAGTCATTTTCACGAAGAGAATTTGTAAGATTTTTTACCGGAGGAACTGCCGCAGTGCTCATCTCCTTTAATACTGCCTGCAAGAACAAAATCAGTCAGTGGAGATATCTCAATGAAGAAGAAATTGGCCTGCTGGATGCAATTGTTGAACAGATAATTCCAGCGGACGATTTCCCGGGTGGAAGATGGGCAAATGTGTCAAATTTCATCGATAAGCAACTTGACACTTATTACAGGAAATTCCAGATTGCATATAGTGAAGGGCTATCTGCGTTTAAGAAAACAGTCATTCAGATGAATGGTAAAAAGTTTGAAGAACTGCCTTTCGGAGAACAGACAGCAATGCTTGAAAAGATGCAGGCAGGAGAATTTCCCGGTGATTATTGGAAGGACCACTCTCCTGCTGATTTCTTTGATATGATAAGACAACATTCTCTGCAGGGTTTTTATGGAAGTCCTGTTCATGGAGGAAACCGCGGATTTATCAGCTATCATATGCTCGGACTTGATTATCCTAAAGTCATAGGACAAAACAGGTATAATGATTTAAGCTGGCGTACATACAATCCTAAATCCCTTGAAAATGGCAAATAAACATGTAAATGCAGTTGTGATTGGTGCCGGAGCAGGTGGAGGGGTAGTAGCCAAAGAACTTTCTGTCGGAGGTCTGACTGTAGTACTCTTTGAACGCGGAAGATGGCATACTTACGATGAACATGGGGATGATGAACTGACTTCTCAACGGACTTTCCCTCTCAAATGCGGCTATGGTCCGGATAATGAGCGCAACTGGAGAATGGCTCCTGATGGAAAGAATGGATGGAGAAAGGTCTTCCCGAACGACTGGAGTTACGGAAATAATGCGGCATGTGTTGGTAGCGGGACAGTTAGTTATGGAGCAATGGCCTGGAGATATCAGCCTGAAGATTTTCATCTTAAAACAAAATATGGCGCAGTACCAGGCAGCACCCTTGATGATTGGCCTTTGAGCTACGAAGAACTTGAACCTTACTATGAGAAAGCAGAATATGAGTTAGGTGTATCTGGCGACCCGACAAACGATCCTTACGTATCGCCCAGGAAGAAACCTTATCCTATGCCTGCCTTTTCATTGAACAGGGAAGGAATAATTCTGGAAAAGGCTGCAAAAAGACTTGGATTGCATCCTTTTCCAATACCAATGCTGAGAAATTCAGTGCCTTATAACGGTCGTGCCGCATGTATTCGCATGCGAACATGTGTAGGTTTTATTTGTCCTGTGGGCGCCAAAGCTGGAACACAGAATACAGTAATTCCTGTTGCATTAAAAACAGGAAATTGTGAGCTTCGGATAAACTGTATGGTAAGTGAAATAATAGTCGATGACAAGGGTAAAGCCAGGGGAATTAAATATTTTGATGCAGATAACAAATTACAGGAACAAACTTCTGACCTTGTAGTCGTGTCAGCTTCCGCCAGCGAAACAGCAAGACTTCTTTTAAATTCGAAATCGAAGTTATTTCCTAATGGAGCAGGTAATAATAATGGCTGGGTAGGTAAGAATATCCAGGATCACGCATATACAGGAGCTTATGGACTTTTTAAGGATGAAGTATATGATGATGTAGGCCCGGGCGCCTGTATAGCAATAAATGATTTCAATCATCGCTTTCCGGATGTTATAGGGGGTGGCGTGTTGTGTAATGAATTCATCCGAATGCCTTATCAGTTTACCTCTGTTCGTCCATCAGGCAGCAGGATGTGGGGTAAGGAACATAAAGACTTTCAAAAGCAATTTTTTAAAAGACATATTGTCGTGATGGGACCTGTACAGGAGATGCCGGTATTTGAAAAGATGGTTGAGGTAGATCCTGTTGTAAAGGATTTCTGGGGAATCCCTGTCGCCAGGATTAGTGGCTTAAGACACGATAATGATATTAAAGTAGCACATTTTCTTGCTGATAAAGCAGAAGAATGGTTAAAGGAAGCAGGAGCCGTACAAACATGGCAATCTATTCCAGGGAAGCAGAGCACTCCAAGCCAGCATCAGAGCGGGACTTGTCGCATGGGGAATGATCCTAAAACTTCTGTAACCAACAGGTATGGCCAGCTTCATGAAATTGACAATATCTTCATTGCAGACGGAAGCCTTCATGTTAACAATGGTGGATATAACCCCGCGCTTACCATAATTACTCTCGGTTATTGGGTAGGAGGCCATATTAAAGAGAAGTGGAAGGGGACAAATATGAAGTCGAACTAATTTATTCTGTGGTTTTGAATTTTTAAGAATATCCGGCAAATGAAAAATATAATTATTATTATTTCAAGTTTCCTCCTGTTAGTTATCGCATTTCTTGCTTTTTATGCTCACTGGAATGCAGCTTCGCCAACAAAAACATGCGCAAGCTGTCATGAGATTTCTCATTCGGTCGACCTTTGGGCCGGGTCGACACACAGGAACATTGCGTGTAAGGAGTGTCATGGGACAGCCCTGAGTGAAGGGATTCACAGTCTGAAAGAAAAGGGAGGCATGCTTTTTCATCATAGCAAGAAAATAAAACCTGAAGATGTAAGGATTTCTGAGTATCAGCGACTGAATGTGATGGAAAGGTGCAGAAGCTGTCATCAAACAGAGTATGCAAAATGGAATTCAGGCGGGCATGCGATGAATTACTCAGAAGTTTTTTTAAATCCTGTTCATAATAAAACCGAGACCATATATGATGACTGTCTTCGTTGCCATGGTATGTTTTATGACGCTGGTACCGTTAAAGATATTGTGGAGCCACTTGATGCAGCCGGCCCCTGGAAATTGAAAGATGTGAGGCTCTCAGATCGTCCTGCAATTCCATGTTTTGCCTGCCACCAGGTTCATCAGGCGGGCAATCCCGGAAAAAGACAGAATCTCGAAACACCTGCTTCAATACATTATTCAAGGATTGAGGAAACACTTACCTCATTTTATTACAGACGAGATAACATGTATTTCCCTGTTTTACTACTTATTTCTCCAAAAGTAAATTACCAGTCAGTATCTGTTAAAATATCACAAGATCCTGATCAGAGCTTATGCTTACAGTGTCATTCGCCCAATGCATTTAATATGTCAGGTACTGATGACGATCGTACTCCAAGGGGGGTTCATGAAGGAATAAGCTGCCTGGCATGTCATGATTCACATTCTAACTCAACACTGGCTTCGTGTAAAAATTGCCATCCTGCCATCTCCAACTGCAAGCTGGATGTGGAGAAGATGAATACCACCTACAAAGACCAGACAAGCAAAAATAACATTCATTTTGTTGCATGCATAGACTGCCATAGTAAGGGAAGGCCAACTAAACACACTAATCCATAAAATAACCTCTAATAGAAATCCCAGCCTGATTATATTCAGGATAACGTTACTTAAGAATTATTGCAAAATTAATCTTAGTAGTTATATTTATCGAAAAAGTTACTGTAGTAAGATTCACGCAGAAATATACGTCACCGCACCGAAAGTTTGATAAGTTGTATCAATTCGCTATACTGTAAATCTTTACCCAGTCGACAAACATATGAACGGGCTTGCTTACTGAAGGTTTGAAGGCATCAAGCTGAATGCACAAATGATGATTGACCCTGGGGATCGCATTCTTGTCAGTTAATGTCCATACCAGAGAGCTATCCCTGTAAATTTTAATATAATCGGAAGTCCATTCCATCGCCATTATGTGCCAACTGGAAGCATCTGCTTCGTGAACAAAGGTATGTTGGGTATTTGCTGATGTTCCATAATGAATGTTTGTATAAAAAGCATGCCGATCACCATCAGTGCCGGTTTCATAAATATCATTTTCTCCGTCCATAGGCCATCGCTCACTCTGAGGCCATGTAAGAACCACTGCACTCATGGCATTTGATGAGTCTTTTTCAACTCTGACCCTGAATTCAAATTTTCCAAAAGTCTGATTGATGTTTTGAGCCATTCCCCCGGAAACAAGATTGCTGTCTATCATACTCGCTGTCACAACCAGGTTTCCATCCTTAAGAGAAAAGGCTTCGGGCCGTCTCAATCCATTGCCTTCCTGCCCTGGGCTTGTGTATGGGCTCCATGCTGACTGATTAAGTGTGGAATCATTAAAATCATCCTGGAAAACCAGATTCCATTTAGGTTCTTTAAAAACTGCATTTTCTACCGACTTTCTGCAACCAGTAACAAAACATATATTAAATAAAGCCCATATTATTAAGAAAGGCTTAATTCTAATCCAAAAATTCATATAGTTTCAATTTCAATTCCAATTTAATTCCAATTGATAAATCTAACCAAATTTGTTTATAACAAAAATACTATTACCACTTACCAATTTTCACCAGAATAATTGACCCCCAAAAAGCCAGAGAAAATTCCTAATCGTTTTTGGTAAGTTAAATATAGTCTGCCGTGAAAACGGGTTTAAGATGTCCATTGTTTTCACTTATGGCTTAATTATTAATATTTTTTAACATTTAATTTATATTCTCTCCAAGTTTTCTCCAAGTTCATTATCTTACTTTGTATATTGTATTTAATAATCAAATCCTGAATGGATCATCCTCTCAAACGAAGCTTTAAACGTATGAAATCACGTCATAATAAATCTATTATTTTTATAATAATTCTACATTTCTTCCTTTGCATAATCGTAAGCGCTCAATCAAAACTAAATGGAACATTATCAGGGAAAGTATTCGATAAATCTACCAACCAGCCACTTGAATATGCAACAATTTCATTAATCAGCAAACAGTCAGGAAAGACAATAACAGGTACAGTGTCAGATGCTAAAGGGGTATTTGTTATATCAAATATTGCATTTGACACTTACCAGGTCAATATTGAGTTTATTGGTTATGAAAAGGTAACATTAGACAACGTAAATATAAAAAGCGACAGGCGCTCTGTTTCCCTTGGTACCATTTCTCTTTCTTCTTCAACACAGAATCTTGAAAGTGTGATAATAATAGGAGATAAACCGGTTGTTGAAAATAGAATTGATAAAATTGTTTACAATGTCAGTAATGACATTACTTCTCAGGGTGGAGCAGCAATTGATGTACTCAAAAAGGTACCACAAGTAACCGTTGATATAGACGGAAATGTAGAATTACAGGGTAATTCCAATATCCGTTTTCTTATCAATGGTAAGCCATCAAGTGTATTTGGAAACAGTCTTGCAGATGCTCTTGCATCAATTCCTGCCAGTCAGATAAAAAGCATAGAGGCTATTACCAATCCTGGAGCAAAATATGATTCACAGGGTACTGGAGGAATCATCAATATTATTCTGTATGACAATAAAATGCAAGGGGTAAACGGGAATATAAACCTATCGGCAGGTTCAAGACTGGAGAATGGTTCGATGAATCTGAATATAAGACATAATAATTTTGGTGTCAATGCATTTTTTAGTGGTAATGCTGCATTAAAATCTGAATTGCCATATTCTCAAAACCGTTTCGCCACTGATACTTCTGCTAAAACAATTACCAACATGCTGCAAACGAGTAATACAGATTTTATTAGAAATGGCTTTCGGTCCGGTGTTGGTTTTGACTGGAATATTACAAAAAATGATATAATTACGGGCTCTTTGGGCTATAATCAGTTTAGCAACAGTAACCAGGGTCTCACAAATCAGGAACAACTTACTACGGATTATTCTTCTAATCCAATTTCTGATATACTTACTTTACGTAATTCAGACAGTCGCTCCAGAGTCTACTCTATCGACTATAGCCTCGACTACAAAAAGAAATTTAAAAATGAAGGGCAGGAGTTGGATATAGTTTATAATGCAAGCAACGGGAGACCGTATAGTACATATATACAGTCTCAATCTTATGAAGGACAACTGATACCGTTTTCAGGGTCATCAAGCACTAATCCTGGAACAGATAATGAAAATAATTTATCAATTGACTATGCACATCCTGTAAATAAAAATTTCTTGATTGAGACAGGGGCAAAAATAGGAAGCGAGAATATTACAAGCATAGCAAATGTAAACGTTTTAGACACCATCAAAAATGAGTATGTAAATGATGCACTACAATCATATAAATTGAATTACAAGATGAATGTTTATGCGGGATATCTTTCCACTAACTTTAAACTGTCAGATTGGCTTAATGTAAAGCTAGGAGCAAGATATGAATACACTCAGGTTAAGATTGATCTGTCTAATACTACAATACCTTCATACGGTACTTTTGTACCCTCAATTGTTTTGTCACATGATTTTAATAAAAGCCAATCTCTGAAATTGGCATATGGGAAGCGTATTGAACGTCCTGAATATAGAGATTTGAATCCTTTTATCAATTTAAGTGACCCATATAACATTTCAACAGGAAATCCTCTTCTTAAACCCGAGATTGGAAATAATTTTGAATTAGGATACAGCAATACATTCAAAAAGGGAGGAAATATTTATATATCGTTGATAGAACGTATAAACACCAGCGATATAAAATCGGTTACCACCTTCTACCCTACCTACCTGATAGGTGATTCAACTTACACCAATGTATCGGTTGCCAACCGGCAAAACATAGGTGAAGAATATAATACAGGTATCAGTACTTCAGGTTCATATCCTATAACTACAAAATTAAATTTGCGTGGGAATCTTATGGTCCTGCACCGTTATACTGTAAATAATACAGGCATCGGCGACCAATCATCAGGAGTACGGGTCAGGTTTAACATGAACGCAACTTACCAGTTAAATAAGGACCTTGTCTTTGAGCTATTTGGTTTCTATAGTTCAGCAACACAAAATATTCAGGGTAAGACTCCACAGTTTTTCATGTATAATTTTGCTCTAAGAAAGTTATTCTGGGATAAAAAAGCAAGCTTTGGATTTACCGCAACAAATCCATTTAACAAGTATGTAAGACAAGTATCTACAATTTCTGCAGAAAGCTATACATCAACTACTACGCGTATGATGCCATTGCGATCTTTCGGAATCAGTTTCATGTACAAATTTGGCAAGATGGAATTTAGTAAGAAGAAGGAGGATGATAATAGTAATTTTATGAATGACACATCTCCTTGAACAATTGAAAGCCATTAAAAAAGTTAATAATTAAGTTCGGATTTGTCGCTCTCTTATGCTTGACATCTCATACTTAATCTTTTTATTAAGGCATCACCTTTAGCTGTAATAAATTGACCCTCAAATTCAGAAATTATTACTTGTTACATAATTGTGCAAAAGTCGGGCATATTAACCACATTTCGCCGGTCTCCGGACTTAAATGAAAATTATTAATTTATAAGCATTTAACTCGGTTTAAAAGGTCAGTCTTTTCCGGCCAAAAGTGGTCCGGGTCACTGGCTTTTGTAAATGTTACCTATATTAAATTGAAGTAGACTTGAGGACTTTAATTGTACAATTGTTAATCCTTATTATTTGATCGATACAGTGGATGCTTCCGTGATAATATGATATCATACGGTCAAGCGTCTCATAATCATCTTTTTCAGGTAAAATGTGTTCGGGTTGCTATCTTTAGAATGATCATTAAATTCTTAGGTAACTAAAAGTAAATCAATCCTATTAAATAACAAAATTCCGGTTTTCAAACGCAATATATGAGTTTTAGGCCATGGGTGCCGTATCCTAGACAGTACCTTTGTAGTGTTAAGCGATGTAACTAGGACAACATCTTGTAGGATTAATCTTCAAAAAATCCACATATTCAATCAAACTTAATTGTGGATAATATTGTTAGGATGTTTAAAAAAAGAAACCAATTACCACAGACAAATTGTTTATTTTTACAAAAAAGAGAAAATGAAAGTAATAAAACTTACAGACTATAAGAGTTCTGTTGCTAGAGAATTTGTTTCTGAGATTCAACAGAATGATTATAAGACAATTCTCGCGGATCCCCCTTGGAGATTTTTGAATCGGACGGGCAAAATGGCGCCTGAACATAAAAGACTGAGTAGATATCCCACATTACATCTAGATGAAATTAAAGAAATACCTGTTCATCTAATTTCTAGTAAAAATAGTCACCTATATTTATGGGTTCCTAATGCGTTACTTAATGAAGGACTTGAAGTAATGGAGGCATGGGGATTTAAATATAAGGCTAATCTTATTTGGCATAAGGTCCGAAAAGATGGTGGTCCAGATGGTCGTGGTGTTGGCTTCTATTTTCGTAATACAACTGAGATAATACTTTTTGGAGTTAGAGGAAGTATGAGAACATTACAGCCTGGCAGAACTCAGGTTAATATAATACGAACACAAAAGCAAGAACATTCTAGAAAGCCCGATGAATTATATAAAATAATTGAAGGTTGCAGCCCTGGTCCATATTTGGAAATATTCGCACGGGGAAAAAGGAAGAACTGGGATGTATTTGGGAACCAAGCGAACGAAGACTACATTCCTGAATGGGATACCTATAAAAATAATAGCTCTGTAAAATCAGTACCCGCATAATCCATGGCAACCGTTTTAAAAAAGCTTATAGTATCATTAACCAAGCACGGTGCGCATAAAATTGCTTTTCTCCTACAAAAATTTGACAAAGATGATATATTGAATCATTTGAAAGGTGACTATATGGATATTCATATAGATTCAGCTCAAACAAGAGGTATATTATCAATCAATCAAGCCGGGATCGCACCAGATTTATGGAATGAGATTAAAAAATATGGACTTGAGGATGTTATGGACTTGGTATTTGTTGCAATTGTTTTTAGTCATCATGATTATATAGATGCATTCAAAAAAGGAATTTCTGAAAAATGTGTTATTAAAAGGGGTGATGTTATATATGGTAAAGCCTATACAAACTTTGCATACATAATAGAACAATTTGGATTTGCTATTGATCACACATCTGAATATATATCATTCGATATTTCTAGAATTTTCCATAAATTTTATGTCCCTGAATTAGTTGCAAAGTTGTTAGTTATCAAGTTAACTGAGGCAGGTTGGGACAAACAGAATACACTCGTTGAAGAATGTGTACGACTAGATTTAAATAGTGTTTTTGGTCTTAATCCAACTGATTTTAAAGACTGGCTAATTGATGCAAAGGAATTTGATGATCAGCAGCTTGAAGTTGTTAAATCTAAAAGAAATTTTAAAAGTGGTATAAGATTTAAGGCGGGTCATAATCCTAAATTCGAAGGAGAAGTCGATGTGAGGACTCAATCTCAACGGAAGGCTACATTGATTCATAACAAGATTCAGACTGCTGTTTATAAAATACTTCTTGGTGAGTTTGGTCAGCATGCTATTGGAACTGAAGTTAAGACAAATAATGGTAGTGTCGACATTGTAAGAAAGACACCTGATTCTTATATTTTTTATGAGATTAAAACTTCATCGAGTGTAAAATCAAATATTAGACAAGGACTCTCACAATTACTCGAATATGCGTATTGGGGAGAAGCTGCCAAAGTATCTGAGTTAATTATCATAGGCCCTTGTCAATCAAATGATCCCGCAAAAAAATATCTTGAAAAGTTAAGAACAGAATTTAATATTCCTGTATTTTATAGATACTACAATCCTGACAGATCCGTCTTGGCACCAAAAGAATAAAACGGCCTATAACTCGGACGGTTTAATTAATTGACTACGTCGAGCTCGTCGACCTCTATCGTGGTCGCCTCGGTTAGCTTCGCTGAGCTCGTCTCCCGCTTCGCGGGATCCTCGATTGCCTTTTGCAACCCTGACGCTTGCTTCGCTTCGGTCAGGACCTTTGGCCCGGACTATTTTATCATCGCATTCAAAAGTCTATGAGAGAAGAATTTAACCCACTTATAAAATCTTGTGCCACCCGTCCCGATAGCTCCCGATAGATATCGGAACGGGACTGGCAAAAAACAAGTCACCGCGACGTAGACGGCATCTAATTAAACCGCCGGGCTGTTAGGCGTAATGAACCCTTAAATTTATTCAAGGCTGCAAATAATAAAATGAAATTTTATCAATTTATGACTTTCTAAGTATTACCGCAAAATTCATTTTCCATTCGTCATTATCTTCTGAGACAGATTTTATAGATTCTATTTTCCAACCATCAGCAAATATTCCTTTTAGTTCATTGTCCGAAATACCACCACCAGGAGATGAAGGGTCATCTTTAAAGTAGAATACATATAATCGTCCTGCGGAATTTAGAATGTGTTTAAGTCCATTTGAATATTTTTCCCTGTCATAAATAGCATGAAGCAAACCACTATCAATGACAGTATTAAATTTTATATCCCATTCATCTAAAGTTACAGCATCCTTAACCAAAAATTCAACAGGCAAATTGTGTCCTTTAACTTTTGATTTGGCTCTTAGGATAGCATTTTCAACAAAATCAATTCCAATAACCTTAAGTCCACGTGAAGCAAAAAAAATTGAAGTATCACCTGTTCCACATCCTGCATCGAGTATTGGTTCAACGACCTGGTTGGCAATTTCAATGAATGGCTGTTTTGGTCTGCCAATATCCCAAACTGGTGAATTTCCATCTTCGTAGTGTTCAGCAAACCCTTTAAGGGCTCCCGAAAAATCATATTTTTCCTTTTCCATTTTGAAATCCTCTTATAATTTGTTTATTATACTTAGGTAGACGATTAATTTAAAAAAATATTTTAAAATGTCGAAACAACTTTTAAAACAAGACCTAAATAGATTATGTTTAATTCTTAAAATATCACAACGCCTAAAACGGACGGTTTAATTAATTAGCTGTCAGCAGCCCTGACGCTTGCTTCGCTTCGGTCGGGGCTGGCGCTTCCGCCAGCTGGCGGATCATGTATTTACCCTTACATGCAAAGCATCGTCAGGTGTTTTTGCAGAGCCACCTTGACAACTTTATCGTGACACGGAAATCCTGCCCAATTACCGGGACAAACAAAAATCACACGTTAGCAGCTAGCGCTGCCAAACACATGCTTTTTCCCTTTGACACAATACTATTAGTTAATTTTTTCTTACTTTACAAAGAGATTTAATCCTACATGCGCCTTATCTTCTTTGAAATAGCTGAATTAATACTAAAGGAAAACTTAGGTCAGATTCCAACAATAGCAATTTTAATAGTTTAACAATATAGCCTTTAAAATCGGAATCTACCTGGCGTCAGACAGGTCACTTTAAAATGACAGAATGCCATCTTTTTTTTCTCCAACAGCGTTCTTAATTTACTTTTCTCTTCCTCATAAATTCCCTTTTTGTCTGAAGACCAACTGATTTGACTATTAACTAATGAAAATTCAATGTAAAAAAACTTTCAATTCATTAATTTATTCTTACCTTGGATAGTTAGTTGTTGATCTGTTTCTTATAAACTGTCTTTTTCGATTAATGTTTTTACTCTTTTTATGGCTGATAGTAATATTTAAGCCGTTTTTATATTGTTCTTTTATGTTTGTATAAATTCAATTCAAACTATGAAAAGGATAAAATAGTGAATATGTTACTGTACTAAAATATTTAGTCTATTAATATCGACACTATGCAAAACGAAAACAGACTTTTCAATATCCCATTTACCACATATGCGACTGTCACTGGCTTGCTTACAACAATCTTAGGGCTCCTTATAATTATTGCATGGCAGCATGACATATCCTTTCTTAAGACCTTTGGACTCGGAGAAATACCCATTAAGGCAAATCTTGGCGCCTGCTTTTTATTATCAGGACTTTCTCTGATACTTCTTCAGTTTTCCGGACCTGCAACAAGAATATTAGCCAGGGTTATTTCAATAACAATCATTATCATCGCTTTACTTACAATATTGGAAATTGTCTTTTCTGTTAATTTTGGTATCGATGAGATTTTCTTTCGTAATTTCTTCCCCTCCGATACAATCTTTGGCACAACGAGAATGGCTTTAAATGCTGCAATTAGTTCGGTTCTGACAGCTTTCATTTTATTTTTTCTATCGCTGAAAAATATTCGTCTTACCTTTTTCATTGTCTTCTGTTTTGTTCTCATTTTCTCAATAAACATCATCGGTCTTATAGTGTTAAAATTTCATTTGGACGATATTTCGAGAGTTACAGGTTACACTAATATGGCGGTTATTGCCACATTGTTATTCTTAATTATGTTTTTGGGTCTCTTTTTTACCTTCTTTTCAAAAGTTCCTCTCAAAATTCTAATAGATCAGACATTTTTTGCCGGATTAGTCTTTATAATTTCTTTCATTCTCCTGATAACGCAACTATCCAGTTCAGAATGGAGATCGGCACGTGAAGCAAACGAAAAAGAAGATAATACACAGATAGCAAAAAATTACCTTAACCATCTTGTAGACGATGTTTTAGATATTGAAACTGGTGTACGTGGATATCTGATAATCAATAATGGAGATTATCTGACACCAATTAAGATGACCAGGGCCGATTTACCTGTTACAATCCATGAATTATCCAACTTATTTCAGGGTAATTTAATGCAAAAAGCCAGGATCGATACACTTAATCAATTAATAATGTATGAGATCGTACACGCTGAATTAATAGTGTCTGTTATTAAATCAGAAGGAGAAAACGCAGGTAAATCATTATTTCAAAAAGGCAAAGGCAAAATCCTTACAGATAGTATACGAGCCTTAGTAAACAAAATAAAGACAGAAGAGAATCAAAATCTGAAAACAATGAATTATAAGGAAAACCTTGTCTCCATAGAGTCTCAGAAAATTACTGTAATAAACGTTATAATTCAGTTGACCCTCTTAATCATAATTTTTTATTTTATCCGCAGAAACATTAATCAGAGGAGAAACACGATCATAGAAGTTCAAATGTTGAATGAGGAACTTGAAAAAAGAGTTGAAGAGCGCACCGCGACCCTGGTACAAAGCGAGGAGAAGTTTCGCACTCTGTTTGAAAAAAGTCCTTTAGGAATAGCATATAATGAAATGATATATGATACTTCGGGAAAACCGATAGATTACCGGTTCCTTGAGGTTAACGAAGCCTATAAAAAAATAATTGGAATTGATCCGCAGGGTAAAAAAGTAACGGAAGCTTTCCCTGGTATTGAAAAACATTCATTTGACTGGATAGGGACATTTGGCCATGTAGCTCAGACCGGAGAGCAAATCTATTTCGAACAATTTTTTGAGAGCACCAACCGCTGGTACGACTGTGTTGCATTCCAGTCCAAATTAAATCAATACGCCGTGGTTTTCCATGACGTCACCGAACGCAGACTGGCTGAAGAAAACATTAATAAATTATACCGGGTCAATGTACTTTTACGCAACATTAATCAGACAATAGTTCGTGTCCATGACAAACAGTTTCTTTTTGATGAAGCTTGCCGGATTGCAGTGGATGATGGCGGGTTCATTATGGCATGGGTGGGAATTTTAAATACAGTAACAAATAAAGTTGAAGTATCCGCCTCAGCAGGAAAAACCGGGGATTATTTAAGAGATCTTAATATTGACTTAGGTGATGAAGCGCTTAGCTCAGGTCCAACTGGGATTGCAATTAAAAGCGGCAAAAGTGTTTTTTCGAATAATATCGCGACTGATGAGAAAATGATCCCCTGGCGGAAGAAGGCATCTGAACTTGGTTATCGGTCTTCAATATCTTTACCAATTAAAGTATCGGGTAAAATCCTGGGCGCTTATATGATGTACACAGCTGAAATCGATTCTTTTAATGAAGATGAAATAAAACTGCTCGATGAGATGGCATCCGATATTTCATTTGCACTTGAATTTATTGAAAAAGACACTGATCGCAAGCAGTCGGAAGAAGCCCTGACAAAAAGCGAACAAAAATTCCGCAGAATTTTTGAGAATGTGCAGGATCTGTACTACGAAACATCAATTGATGGTACAATCCTTGAGGTTAGTCCTTCCATAGAGATCCTGTCAAATGGTCAATATCACCGGGATGATCTTATAGGAAAGTCGATGTACAGTTTCTATTCTGATACCAATGAACGAGCCGCTTTCTTATCACAAATAAAGGAACGGGGAACCGTTTTCGATTTTGAGATTGCACTAAAAAATAAAGACGGTTCACAGGTCCCTTGTTCTCTTTCTTCGAAAATCTGTTTGGATGTACAAGGAAACCCTGAAAAAATCATTGGGAGCATGCGTAATATCAGTGACAGAAAGCAAGCTGAAAATGAATTAGTTAAACACCGCGAACATCTGGAGGAATTAATAAACGAGAAGACTGAAGAGCTGAAACAAACAGCCACCCGGCTTAAATTAGCTGTTCATGCCGGAGGTTTTGGTGTTTGGGATTATGATATAGTCAATAATATAATAAAGTGGGACGACCAGATGTATGAGCTCTATGGCCTGAATAAATCGAATTTTGGTGAGGCTTATGAAGCCTGGCAAAAAGGTCTGCATCCAGACGACAGGGTGCAGGGTGATTTGGAAATTCAGATGGCTATTACCGGGAAAAAAGAATTTGATACCGAATTTCGTGTAGTTTGGCCGGATGGGACTATTCGAATCATAAAAGCCCAGGCTATAGTTCAACGTGATGATGACGGCAATGCATTACGTATGGTTGGCACCAATTGGGATATCACATCTATTCGACAGGCAGAAGCTGATATTATAAGCGCAAGGAACGAAGCAGAGAATGCTAACAAAGCAAAGAGCGAATTTCTGGCAAATATGAGTCACGAGATCCGTACTCCAATGAATGCAGTGTTGGGTTATACAGAATTATTAGGTAATACTCTTGTTGACCAGGTTCAGAAGGATTATATTAATTCAATAAAATCAAGCGGCAGAAGCCTTCTGACATTGATAAATGACATCCTTGATCTTTCAAAAATCGAAGCCGGTAAACTGGAACTGGAATATGATTTTATAGATACATACTCCTTCTTTTCTGAGTTTGAGAAAATATTCTCGCTTAAGGTCTCTGAAAAGAATCTTAAATTCATTTTGGATATATTGTCAGGTACCCCACACGGAATCTATATTGATGAGGCACGGGTGCGTCAGATAGTTTTCAATCTGATTGGAAATGCTATAAAATTTACATCAACCGGCCATATTATTCTTAAAGTCTATACCGAAAATCCTAAGCTTGTCAATTATTCAAAAGAAAAATCAGAAGAGCTGATTGACTTAATAATTGAAGTTATTGATACCGGGATTGGGATTTCAAAAGAATTACGAGAAGCTATTTTTGAACCGTTTGTACAGGAAAGAAATTATAAACATTATGGAGGTACGGGTTTGGGTCTTGCAATAACCCGGAGACTCACAATGCTCATGAACGGCACCATTAATTTGAAATCAGAGATTGGTAAAGGGACTACATTTACAATAAGAATCCCGGAAATAACTTACAAAAGAGACTTTTCCGGAACAAACATAGATATTCAGATTGATCCTGCAGAAATTATATTTGAAGAAGCAGTTATACTGATAGCCGACGATGTGGAACATAACAGGAGCTACCTTAAAGATGCCCTTAAAAACACCAATTTAAAGATAATTGAAGCGGAAGACGGTTTCGATGCTTATCAGCTTGCGAAGAAACTTGTTCCGGATCTGATTATTGCTGATATACGGATGCCAAAACTGGATGGGTTCCAGTTATTAAAGAAATTAAAAACCAATATAAAGCTTAAACATATCCCTGTTATCGCTTATTCTGCATCTGTATTAAAAGCTCAGAAAGAACGGATACATAATAGTGCATTTGAAGGACTACTGATAAAACCCGTTAAAGTTGCAGAACTATATCTCGAGCTAATGAATATATTACCATTTAAATCAACCAGCCTGTCGGAACCCGAAAAGCCACTCTCAAAAGTTGACTTAATTGGTGAAATAAACGACCTGCCTGCATTAATTAATATCCTCGATACAAGACTTTACGCCACATGGAAAACATTTGCTGTCACACAACCAATCGGGGGAATTCGTGATTTTGGCAGGAATCTTGTTCAGTTAGGTACGGATCATAATTCAAGTATTATTAAAGACTATGGAAGGGAATTAATTATTGCTGCCGATAGTTACAATATTGAAGCAATGTTAAAACTTATTGGAAAATATCCGGGTATTATTGAAAATCTTAAAGATTCATCAAAAAATAAAAACAATGACTAGTTGTAATGTTGAACAATCGTCCACTGACACTATTCTGATTGTTGATGATAACCCTCAGAATCTTCAGGTTTTAGCTAAGATATTGCAGGAAAACAATTATGAAATCGAATTTGCCACTAATGGCGAAGCAGCCCTGGTGTGGCTTAAAGATAAGAAATTCGATCTTATATTACTTGATATCAACATGCCTGGCATGAATGGTTTTGAAGTATGCAGGAAGATACGATCAAATCCGGAACTGAACAATGTGCATGTAATTTTTTTATCGGCAGATACTGATAGAGAAAGCATATTAAAGGGATTCGATTTTGGTGCACAGGATTATGTAACAAAACCATTCGACAGCAGGGAACTTCTTGCAAGAGTCAGAACTCATCTTGCTCTTAAGGATAGCCTTGAAAAACTGGAAAATCTTAACAGGTCACTCGAAGAAAAAGTGGCCGAACGAACTCAACAGCTAAAAGAAGCCAATGAAAAGTTGGAAGCCTCAAACATAAAATTACTCGATCTGGACAGGGCAAAAACCGAATTCCTGCACCTTATTAGTCATGAGATTCGTACCCCCCTGAATGGAATTTTAGGACCAGTGGAGCTTCTCAAGGATACTCCTAATGCCCATGAGATTAGTGACCTGATCGAAATCCTCGATTTGTCTGTAAAAAGACTGGAGAGGTTCTCCCTGAATGCTCTTTTAATTACAAGACTGAAAACAAAACAATTTGAAATAAGAAAAGATAGAATCCACCTATCAAACCTGATTAATGAAGTGTTAGATGAAGAAAAAGAAAAATTTCAGTCAAAGAATATTCAGGTTAAAAGAAACGATAATATAAGCGTCGACTTAATTTATGGTGAGGTTGAATTGATAAAAAAATGCATTATCAATATACTTGACAATGCTATGCGTTTCTCTCCTGAAAACAATACCGTCGAAATAAACACTTATGTTGAAGAACAAACTATTATTTGTGAAATTAAAGATAATGGAAAAGGATTCGCAACGGGTACTGTTGACCATATATTTGAATTATTTACTACTGGTGATGATTACAAAGATAATAGTATTGGAATTGGTCTTCCTATTGCTAAAATGATCATGGAAGGACATGGCGGAAGTATTATTATTAGTAATAATGCAAATGGTGGGGCATTTGTAAAACTTGTTTTTCAGAACTCTTAAAATAATAACCTATCGAGATAGTTACCTGTATAATAAAAACTTTAAAATGGACCAGAAGAAAATAATTGATTCCTCATCAATTCTGATTGTTGATGATAATGTCAGGAATCTTCAGGTTCTCGGTGGGTTTTTAAAGAATGAGGGAATAGAAGCTGAATTCGCAATCGATGGTATTTCAGCATTTGATTGGCTGGGGAAGAAAAAATTTGACCTGATTCTTCTTGATGTAATGATGCCCGGCATCGATGGTTTTGAAGTTTGCTCCAAGATAAAAAATAATCCTGCTTACCAAGATATATCTGTAATCTTTATTACTGCAAAAGCAGATACTGATAGCATCATTAAAGGTTTTAAAGCCGGCGCTGTCGACTATATTACAAAACCATTTATTAAGAGTGAATTACTTGCGAGAGTTAAAACCCATCTGAATATTATTAATTCAAAACAAATAATTATTCATTACCTTAAAAAGATAAATAGCAGTATTGAATATGCAAGAAATATTCAGGATGCAGTATTAAATACTTCTGAAGTCAATACTGAAAATCTTCCCAAATATTTCATCTTTAATAGACCGAAAGATATTCTGAGTGGCGACTTTTGCTGGATAAATAAGATTGATGCACAAGCCATCTTTGCTGTTATGGATTGCACGGGCCATGGAGTTCCTGGTGCTTTGATGAGTATACTAGGAACAACTTTGCTTAATGAAACTATAACACAGGAAAATGTATTGCTACCTGATAAGATTCTTGAAAGCCTCCGAAAAAAATTAATCCGCTCCCTTGGACAAAATCAAGTTATCATCAGTGTAAAAGATGGTATCGAAGGATCTATCGTAAATTATAATCTTGAATCTGGTGTTCTATTGTATGCTGGTACTCTTAATCCAATAATTCATATTAGTGACAATAAAATGAATGAAATAAAAGCAGATAGGATACCAATTGGATTTTATGAAAAACAAGTCAACTTTTCACTTAAAACAATCAATATAAAGAAGGGTGACATTATTTATTTATTCACTGATGGCTATTTTGATCAATTTGGGGGTCCGGATACAAAAAAAATTATGTCAAAAAGATTCAGTGAATTGCTTTTCAAAAATCATAACTTACCTCTTAGATCACAAAAAAAAAAGCTTATAGATTACCTTAAGTGGTGGCAGAAGGATGAGGAACAGACTGATGATATATTAATTGTGGGGATTCAGTTTTAAAATTAACCCTACACATAACACGGATTGCTTAATTAATTGACTACGTCGAGCTCGTCGACCTCTATCGTGGTCGCCTCGGTTAGCTTCGCTGAGCTCGTCTCCCGCTTTCCGGGATCCTCGGTTGCCTTCGTCAGCTTGGACAGCCCTGCGTATGGGGACCTAAAGCACATTACGAAAGCTTCGGTAATTTATGGACCCGAACACTCTTTTTTCTTTTAATCATTTCACCATCATAACATGCTTGTACCCACTTACAAAATTTCGCACCATGACAATCCCTGCCAATCTATCAGGACTAAAACACTACGCCGCCTAACACCAAGAGCCAATTTCGTTATTGTAACTTAAACTTTGCTGAATTAATAATAAATACTTATCTTTGGCGTTAGTAACGCGACACGGAAAATGATTAACTCTTTTGGGTCTAAAGAGACTGAAAAAATATGGAATGGGAATAGAGTAAAAAATCTACCTCAAGAAATACAACAAATTGGAAGGAGAAAATTAAGGATGCTTAATAACTCACAGAATTTGATAGACTTAAAAGTTCCTCCATCAAATAAACTAGAGAAACTTTCAGGCAAAATGAGTGACTTTTACAGTATCAGGATTAATGACCAATGGAGAATTGTTTTTAAATGGGACGATGGAAACGCAAGCGATGTTATAATAATGGATTATCATAAATAAAAGAGATGGAAAAACTTTCAAATATTCACCCTGGAGAAATTCTTCTTGAAGAATTCCTTAAACCATTAAATATATCTGCTTACAGACTATCAAAGGACCTTGGAATACCTCAAACCAGAACTTCGGAGATTATTAAAGGTAATAGAAGTATAACTGCAGATACAGCGATAAGACTGAGCCACTATTTTGGTAATTCTGCAAAATTCTGGCTTGGACTACAGAATGACTTTGATCTTGAAAAAGAAAAGAAATCTAAAGATCGGGAATTCAAGCATATTAAAAGATTAAAGGAATATGCTGCCTAGCATCCGAATTTTATCATACTAGACAAATTCTCTTCAAGACGATTTAAAAATGCTACGGCGCCTAACTCGGACGGCTTAATTGATTGCCTTCCCACTTCGCTTCGGTCGGGGCAGGCGCTTCCGCCAGCTGGCGGATCATGTATTTACCCTGACATGCAAAGCATCGACAGGGGTTTTTGCAAACGGCATCTTGACTATTTTATCGTGACCCGAAACTCATAATCCTTACCCGGACACGGTAGTCACATAGGATTTTGACCCTGGAAGCTTTTAAATTTGGTTTGTAAATAAAGTTTTACCGGGAATTGAGGCACACGAACCAAACCCGCAGACTCCTGAAAGGACTTGTCTTCCTGATTTCATATTTCATTGGTTTAAAGTTATAAGATTTTAACTTGACCAGTGGTCTTGAATTCGGGTAGTAGTATAATAAATTCACAGTACTTTCCATTATTCCCAAAATTATCTTCATACGGAGAATATACTGTATCTTTATCAACTAAATATCTCTAAATCACGGATTTTCTCATTAAATAATAGTTTTACTTCAACAAATATATTTTTCATTTCACTTTATATTGATATCCCCTAATTTTAAAACAACTTTATCTAGACTGAATATGGCTAAAAGAGAAAAATTGGATGAGTTAATCATTGCTAACGAAGAAAATGCCTTAGAGTTAGTCACTGCTAACAAAGAAGTTGCCTCTCAAAATGATGAGAAAGGAAAACATGTAGCAGAGTTAATCGTTGCTAACAAAGAAAATGCCTTAGCGTTAGTCACTGCTAACAAATTAATTGCCACTCAAAACGAAGAGATAAAAAAACGTGCAGCAGAGTTAATCATTGCTTACAAAGAACTTGCCTCGCAAAACAAGGAGAAAGAGAAACGTGCAGCAGAGTTAATCATTACCCGCAAAGAACTTGCTTTTCAAGCAGAGTTAGTCATCGCTAACAAAGAACTTGTCTTTCAAAACGATGAGAAAACAAAACGTGCAGAAGAGTTGACCATTGCTCACAAAGAACTTGAACAATTGGTTCAACTCAATAACGACAAAAACCTTTTTATATCAATTCTTGCACATGATTTAAGAAGTCCTTTGGGCGTACTTCTTGGTTTATCAGATTTATTAACAGAAAACATTCGCCAATTCAATATAGACAAAATTGAAAAGCTCGTAAATGAGATTAATCAATCAGCACAAAACACTTTTACTTTACTTCAAGACCTATTGAAGTGGTCAAGAGTGCAATCTGGCAAAATTCCTTTTGAACCACAAAACTTGAGTTTTACAGATATTTGTAAGGATATTATTAAAATTCTTAACCCAAATGCCGTTGCAAAAAATATCACAATCAATTATTCTTTAGCGGAGGAGATAAATGTTTTTGCTGATGTTGATATGTTAAAAGCGGTATTGCGAAATCTGGTTTCGAATTCGATAAAATTTACAAACAACAGTGGCGCAATAAATATTAATACAGAGATTAATTCTGGAAATGCAACAATATCAGTTTCGGACAATGGAATTGGAATAGAACCTGAAAGTTTAACAAAACTGTTTGATATTTCAAAAATTCATACAACAACAGGTACGGCAAAAGAAAAAGGGACAGGCTTAGGGTTATTACTCTGTAAAGAATTTGTAGAAAAACATGGAGGCAAAATTTGGGTAGAGAGTGAGTGTGGTAAAGGCTCAATATTTTATTTTAATATTCCTTACAATACTGAATCGAAAGAAAAAAATGTCGTTTTGACTAATTCAGAAGATAATCAAATTAAAAACCTGAAAATACTACTGATGCGTTAATAAATT
>PMIJ01000021.1 GCA_003157015.1 Bacteroidales bacterium
GGCAGAGACAGTACATTAACCACTACCTTAGGGTTTACCGATGAATCTTTCCCAATTTCTACAGACGGGACAATGGAATACCTTTCAGCAACATATTATGATGATTATATTTTCCCCGGGGTAAAAACTTTTAATAGTACTTTAAACATCAGTAACTACTCAGACAGCTATGGCAGTGTCCATTACTTTGATTTGCCAAACGGACAGGTTACAGGAACCAAAGTCAAAGTACTGGGAACCTCAAATTATATAACCACAACAAACTACTATGATGATCATTACAGGGTCTTAGAATCCCTTAAGAACCTTTACGATGATAGTAATGGAAGTGAGATTATCAGTAACCGATATAATTTTATCGGGAATGTCACTCACACCAAACAAAGCCAGACATTTTCCACCCACACAACAGCCGTTGATAAATACTTTACGTATGATCACTCCGGGAGACTACTAACCACAGAATCAGAGATCAATGGAAACAACAGGCTGACTGTTGCTCAATTGACATATAATGAACTGGGACAACTAACAAAGAAAGGACTTAATAAGATCAGCAGTTCATACCTCCAGGAGGTTGATTATGGCTATAATATACGTGGATGGTTGAGTACTATTAATGACCCTGATAATCTTGGGTCAAACCTCTTTTCCATGAAATTATTATATGAAAACCCAGGTACGCTTACCAATCTTACCAAAGAAAATCAGTACAATGGAAACATCTCGGGAGTCATCTGGAACCGGAAAACAGGACCAGGCACTACATTAAAAAGCGCTTATACCTTCCGGTATGATGCAATAAACAGGATCACGAATAATTATTATGGTGAAGGGTCATCTCTTACTAACTCAGAAAAGTTCCGTGAGTATGATTACTCGTATGACTCAAATGGAAACATCCTGGCTCTCAAACGCAACGACGGTAATGGAACAGGCACTCAGATTGATAACCTGTCATATGCTTACCTGAGCACACTAAGCAACCAGCTTGCAGCGGTTACCGATGGTTCATCAAATACATCAGGATTTAATGATGGAAATACCTCCGGGAATGATTACTCGTATGACAGCAATGGCAACCTGACAAAAGATCTTAATAAAGGATTTGGGACAATTGCATATAATTGTTTAAATTTACCACAGTCAATATCAAAAGATGCAAATAACAGTATTACCTACTATTATGATGCGATGGGAACAAAGCTGAAACAGGTGGTGTTAAGCAGTGGAAATCCGACCTCAAGGTATTATTACGATGGCTTTGAATACTTAAGTAATAAAACATTGTCGTTAATCCATATGGATGAAGGTGTTATTAACCGTGATTCTACCGGAACGTTTGCTTATGAATATTTTATAAAGGACCACCTGGGAAATACAAGGGTATCTTTTGAAAATAGTTCTGGAACAGCACTTATAACCCAGTCAATCGATTATTATCCTTTCGGCCTACAGTTCGTACCTGTCAACCAGGGTGGTACCAACAAATATCTCTACAATGGAAAAGAATACCAGGATGGACTTGGATTAGACTGGTACGACTACGGCGCCAGGTTTTACGATCCCCAAATTGGCCGCTTCACAACTATAGATGGGCTTGCAGAAAAATTTGCATTTATGACCCCATTTCAATATGCTAGTAATAATCCTATAAAGAATATTGATTTGGATGGATTAGAGGGTGTCGCACCACCACCACCAGGAGAAGAACTAGAGTTTAACAGGGAAGAGTTTGAAGCAGAGGGAATGGAAAGTGAGAGTGGTCTGAGATCAATTGAAGAAGACAATCCTGTTTCTATGGCTGAATTGTTGAAAAACGCCGAAGCCTTTGTAAAAAATGCATCATTTGTAGAGGAACCTTTAGAAGGTCCAGTTGCGAATCCTAAAACGTCAACAATTGATCCAAACAAATCAGTTATAGAGAGTATTCCTAAAGGTGCTGGATTAAGACTTCTTGAAAATAAGAAACAAGGGAAAGATTTTGAGGGAACTGTAACTAATAGCTTAAAGGAGACTGGCCATACTAACATTGCAGAACAAGTTACAGTTAAACCAAATGTTCAAGGAGCAAAGAATGTAAGACTTGATAATGTTAGCACAAAGCAAGGCGCAATTAAACTGACTGATGCAAAATCTTCATCAGGAGCCGGAATGACAAAAAATCAAAAACCGGGTTATCCTGCAATCGGAAAATATGGAGGAACAGTAGTTGGAAATAAGGGTGCAGCTCAAGGATACCCAGCTGGTACTAAAATACCTCCAACAAAAGTAGATATTATAAGACCAAATGACTTACATACGCCATGACAAATAGAGAATTCCTAAAATCAGAATTATTAAAAGCGCTTGATATTAAATTGAAAGATTTTGGATTTCAAGTTAATATGAAATTAGGAGAGTTTACAAGGCGTAATAAGGATGGTTGGAATAAATATCAGATAGTGTTTTTAAAGACAGATGAAGGATGGGAGTTAAAACCATCTTTACTACTGCGGGTTGATAGTGTGGAAGATATATTTCATAAAACATCTGAGTTTGAAGAAAAATACAAAAAAGGAACCCCCACAATAGGGACATCGATAGAAGATTATCAATCCAATGGTAAAACCTACAGGTATCAAATGCGAGAAGAACCTCATATAAATGTTATAGCACAGGAACTTTATATAATATTCAAAGAAATTGCTTTACCATTTTTTGATAAGTACGACACTTTAGAAAAAATTGACAAAGCACTAAACATCAAACCAGAAGATACCTCTTTAACGGGTGCTATTTTTAAAGGGTCAAAGGCATTAATAATTGCTAAGTTGATGTGCAGGCGGAACTTTAAAGAACTAGCAGATTATTATTATAATTATTACAAGAACTTCTCAGAAGGTTTTTATCTTCCAAATTATATAAGATTAAAAGAATTTCTTGAAAATGCAAGTATCTAGATAGATGTATGAGCATAAAACCCGGTTCAACGCCGGGTTTTTTATTATAGAGCAGCGCCGTTTTTCTGGAAGAAATCCTTAAACTTCTTATTGGTAAGCATTTTATCGATCAGCAGGAGGATTGACATTGGTCTCCATCGCCCGAGTTTTTAAAAAGCACTCAATCCATCATAAAGTACAATAGCACTTAATGAAATAGTCAAAAAAATCCTTATTTTCACTTCTGAAAACAGGTGAGGAACTGACTTTAACGTAGTTTTTAATCTATAAAGTTCTTTGAAAACACCTCTTTCGAAATGTTAATCAGCTGTAAATAAGGTCTTAAATAGCAATTGGCATGATTACGGAGCTAGGTTCTATGATCCACAGATTGGGAGATTTACAACCCAAGACAGATTTGCTGAAAAGTACATAGGATTAACTCCTTACCAATATGGAGCAAATAATCCAATTAAGTTCATAGATATTAATGGAGACAGTTCAGTTGTATTGATAAAGCCTGGTCATATGGCTCAATTAATTCAAAACAAAGATGGGAGATATCAACTCTGGTCAAAGAATGGGACACACGGGAATAGTAGATTGAAAGGCCAAAATGATATTCCTGAAGACAGGGGTGACGATAAAACTTCACCTTCATATGGATCAGCGCAAGAGTTTTTAGATAGTGATGTTAACAAAGATGATGAATCAGGGGATCCTATATATACAGAAGGCTATTTAATTCCCGCCACTTCTCCACAAGATCGTCAAAATGAAGAGGGGACAATAAATGAATTAACAAAAGATTATGATATTGGTCAATCTAACTGTGTTCAAACTGTTCAAAATGGCTTAAGGAGTGAAGGCAAAAAAGATGGAAGCCCTTCAGCCTTGTCCCAAATATTTGCCGGATCGCTTGGAGTTGGACTACCTGGTCCTTTAGGAAACCTGGTATCAAAGGCAGCCCTTCTCTATAATGAGAAAACTCCTGCGAAGGTTTATAATAGGATTAAAACTCAAAATCCAGGAGGTATTGTACTTAAACCAAAATCAATCCAATGAAAACAAAACGGTATCTAATTTTATTATTGCTCATTCTTATTAAATTATTCTCAAGCTGTAACCTTTTCGATACTCATTATATAGGAAGATGTTCAAGTTCAAGTATTGAACGTGCAAAATCAAATGGTACCTTTTTATCAGAATATGTTCCTTATCATGTAAAAATAAATGATAGTATTCAGTTTACTATAAAACAAGTTTTTGCTGAAAAACAATATGGATATTATAGTCATTCAAATCCATCTTTCACTATAAATAATAACAAATCGCAAATCATTGTTATACTTGATAAGAAAATTGATAATATAAATGGCTATTCATTTACTTGGAGATTTAGTAATTTAAGATATGACAAGCCTGATAGATTATCTTATCAATATGATAGTTCTATTCCACCGGATACAATTCAGATCGAAATAGAGAGAGTGGACATTAATAAAGTTACTGGTTTAGCAGGAACTCGGGATGAAGAACACATAGGTCATTTTACAATTGTGAAAAATTTTATTAAAAATACGCGTTAATCATAATACTTGGTCTTGTGTAATTTAGGATCTATATGATTACGGCGCCAGATTCTATGACCCCCAAATTGGGAGATGGACAACACCGGATCAATTAGCTGAGACTAATAGAAGATGGAGTCCTTATCGTTTTGCTTACAACAATCCAATGAGATTTCTTGACCCGGATGGAATGCTAGAGGATGATTATCAGCTAAATAAGAACGGAAGTATAGATCTCATTAAAAAGACTGATGATGATCATGATGTATTATATGCTTCAAATAATGATGGCACCACTAACAGTAGTAAATCAGTAGAAGTGGACAAAGGTGTTTTAGGAGACAAGAACCCCCTTACTATATCTGCTCAAAATAGTAACGGAGAAACTAGTAATTATTCTGTTGATGAATATACAGTTCACGGCAACAACGCTGGAGAATCATTATTTGAATTTGCAGCACAAAATTCAGATGTTGAATGGAGCCAAACAACTGTTGGCCAAGAAACCAATTACATTACTACATCTCATACCTCAAATGCTGATGCAGGGATGGATTATGAAATACAAACAAAAGCAACAGATTCAAATCCATTAATTGAAGCCAATCATAGTCACCCAGGTAACACAAACACTCCAAGCGTTGGTGATGCAACTGTAGCAGGACAAGCTCTAAGCAGATTCCCTAATGCTCAATTTAATATTTTTACTCCTGGCAATGAACAATATGTGCCATTTACTAATGAAATACCAATGCCTGCAATAAATGTTACAGGAAAAGGTAGTCCTAATCATATACCTAATATTCCAAGTTTATCAAAACCCATAAAGAATGTACTTAGAAAAATTAATCGCTAAATAGAAGAGTTATGAAAAAATATGTAATTACGATAATTATTTTGTTTTGCAATTATGTCGCCTTTTCTCAAAATATTGAATATACAAAAACTAACCTTCTCTTATACAAACTAGAAAATAAAAAATTTACATCTGTAATTGATAGCATTGTCTCATTTTCCGAACAATGTGAGGGTAGTGGCTTAAAACTACTTAATTTTTCATTGAGTATTCAAGAGACACAGTTAAACTATTATCAAATACAAGTCACTATGATAAATTGCCAGGATATGAATTTTCTCTTGACAGCTAAAAATAATCGAAATAAGGTCATCGGTTACTTCGTATATAAAAACAAAAACTTTATAATTACTGGTCGAGGTGATCTTGGTGAAATATTTAAACCTACTGACTATAAATTCTGTTTTACAACTTTTAGTAGCAAATACTTATTGAAAATTGATTATTCGGTTTGGAATTACTCTTATTATGCTGCAGATAATAAGTTTGAGATGATTAGTTTTAATCCTATATGTGTATCTGAAAAGGATAGAATTTTTCCTATTTGTAGTGATTCTATTGATTTGGTTAAGAAAAAGTATTAAGTTTTGTAACTTTGATCTGAAATCCGACTGAGTTTGGTTTTTATGTTATCAATTCCAAGGGTCTTGATCAAGCTCCTGATATTCTTTATAATAATGCAGAAGACCCGACATTAGAATGGAAAGTCGCAAGTGTTATAGATTTTTTTAATCTCTACCTCAATAAGTTCATATCAAGGATATAGGCAAAGATTTCTTTTAACAAAGAACGCTGTGGTAAGATTGGTTCAGAAGTGTGATGGGAAGGAATTGTCTCCAATATTTCCGCTCAAAAGAGAACATCCAGATAGATAAGCATAAATTAATGTTTCTAGTGGCGGAACAGTTGTCTGCAAAGATTTATCAACTATGACTTGCAAGCTTTCCTTAGCTGTCTGAAACAAGCCTTTATTCTTTAACTGCCCTTCAAAATGTAACATAGATTCTATAACTTTAGGATTTTAACCTTAACTTGGTTTCTTTTTACTAATAAATAATTTAGAAAATATATATTTTGGAAAATCAACAAACAATTAAAGAAAAAATAATCGAAGTCATAATTGGTCAAGGTTTTCATTTAGGAGATGATAATCTCATTCAATCTTTGTCAAATGATAAGTCAATTGTCCGAAACCTTCATAATCATTATAGAGAGCATATATTATTAAAAGAGGGAACGTTTATCAAGGAAACATTCCCTATTCTTGAAAAATATTTCGCAAATGGGACTGATATCGATATTACTAAATTTGAACCAATATTAGTTCTAGTTCACTCCAATACAATCTATTCCAAATTATTTAAGCTCGCTAGTTTGCTTTGGAGTGTACCTGTCTCTAATGGTTATGGGAGAAGGGTTAGATATCTAGTATTCGACAAATCTAATGGAAAAATCGTTGGTTTGTTTGCTTTAGGAGATCCTGTTTTTAATTTAAATGCAAGGGATAATATTATAGGATGGGATTACCATTTGAAGATGGAAAATCTTTATCATGTATTAGATCTTTATGTTGCTGGAGCTGTCCCCCCCTATTCAAACTTATTATGTGGGAAGCTTATATCAATGCTTGCCATAACAGATCAAGTAAGGAAAGTGATTTGGAATAAATATTTAAATTCAACTACAAACATTACTAAGAAACATAAAATACCTCATGTAGCATTAATTACAACATCATCTGCGTTAGGTCGTTCATCACAATATAACAGAATCAATTTTAATAACCAAAAACTTTTTATCAAAATTGGAGAGACAGCGGGTTGGGGGCATTTTCATCTTTCGAATGGTGTATATGATTTAATGAGAGAGTATTTGATATCAATTGATCATCCTATAGTAAAATCAAATCGTTTTGGGCAGGGCCCAAATTGGAAAATAAGATTCATTAGAACAGCTTTAGAGGAAGTAGGATTATCGGCAGATTTATTAAATCACGGTATAAAAAGAGAATTATATTTTGCACCACTCGCTTTAAATTATCTTGAATATCTAAATGGCCTTATTGATGAACCTAACTATATCAGTTATGATTTTGACAACATCATCAATTATTTCAAAATAAGATGGTTTGATAATCGAGCTTTTAGTTGTCCTTCTTTCAGAGATATCAAAAAAATAAATTATTTACATGACTTTTACAATATCACAAAATAAATGGAGAAGAAATTTAATGAAATAAGCTGTGTATACTGCGGTGCACTAAACCATTCCGAAGATGAAAATTGCATTACCTGTTTGAATAAACTTAATATTCAAGAAAGTCTCATTGGACATAAGTTAAATTCATATGAGCTGACTAAATATATTGCTAGAGGTTTTTATGGATTGACCTATAAAGCAGAAGATATTTACAGCAAAAAAGTTTTTGCTATAAAATTGATATCAAAAAAGGCATATGAATTTCACAAAAAAGACTTTGTTACAGAAGCTGAGTTGCATGGAAAATTGGGCGATATAATTTCAATTGTTAGATATATTGGCGCCGGAGAAACTAATAAGATAATCAATGGAATTGAATTAGAGTTTTACTATATAATTAGTGAATGGGTAAATGGACCCTCATTAAAACAGTCTTTTGAAACATCCATTTTTAATATTGACGATATTCTAACTGCTTCAAAGGATTTATTCTCCGGGCTGCAAATAATTGATCTTAATAATTTATGGCACAATGATCTACATGCAGAAAACATCTTAATAGAGGAAATTGGAGATCTTCAACAAAAACTTTATAATAGATCAACGAACAAAGTTTTTAAAATAATTGATATTGGAAGCATGACATTTAGAAGTCCTGAATCGGTTAAACCCTTCAGTGATATCGCTAAAGTAGGCCAACATATTGTAGAGATGATAAAAAACTGTATTAATAATACTAAGTTGAGTAAATGTGATCAGATATTTTTATTTCTGCTAGAAGATATTTGCTCTCAATTGATTGACGAAGGTCCAACTAGACGAATTAACTCAGCAAACGAAGCACTTTCTTTAATTGAAGAGGCTTTTATGTCTTCAAGAACTCATAAAGATGAGGATATAAAAGCACTTGATAGTCCATTTAGATATATTAATGCAAATGATATTCCTTCAGCCTGGTTGTTAAAAAATATGTTCTCAAATAAGTTAACATATTTTCAAGATATTATTTCTATTGGGAGTCAGAGTCAGCTAATTACAGGCCCACGAGGATGTGGTAAAACTATGCTGTTGAAAAATATGCGTTTTGTGACTAAATATGATTCACAAAAACAACATAAGAAATTATTTTTTGATGATCTTAATTACATCGGCCTTTTTATATCAGCAAGAAAAGAATTTGGAAACTACTTAGTTTCGTATAGAAAAATGAATTGGTTAGAAAATGAACAATTCATTTTTTTATATTTTAATTTACTTATTACCCTAGAATTACTCTCGATAATATATAGACTTACAAGAGATAAACACATTAAAAAAGAAAGTTTCTCAAATTTAAACGAATTTTTAAAAGTAAGATTTAACATAAAGTATTCAAGCATTTTCACTATCCAAGAAAAGTTAAGAAAAATTTCAACCCAAATTATAGCTGATCAACTAAAAGATATTTTTGTTACAATAGAAAATTCGTCTCCAAAATATCTGATTGATTTATTCAATGAGTTTAAAAAGTCGACTAATCCTCTTTTATCAAAACAGGAAATATTTATATTGGTTGATGATATGTCATTACCAAGAATACCTGAATTTATACAAAAAGCAATTAATCCAGCAATTTTTAATACAGGAGCTAATTACAAAACTAGGATCACTGCTCATAGTGATGGATTAATCTTATCTGATTTTGGAAACGATGTATATAAACATAACCGAGATTTGCAGGAAATTAATTTAGGGTATGAATTTTGGAAATTATCGAATGATTATGACTTTTGTATAAAGAGTTTTGATGATATTTTAGCAATAAGATTTAAACTTGCAAACAATAATACATTTCATGGATTAGAAAAATATCTGGGAATTCAGAACGTAGAATCTCCAGGAAAAACAATTGGTGATTTATATGATCAAAAGAAGCTAAGAACTTTCAAATATAATGGCGCACAAATGTTTATTCAACTTTGTTCCGGAGATATAAGTTATCTCATTGACTTGTTAGGGAGAATGGATAGATTATGTCGCAACAAGTATCCTATTTCTGTTAGAGTTCAAAACTCTGTTATAAGAAACTATGCACGAAATGAGTTAAGGAGCCTTCAAGACATTAAATCTGAAAATAACATCAATTTATACGAAATTGCTCTTTATTTTGGAGTCTGGTCAAAAACAATGGCTTTTAATAAGAAAGATGATTATTTAAGACTTGAAGTCTCTTTGGTAGAAGAGGACAAATTCATTAAATCTGTATTAAGGGAATTATTATGTTACGGTGTTTTCATTGATGCTGGATATAGCAATGATAGTCAAGGTAACACTGCTAAAAAATTATTATTTAGACGCATATTTACACCTGCTTTCCCAACCACTTTTATTGACCATTCTACATTTGCTATAACTAAAAAACATTTTTTTGATTTCATTAAAAACCCAAGAGATTTTGTAAGAAAAAAAATGAGTTCATATGGAGTCAATCCTGAAGAACAATTAGAAATAGAACAATTAGAAATAGTACAATGAGAATTAGAATCTTATTAATGAAGTAAATGATTAAAATTATTCCTCAACCTAATGAATTTCAGCAGTTACAATTTCATAATTCTAAAAATTTATTGATTTTTTCTGCTGGTTTTGAAGAAAGATGTATTGCATTTCTAAAAGAATATTCAAAAAATCTTCTAGTGCATTGCCATGTCATAATCATTAACTATCCAAATATTAATAAAGAGTGGCAAAACGAAATTGCTGATATATTAGAAATAAGTAAATTTTCTTATGAATTCATTGATGATATCTCGACACTCGCTAATGAGATTCTATCTTATAAGCCTGAAACTATTTTTGTTGATATTTCATCAATGGATAGACTCACAATTTTTAGAGTACTTAAAATTGTTGATGAGATTAAAATTACCTATAACATTATTTATACTGAAGCTGAAAAATACTATCCTTTGATTGATTTTTATAATGACCTTATTGATTTTTCTAATAAGAATTATGAATTAGCTTTTGATAAATATTTGGAAAAGGAAAATTCACCATTGGTGTATTCGTATGATTGCAATCTTTTTGAAGATGAGAATTTCATCGGATTACCAGAACCGGGATATCCAGTACTTCTAGTGTCTTTTTTTGGTTTTAAAAGATCAAGATTACAATTACTTTTGCAGTCGCTTGAAGTCGATAAAAAGATTTTCATCTTAAGTGAACCTTTGAGAGAAGATCTTAAATGGAGAAAAGACTTACAAAAAATTATTAATTTCGATTTATATCAGAAAAATAAAACTTTTGTAAAAGAATTAAAAACATTTAATATTCTAGAATCATACCAATTTCTGGAATCACATATTTGTGAAAATCTTACATCTCTTAAATATAATGTAATACTTTCTCCCTTAGGCAGTAAAGGACAAACAATCGCTTGCTTTTATTTGTGGCGAAACCATAAGGAGATAAGAATCATTTTCTCACTACCAAAGAAATTTTATCCTGATAAATATTCATTAGGCTATCGAGATACCTTTATTTTTACATTTGAGTTTCTAAATAAAAATCTTGGCAAAACATGGAAACCATCAATTCAAGTAACCCATTAGAAACAATTAGGAGGAACTTAATTTTGATATTCATATATCAAACATTACTTCTGCTATCGGTTTTTATTTTGTTCTACATCTTGAATTTTACAGATCTCCTGCCTACTGTTAGTCATAAATTGATAAATTCTGTACTATTTGGTTTTGCAGGAAGTCTAATCTACTTCTCAAGAAAAACTTATGTTTATTTAATCACTTCAAAACTATATAAAATTATTGAGCCTTCAGATTCTGTAAATATTACTCAACAACGACTTGTCTTGACTGGCTATTTTTTATATCTTATTTTTAGACCTTTTGTAGGTATTATTATTGGTCCTTTAATATTTATGCTGTCTTCTATTGGATTGGTCACTTTTGTTAAAACACAAGTTCAATCAGCCGCCGAGTTTTCAAAAACTGGAGAATACTTTATTTATTTAATTTCGTTTTTTTCCGGTCATGCAAGTAGTGATATGTTTGATTATTTCTCGAAGCTTGCGAAAAAAATAATTATAAAAGATTCCCTATGACAATATTAATTCTAAAATAGTTGAGGTTAATAAAAATATGATTATATTGTAATCATTAATATGACGTGTATTTAATCATTTGTTTAAAAAGTAAAATTCAAGACATTTTCTAAAAAATGAATAAAATGAAAAGAATATGCTTTTTTAGTTCAGATTCCAGACCTTTATATAAAAAAGATGTTTTCAGAGTAATGGCATTACCTTCAGGGTATATTGTACATTTTAGATATCAATTCATCCACGTAGATTTGGATAAGTTAAAATTGGACTCCTACATAAACAAAAAATGTATGTTATTCTTTTCTTCTGGAAATAATCTAGAAAATTCCATTAAAATATTTAATATGTCATTAAGGGAAGGTATAATTGAAGATATTAAAAAGAATGATGACACAGGGTTGATTCACTTTTATTTAAAATTAGGAGATTATAGAGATTTTGTTATTGGACCAAACCAACTCGATAAATTACCTAAAAATAAATTTGCAGCAGAAATAGAAGGTTCAGAAGGTGAGATAAAACAATGGCATGAAATTGTTAGTAACATTAAAGGAAGTTTTAGAGACCAACTAATGTACAAAATTAATTTTACAAAGAATAATTCGAGCCAGGAGATCACTCCTGTTTTTAATAAAACTGAATCTCAAAGTTATTATCAATTAGAAGATGAAAGTTCTTATGCACTCAATATTGCTTTCTATGATACGTCTGACCCTAGTGAAAATAAATATCAGAGCATCAAAATTGAGCAAGATGGGGAACTACTAAAAATTAATGCCCCATCTATCATTGAAGTGGGTGCTTTGAGAGATAACAAATCTTTTAATGTTTATACGAATTCTTTAAATTCTAATAATTCATTCACCTATCTGGACATTAATTCCAATAATAAAGATTCCATTAATTCAGATGACGAACGCTATAATGTTGAAATACAAATTCAAATCAACAAGAATAAAAATCGATCTTTGAAGTTTGCTTTTTTTTCCATCTTAGCTATTTTAAGTGTGGGGCTTGATAAGCTATTGACTGATAAAATTGATATTACTGGTTCTTTCAATGTAAAGCTTACTATTGGATTGGTTGTTGCCCTATTTCTGGGTGCATTTTCAGCATATAAATTGTATAATCTATTCAATAAAAAATAACTGAAAGTAAAAAATGTTTTTTGCATTAAAAAAATGACGAACAGTTTTTTCTTAATAATGCTTATTTAGAATTTTTCTTTAGTGAGGGAGGAACTCCATAATAGAATAAACATGAATTAAAAATAATTTTAATTGGTTTCGATATTTCGAACAATTTCATCATGGTCAACTAATAAACTGTAAATGATTTCATGGTTCCCACCCCCCAATAAGTCCCCCATTAAAACTAAAGTATCTGATATTCAGAGGCTTTAGTGTGTGTTGTGTGATTCCCGAGCGACTCAACCTCCCAACCAACAGAACCGGAAACTGTGGGCATTTCAGATGCAATAACAGGGGGCATTGATCCCCTTTGGCTGGATACCCTAAACTTACATTGCTAAACAACAAGTAATTGACGCTGCCAGTTGGTGGTCAATTTTATCCGGCTACACATGATCAGGAAAGCTGCTATTTCTATGTAAAGGTCTTGGAAGTCTCAATATTAATGAGACTTAACAATTTGTTAATAAATAATATTTAGTTTTTTTAAACATTCCTTAAACTGTTTAACAATACTACATATATTTATGGCGCAATACAATTTTCCTAAACCAAAAAAATACTTATGAAAAGGACAGTTTCTTTATTAGCATTGCTAATGCTATTCTCTATTGAGATCCAGGCACAAGTTACCAATGTTCTAAATAATTTTTATACTGTTTGGGTTAAACCAGCGATCCCTATTATTGGTGGCCTTGTTTTAATTGTTGGTGCACTGGCCAACATGGGCAAGGTGCTTGGAGAATCACGGGATTATAAAGGTTTTATCACAGGGATTGTTCTTTATGTCGCAGTATACTTTTGCCTGGTAGGTATCGTGGCCTTTATAATGGCAGGTTGATGAAATCGTATAGAGTATACAAAAACGTTAACAAGCAACCATATATCCTGGGACTTAGGCTGCCTTTGTTTTATCTCTATATTCTTTTATTGATCATCGTTATTTTCCTGCTTTCAGCGGGGATAACAGTCTTCAAACTTTCTTTTTATATAGCCTTATTAATTGCTGGATACTTAGTCCTGAAAAAATTAAATTCTGGTGCCTTTTTAAGCTCGATCTCAAATGAACGGTTTCCTGGTACCATCATAAACGATAACTATAAATAAAGGCCGTGGAAATAAGCCTGAGTGATACCCCTTCGGTCCTGTTTCGTGATGGACACCGATGTTATACAAATAACGGGTCCGTTATTTTTGGTTTTCATGTTCACTTAAGAGAAATATATTCAAACTCTGAAAAAGATTTTGATACTATTCATGATATCTGGTATAACGCGCTTCGTGATTTTGAGGAAGGAACCATTATTCATAAA
>PMIJ01000120.1 GCA_003157015.1 Bacteroidales bacterium
TATTTACACTTCTTTTGAAATATTATAAAAATAAATTTCTTATGGCACTTTTTGAAGCAAAGAATGTTACTAAACAATACGGTAACCAGCTGGCGCTCGATAACGTGAGTCTTTCTGTCCCGGAACAGAGTATTTACGGCCTCCTGGGTCCGAATGGCGCCGGTAAAACTACTCTCATCCGGATCATAAATCAGATTACAGGACCCGATAGCGGGGAGTTATTCCTCAACGGGAAAAAACTTATGCCTTCTGATGTACAATTTATCGGCTATCTCCCGGAAGAAAGAGGCCTTTATAAAAAAATGAAGGTCGGCGAACAGGCTTTGTATTTTGCACAACTCAAAGGACTTTCTAAGGCAGAAGCGATGAAAAGGCTGAAATACTGGTTTAAGAAACTTGACATTATAGACTGGTGGGGCAAAAAAGTCGAAGAGCTTTCAAAAGGAATGCAGCAGAAAGTTCAGTTTGTAACAACAGTGCTTCACGAACCTAAACTTCTGATCTTTGATGAACCGTTTACAGGATTTGATCCTCTGAATACAAAAATAGTAAAGAATGAAATCCTGTTTCTCAGGGAAAGAGGAGCTACTATCATCTTTTCGACACACAACATGGAATCTGTTGAGGAACTCTGTGATAACATTACTTTAATTGATAAAGCTAAAACCATTCTCGAAGGAAGCGTACATGAGATCCGAAGTAAGTGGGCTGCCAATGAATATGATCTTGTTTTCAAAGGTGATGTAAACATTGAGGGAAATGGTCAATATAATATTCTAAAACAGCAGAAGGAAAATAATAATACAGTTTTCAGGTTAAAGACTACCTCTGAAATCAAAACGAATGACATCCTGCAAACTGCTATAAAATTTGGCAATATTATATCTTTCAACCCGGCTCTTCCCTCTATGAATGAGATTTTTATCAGGGCAGTTGAAGCCCGTAATTAAAACCTGCTATTAACATCGAAACCTATTAATATGAACAAGATATCCGTAATTATCAAAAGAGAATATGTAACAAGGGTAAGGAAAAAATCATTTATAATAATGACTATTCTTGCACCGGTTCTCATGGCCGCTATCTTCATTGTGCCTACTCTGGTAATGATGAATCAGAGTGGTGAACTTAAAAAGATTGCAGTTATCGAAGACAACTCAAATCTTTTTAAAGGAGTCATTAAAAACACAAAAGATGCTGAATTTGTATACCTTGAAAATGTTAAAGTTGAAGATCTTAAAAAAACCTTCGAAAAATCAGGATATTATGGCATCCTGTATATTTCTCCCGAGCTTGTAAATACCCCAAATGCTGTTTATCTTATATCAAGCAAACAACCACCTATTGGCCTGCTTTCATATATAGAGGCAGCTCTTAAGAAGGAAATTGAACGCCAGAAGCTATTGGCGTACAAGGTTGAAAACCTTGATGAAATAATGAAAAACGTTGAGACTAATGTTTCAGTTCAGACAAAAAAACTGGATGAATTCGGGGTAGAAAAAGGTACCAGCACAGGAATAGCAATGGTACTTGCATACATACTTGGTTTCCTGATGTATATGCTGGTCTTCATTTTTGGGGCACAGGTTATGAGAGGTGTTATCGAAGAAAAAACCAGCAGAGTTGTTGAGGTTATTATTTCTTCAGTGAAACCGATACAGCTGATGATGGGTAAAATAATTGGTATTGCGCTTGTCGGTCTTACTCAGTTCCTCATCTGGATTATTCTAACTGCCAGCCTGGCAATGGTTATTAAAACCACTATCCTTCAGAAAACAAATATTACAGAAATATCGCAATCTGTACCTCAGAATTTAATGTCAGGTAATCAACAGGCTGTAGGAACAGCTCAGGCTTCAGCAATATCACCGCAGCTTGCCGAATTATCTAAAATGTTCGACAACGCAATAAATCAGCGATGGGGTCTGATAATTATATGCTTTATCTTTTACTTTATTACAGGTTATTTACTTTATGCATCTATATTCGCAGCCATCGGTTCTGCTGTCGATAATGAAACCGAGACGCAACAATTTATGCTACCTGTTACCATACCTATTTTACTCGGACTGATGGTGGCAATGGGAACAATGCAAAACCCTGAAAGCTCTCTCTCTTTCTGGTGCTCTATGATTCCACTCACCTCTCCGATTGTTATGATGGCGCGTATTCCTTTCGATGTTCCAGGCTGGCAGATAGCTGTTTCAATGGTAATAATGATGATTACTTTTGGTGCATTTGTATGGATGGCAGCAAAGGTCTACAGGACAGGTATACTTATGTATGGAAAGAAAACTTCCTGGAAAGAGATGTGGAAATGGCTGAGGTACAGCGGCTAGAGGCCACAGGCGGCAGACAGCAGGCTTCAGGTGAATTCATTTTACCTTGACCGGTTGCCAGACGCCCGATGCCATACGCCTTTACTAAATATGATAAGGTAATAATAAGAATCAGATGTCAAAAATACTGGTCATCGACGATGAGAGGGCAATCCGGAATACTCTGAAAGAGGTTCTGGAGTATGAGAAACATGAGGTTGATCTCGCGGAAGACGGACCAAAGGGACTTGAAATGTTTTCCGCCAATATGTACGACATTGTGCTCTGCGACATAAAGATGGCCAAGATGGATGGCATAGAAGTTCTGGGTAAAATATCAGAAAATTCGTCTGATACTCCGGTCATAATGATATCAGGACATGGCAATATCGATACTGCTGTTGAATCTATAAAAAAGGGGGCATACGATTTTCTTGAAAAACCCCTTGATCTCAACAGGCTTCTCATTACGATCCGAAATGCAATGGATAAGTCGACGCTTATCACTCAGACTCAGGTGCTTAAAAATAAGGTAAGCAGGATGTATGAGATTGTCGGTGAGTCGGAGGCAATTGAAAGGGTTAAAAGTATGATCGAAAGGGTTGCTCCTACCGAAGCAAGAGTGCTGATCACAGGAGCGAATGGAACCGGTAAAGAACTTGTTGCCCACCAGATACACGAAAAAAGCAACAGGTCAAAAGGACCGTTTATTGAGGTCAATTGTGCAGCAATACCTTCAGAACTTATTGAAAGTGAACTTTTTGGCCATGAAAAAGGGTCATTTACATCAGCTATAAAGCAGAGAATTGGGAAATTTGAACAGGCAAACGGTGGAACCCTTTTTCTGGACGAGATCGGAGATATGAGCCTGTCAGCGCAGGCAAAAGTTCTGAGAGCTCTCCAGGAGAACAAGATTACCAGGGTCGGTTCCGATAAAGATATTCATGTTAATGTCAGAGTAATTACGGCAACAAATAAAAACATAAAAAAAGAGATTGAGAATAATGGATTCCGTGAAGACTTATACCACAGGCTAAGCGTCATTCTTATCCATGTCCCCACTCTTAACGAAAGAGAGGCTGATATCCCGCTTCTAGCAGAATACTTTAATGCATTAATCTGCAATGAGTACGGGATGGGCAAAAGAATAATTAATGCGGATGCTATCAACGAACTACAAAGAATTCAATGGTCCGGAAATATAAGAGAATTCAGGAATGTTCTTGAGAGATTAATCATCCTTTGCCCTTCTGAAATTACCGGAAATGATGTGGTGGCTTATGCAAAACCCGTTTCCGGAAGTAATATGTAATTCTGTTGCTTTTTACCCCCCAACCCCCCAATTGGGGGGCTAATTCTCACACTGAGAATAATTTGGTTGTAGAAAAGTCCTTTGTGTACCTTTGTGATGGCTTTGTGTTCCTTTGTGGTTAAAAAAAATACTGATGCACAGGATTGAAAAAGATAGTTTAGGAGAAAAAAAGATACCATCTGAAGCATTATATGGTATTCATTCTGTAAGAGCTACTGAAAACTTTCCGGTGAATTCACCATTTCCCATTGAATGGTACAAATCAGTAGGAATAACCAAGCTGGCCTGTTACAACACTTATAGAAAATTCAGGACAGCCTCTGAAAGTAAACTCGGGAATAACCTGCCTTTTAAAATAATCATCGACGATATTCTTGATGCTCTGTGTGCCGCAGCGAATGAAGTCTCGGAAGGTTCCCATTTTGACCAATTTATAGTCCCTTCCGTCCAGGGAGGGGCAGGAACGAGTATTAATATGAATATCAATGAGATAATAACTAATTCAGCACTTTTGAAAAACGGACATAAGTGCGGTGAGTATAAATTTATAGATCCCCTTGAACATACTAATATTTATCAGTCGACCAATGATGTAATTCCAACAGCTCTTACCATTGCTGTCATGAAACTTTTACAATCGCTCGAAGATAAAATAAACTCTCTTCGGCAAAAGGTGGAAGAGTTTGAGAAAAAAAACAGAGAGAAGCTTCGTCAGGCTTATACACAGATGCAGGAAGCCGTACCATCTTCATTTGCGATTCTCTTCAGCACCTATAATGAAGCTCTTTCCCGCGACTGGTGGAGAGTATCAAAATGTTCTGAGAGGATTAAACAGGTAAATCTTGGTGGCGGGGCGATAGGTACGGGATTATCCCTGCCACGGTTTTTCATCATGGAAGTTGTGCCGGAGCTGAGAAGACTTACCGGACTTCCTGTTGCTCATAGTGAAAATCTTTCTGATGCTACTTCAAATATGGACAAATGGGTTGAGATTCACGCCACCTTAAAGGCTCATGCCGTAAATCTAGAAAAATTATCATCGGACCTCCGTATTCTCGCTTCTGATCTCGTCGGTAAAAAAACTATTTCAATCCCCGATCGTCAGGTCGGCAGCTCAATTATGCCGGGAAAGATTAATCCGGTTATTCCTGAATTTGTTATTTCCGCGATTCATAAAATATATTCAAATGATGTTCTCATATCCTCGCTAAGCGGGCAGGGCACTCTCGAACTGAATCCTTATTTGCCTGTTATAGGATCAACCATCATTGAAAGTATTAATCTGCTTATCTCATGCAATGTTACTTTATTAGACAATCTGTTTACAGGACTATTGGTTAACGAAACAGCCGGTTTTGAAGCTGTTATTAATAGTCCGTCGGTTACTACAGCATTAAACCCTCATATCGGTTATCACAAGGCTGCTGAACTCGCACGACTTATGAAGGAAAAGAAGATTAATATATTTGAAGCAAACAATATCCTGAAAATCATTGGTGAGGCAAAGCTTAAGACAATTCTTGAACCGGCTAATCTTTTAAAACTTGGTTTTTCCCTTGATGATCTAAAATAAGACTCTGTGTCTCCTCTGTGCAGCTCTGTGACAGTTCTTTTATTTATTTAGTTACACAGAGAGCCACGGAGGGTCCACAGAGAGACACAGAGGAAAATTCTCTAATAAAAATTGCTAATTTTGCAGCAAAAATTCACTGAATGGTTATTAAAGGACGAGAGTCAAAACCTCATATTGGCATTTATGGACGCCGGAATAACGGGAAAAGCAGCCTGATAAACTGCCTTGCCGGGCAGGAAATAGCTATCGTTTCCGACCATGCAGGAACCACGACCGACCCTGTAAAAAAATCCTTCGAAATCACTGGCTTTGGCCCGGTAATACTTGTTGATACTGCTGGCATAGATGATTCAGGAGATCTTGGCCAGAAAAGAGTTGACCGGACTTTAGAAACTCTGGAAATCATAGATCTGGCGCTACTTGTAGTTGCAGATAATTCATGGGGAAAAAATGAAGATGATCTCTTAAAGAAATTTAATGATCACGACCTCCCATATATTGTAATTCACAGTAAATCTGACATACAGGAGCCAAAAGCTGAATTTCAACAGAAGATACTTAAATTAACTGGCACTCCGCTATTTGAATTTTCATCTGCCGATAAGCGAAATTATGAAGAGCTTATAACCCTGATAAGGAACACAATACCTGAACACTCATATAAAACCCCGACATTACTTGGTGATCTTATAAGCTATGGAGATATTGTAATTCTGATTACACCAATCGATATAGAAGCCCCTGCCGGCCGGCTTATCCTTCCCCAGATGCAAGCCATAAGAGACATACTTGACAATGAAGCTGTTGCAATTGTATTAAAAGAAAGGGAAGTTGACGCATTCCTTAAAAAAACCGGTATCATACCGGCCCTCGCAATTACAGATTCACAAGTGTTCATCAAAGCTGATGCATCAATTCCCAGTGATATCCCTCTTACCAGTTTCAGCATAATGCTTGCCAGGTTTAAAGGCGATTTTGATAATTATCTTAAAGGCACACCGAAAATTTCTGGATTAAAAAACGGAGACAGGGTGCTTCTTCTGGAATCCTGTACACATCATGTCTCCTGTGATGATATTGGCAGAACAAAAATTCCCAGATGGATAACCGGGTTTACAGGAAAGAAAATTGATTATGATGTTGTTGCCGGACTTGATGCCATAACGAGACCAATAACTGATTATTCACTTGTAATACAGTGTGGCGGGTGCATGATAACAAGAAAACAACTGCATAACAGGCTTCAGCCGGCAATTAAAGCGGGAGTTCCGGTAACAAATTACGGCATGGCAATAGCTTATGTTCAAGGTATTTACAATCGGGCAATCGCTCCGTTCATTAAGGATGAAAAATATCTGGATACGTACCTGTAGTACTTTGTAATTCAACTCTGTGGTTTTCTGTGAAATCTCAGTGGCTTTAATTTTGACTTTTTGCCTCATCCCCCTCCCTCCTGGGGGAGAGCCTGCCCCGCCTCGGCGGGAGGTTGAGGTGAGGTACAATTAAAATCTGAAATAAATAAATGGCATTACCTCCGTTGTCCTCATCTGAAACAGAAGAATTGCCACAGCAAAAATAACTGCAAGCTGGGCAATCAGGGGTATTTCTATAAACAGTCCCCTGTATGACTCTTTGGTCTTTTCCGGCAGAAAATGAATTATATAGCCAACTGCCATTAACAGCAAGGCACTGCTGTATGCCGGAAGAACAGTCATATATGATCCCGGCGAAAAATTCTCAAATATCTGTTTTAACATAATCTTCACGCTTTCCAAATCGGGAGCTCTGAAAAATATCCAGCAGAAGCTTACAAACTGAAAAGTTATAAAGACACCTAATAGCCTTCCGATCCATCTTCTTTTCAGATGTCTTTTAAAAATTGAATCCCATATCTTATTAATTACCAGTCCTATGCCATGCAGTCCCCCCCAGATAATATACTTTAATGAGGCACCATGCCATAATCCACCAAGAAGCATAGTTATCATCAGATTGAAATATGTACGGATCTTTCCCTTCCTGTTTCCACCCAAAGAGATATATAAATAGTCACGGAGCCATTGAGACAGGGATATATGCCACCTTTTCCAGAAATCAGTTATGCTTGCTGCCTTGTAGGGCGAGTTAAAATTTACAGGTAATCTGAATCCAAGAATTAATGCAACACCTATGGCAATATCTGTGTAACCCGAAAAATCGCAATATATCTGCAATCCATATCCATAAATACCTAGCAGGTTTTCAAATCCTGAATAAATTGAGGGAGCATCAAAAACGCGGTCAACCAGGTTGATGGCAATAAAATTGGAAATGATTATCTTTTTTATTAACCCTTTGGAAATCATATAAAGAGCATGGCTGAACTCATGCTTTGAAAGCCTGAATTCCTGATAAATCTGCGGAATAAATACTGATGCTCTTACAATTGGTCCGGCAACCAGGTGCGGAAAGAATGAAACATAAAAGCCGAAATCAATTATGTTCCTGACCGGCTCCATTCTTTTCCTGTAAACATCAATTGTATAACTGAGTGACTGAAATGTAAAGAAAGATATACCAACTGGGAGTATTATTGAGCTAACATCAAAATGTGTTCCCAGGATTGAATTTGAAAAATTTGAAAGCAGATCATAAGCTTTGAATTGAGTGCCTAATAATCCGTTTATTGTGCTGATTATAAATCCTGCATATTTAAAATACACTAATAGTCCAAGATTCGAGATTATGCTTAAGAACACAAAAAATCTCTTGACTGTTCCTCTCTTTGATTTAAAAATCAACAAACCACATAGGAAATCAACTATTGTTACGAATATCAGGATGAAAAGAAAGAAACCTCCTGCTTTATAATAAAAGAAGAGACTTACCAAAAACAAGTATATATTCCTGAGAACTAATTTCTTATATACAAGACTATATCCTGCAAGGACAAAAAGAAAGAAAATCCAGAATGCGGCTGAAGTAAAGATAAAAGGTTTATCAGGACTAAAACTCAATAACGAGAACAGAAGAGATTTAACAGGGTCCGTATTCCGGTTTCCTGTCTGGGTTTCGTCTATAACCACCAACGGAGCAAGCGGAACTTTGGCAGGCAGAATGCAGGAAATTGACTTTTCCGAAGTATCAAGCCCATGAATCGTAAACATTGAAGATTCAAGCATCTGTGAAAGAGTATCGGCACCGGTATAGGTAAAATGGATGAAGTCCTTTTGGGCCAAAGGAGGTTTCTTTGCTGCCCATTTAATAATTGAGGATTTTCCTCCCATTGCAAAATATGAATTCCAGAAAGTAACTTCAGTTTTCAAAGTAGCTTGTTTCTGAGCTTCAATAATGGCAGGAATATTGCTGTACGATTTAATACTATCACCCTCATTTACTGCCATATCTGTCACTCCAACTATTAATATTGAAGTGGCTGGCGATATCTCCCTAAGCAGTGAAATCTGCCTTATTAACCCTTTTTGATAATACGAGTAATTGTCTTGTACATTCTTTACAATATTCAGACCATATTGCAGAATAAACAGGTCGGGTGCGAGTCTCTTATATGACTCTCTGAGATTATCCCTGTCTACCATGGTAAACTCCAGGCCGGCGCTTCCCCGCTGGGGTATGTTATCAATAACGATTCCGGTTTCACTCTCTATACTGATACCATATATATCGGGGCTTACTCTTCCTTCAAATTCTATTACAATATCTCTCTTCCTGTATAAAGGACATTTTATCTCATTAATACCTGTTCCGGTCTTTAATGAATCTGTAAAAAGTTCAATACCGTTTGATTTAACCGCAATTTTTACTGTGCTTAAGGTGTTACCGTAAAATATCCGAAGAAAATCGTAATCAGCTGATGCGCTGTCTGCAACATTTGACGGGCAGATCCTTAAAAAAGCTTTTTCAGGAGATGCTTTTGTTTCTCCTTCGGGTAAATACCTGCAAATTGCCATGAACGGGCCAAGTATCCGATGGGAAATTTCACCGTTTTTATAAGACAGGTAATTGTATCTTTTCCAGTTTGATGATGACCGTAACCAAATGGATTTTGTATACATCACCGGCATCAAGGGCAAAAATAATCCCGGCCCTGTACCGCCCCTGCCTTTTCTTAAAGTATGCCTCAAATAGGAAGTAATCCGGTCTCCTTCGATCTGTGAATCACCATAATAAATTATCCTTACCTGTCGTCTGGAATATGTGAGAGAATCAAGAAAGCTTTGCAAAGGATTACCTTCCGGTTTTTCAGGAACAATGCGATTCGGTTTAAATGATTCAAGAGTATCTGCAGATGCAATTTTAATGCTGTCGGTTAACTTGATTTGCTTCCCGGCATCATTCCATTTTTCTGATTTAAAATTGCTTATAACATCAGGAGGAATAAATTCACCAATTGAAGGGAAAAACTGATTTGAACGAATTAGATAATGAAGACCGGTAAAACAGGCCAGAAAGATCAGTAATAACAGGAATGACCTTAAAGGGCGCATATTTTAAAAAAGAATCAACTCTTTTTCTTGATCTTCAACCTCTGCCCAACCTTAATTTTACTTGGATCAGAAATATTATTTAATGAAAGTACCTGCGTTGTTGTAACATTGTCAAACATTTTAACAATATCCCAGATAGAATCACCTTTGCGAACTGTATAAGTAATATAATCTCCATCAATTTCTCCAGGCCCGATTGTTGTGGCCTGAGGCTGGGAATTTGTTGGAGCTGTCTTTCCAATTAATGAATGTTTATCAGATAAATCCATAGTATTGATTTTCGAATAATATTCAGATTTGGAAGGATCCACGTATACAACCAGCTTTTGACCAACCCGGATATTGTTTCTGTAAATATTATTCCAGTTTCTAAGGTCTGACAATCCGACCTTGTACCACTCGGCTATGAATCCAATATTGTCTCCATCCTTTACGGTATAAATTAATTTGGTTTTACCCTTAATATCTGTATTAATATATGTTGATCTGGTAGGATCGGCAATACGCGTTACCTTGTTCAAATAAACATCTGGTTTATAATGCCTGATAGTGTCGGTAAGGTCAATGAAATCTCCCAGATGATTCATTGGCAAAGTCAGAGACTGAGGTTTTGAAGATCCGGGAACTAAACCAGTACGATATTGAGGATTAAGGGCCTGAAGCTCTCCTAAAGGAATATTCATCACTTCAGATATCTGGGCAAGGTGGATATCTTTATTTACCATTATAGTGTCAGTTGCAACAGGTATGTTGAGAGGCAATGGTTGTAGGTTATGTTCCTGATAATAGGTAACAGCATAAGCAGCAGCTATATATTGAGGAATGTATCCCCTGGTTTCCCTTGGCAGATTGTAATAGATTTTCCAGTAATCCTTATTATTGCCTGACCGCTTGATTGCTTTATTCACATTTCCCGGACCGCAATCATATGCAGCAATGACGAGCACCCAGTCTTTATAAATGTCATAAAGGTCCTTAATGTATCTTGCAGCTGCGTGGGTTGCTTTTACCGGATCTTTGCGTTCGTCAACCACAGAATTTATCGTTAGTCCGTACAAACGACCGGTACTATACATGAACTGCCACATCCCGGCCGCACCCGATCGGCCGTTAACAGCGTTTGGATTTAATGCTGATTCAATGACTGCCATATATTTAAACTCTGCAGGAAGGCCATAGGAATCAAAAACATCTTCAATCATCGGAAAATAATAATCTTTCAAACCGAGTACCGCACAGAATTTTTCTCTCTGTCGTATGGTATAAACTTCAATGTGATTACGGATAATATTATTGAAAGGAAGGTTTATTACTGAATTAATCTTGCTCAATCTGTGTTCATATACTGTATCAGGAATTTGAAACCCTATTGTATCACCGGGGTTATCGCTTGGTTTGTTTTTAATCGCTATTTTAACATACCAGGTATTAACCAGACTATCAAGATCAGCTGCTATTCTTTCGCTGCTATTGTCGGATTTAATGATTATAGTATCGACATCAGATGCAGCATTTGCTTTTAAACCTACTATGAAGAAAATTATCAGTAATACTCTAAATCTCATATTTATATAATTAGTTTAAAAGTTTATTTTTAAACCCACACTTACTCCTGCTCCGGTGAATCCTCCTGGTAATGCCATCTGCACAGGAGCCAGAGTAAGATTAAGATTAGGACTTATATCATAATTAAAAAGGCTGGCATCAACATTTGCATCGAGTATCGAAAACAAATACCACCCTGCGATGCCAATATACGAAAGATCTCTATATCTCTTGTAATAATCAACCATTTGTAGCATCTCATTTTTATATTGAAGATAAATTGAAAGATTATAACCCGTAGGATTAAAAACAGGATCATAGGTATTGCGATCAACACTGGGAGGTATTACTTTAAGGTAGCTGTCAGTTGTTAAGATATTATCCGTAAAATCCTGATAAGCTTTCATATACATGTTATAACTTTTCCCGTTGAACCCGGCACTATAAATAAGAGCACCAAAACCTATATATACAACCGGGATTTTCCAGTATTTTCTGTTGTATATCTGTCCCAGTCCCGGGAATGAAACAGCCATCATTGTTGCTCTGAGGGTCTCGGGTTTAAACTTGTGTTTAACCTGACTGGCAACAGCGAGAGTATCCTGCGCTAGCATGCTCTGCTCAATGCAAAACAAAAGCACAATAATTATAATCGGTATTTTATGAAAAGTCCTCAAAATAAAAAATTACCGGTCTTTTAATCTAAAACCAGTATAACGGCGCGATAAAGATAATTATTTTCAGGAGTTAAGCCGGTCAAATACTCCTAAAATGCGTTCCATCTCATCGGGGTTTTCAAACGGGATAACTATTTTACCCTTCCCGTTTTCATTTATTCTGAAGTTCACTTTGGCTGAAAATATCTTATTAAGATGATCAGAAAGCCGGGTAAAATCGTCATTTAGTTTTCGCTTTTTCTCAATCCTCCCGGGATCTTTGCTTTTTTCAGACTGCAATAGTCTTACCAGTTCTTCTGCCTGGCGGACAGACAATTCACCATCAATAATTTTATAATAAACACTGATCTGCTTTTTCGGATCCTCAATATTTACAAGTGTTCGTGCATGACCCATCATCAGATGCTTATTCTTAATGCCCAGCTGTATTTCGGCAGGCAGTTTCAGCAATCGAAGATAATTTGCCACAGTTGATCTTTGTTTGCCGACCCTGTCGCTCAGCTGCTCCTGTGTGAGGTTACATTCCTCTATCAACCGCTGGAAGCTGATTGCAACCTCCACAGCATCGAGATCTTCACGCTGAATGTTTTCAACCAGCGCGAGTTCAAGCATAGCCTGATCATCGGCTGTTCTGATATAAGCCGGAACATGAGTAATACCGGCCAGACGAGCTGCCCTGAGTCTTCTTTCTCCGGCAATAAGCTGGTACCGGCCCACACCAACCTCACGAACTGTAAGCGGTTGCACGATGCCGAGTTTCCTGATTGAAACTGATAGTTCTTCAAGAGCTTGTTCATCGAAGCTTGTCCTGGGCTGAAAAGGGTTGGCTTCTATAGAATCAACAGAGATATCCTGGTTTGCTTCAACTTTTCTCTCAAGGACCTCTTTCTCCACACCATCTATCAATGCACCAAGACCTCTTCCCAACGCATTTTTCTTTGTCATATTCATCTTGTTTCCGCTAATTGAAATGCCTTGTAATTAATGTTTTACTCTTGCTTCCTGTTTCTCAATCAACTCTTTGGCCAGATTGAGATAGTTGACCGTACCTCTTGAATCGGCATCATAAAGAATTGCCGGCTGACCAAAACTAGGCGCTTCAGAGAGTTTAACATTTCTCTGTATTATAGTTTTGAATACCATTTGCTGGAAATGCTTATTCACTTCATCAGATACCTGGTTTGATAACCTGAGACGTGAATCATACATTGTAAGAAGAAAACCCTCAATCTCAAGTTCGGGATTAAGATTGTTCTGTATAATTTTAATGGTATTAAGAAGTTTCCCAAGTCCTTCAAGGGCAAAATATTCACACTGAACAGGTATTATTACCGAATGCGATGCTGTAAGTGCATTAACTGTAAGAAGACCAAGTGAAGGAGAACAGTCTATTAGAATATAATCATAATCCGGTTCTATTTTTTTAAGCACCTCTTTAAGCGTCTTTTCTCTTTCATACCTGTCAAGCATTTCTATTTCTGCACCTACGAGGTCAATATTCGATGGAATAATGAAAAGGTTTTCAACCTCACATTTAAGCAGAGCTTCCCTGGGATCTTTACCATCAATCAGGCAATCATATATTGTACATCGTATCTGCCGAGTGTCTATTCCAATGCCTGAAGTAGCATTTGCCTGAGGGTCCCCATCAACAATCAGCACCTTCTTTTCCAGAGCAGCAAGACTGGCTGCCAGATTTATTGCTGTTGTTGTCTTCCCCACGCCACCCTTCTGATTTGCTATTGCTATAATCCTTCCCATCTTTTTCAGTTATCGAGTTATATTTTGAGTTTCAAATTTACTATTTATGCGCATCAGCTTCCGGCAGTAAAAGATGTAATTGTAAACATTTTTTTGGGGGTTTTCAACATTTTATTAACAATATTCCTTTTTGTTTAAAAACACAACTAACTGATTTTGTGATGAATTACTAATCTCATATTATTAGAACCTTCCTTTAGAAACTCAATAATATAAGAACAGTAATTCTGATTAACAGACCATTAAAGTGATATTACAGAGGATTATAAAAAGTTTGTCTATTTATTTCCATCTTTGTCTGCCAATTAAATAATTGACTGATGAACCAAAACTCCGACCAGAAAGAATGTCTGGTAATCGTAAACCCTAATGCCGGCAATGGAAAAGGAAAAAAAGACTGGGAAAAGATATCCAATCTTCTTAAAAGCAAAGCTTTGCCTTTTACAGTTAAATTCACAGAAAAAAAAGGCCATGCTATCCATTTTACAATTGAAGGCATTGCGTCGGGTTACAGGAAAATAATAACTGTGGGTGGTGATGGCACTCTGAATGAAGTTGTCAACGGGGTCTTTTTAAGCAGGGTTTGTCCAACAACTGATATCTCATTGGCTTTGATACCCGTAGGAACAGGTAATGATTGGGGCCGGATGTTTGGGATCCCTCTTGATTATGAAAAGGCGATAAATATTATTTGTGAGAATAAACAGATGTTACACGATGCAGGTCTTGTGAGTTTCTTTGAGGGATCAGAAAAGAGAGAGAGATATTTCATAAATATAGCAGGATTGGGTTTCGAATCAGTTGTGGTAAAAAGGACCAATGATCAGAAAGATAAGGGTCATGGAGGCAAACTCATTTATTTCTATAATCTTCTTATGAGTCTTATTTCATATAAAAACACAAAAGCAGAAATTATTATTGATGGTGAAATTATCAATGCTGATGTTTTCTCTTTGAATGTTGGCAATGGACGGTATTGCGGCGGAGGTATGCGACAAACCCCCAGAGCAATACCGGATGACGGACTGCTTGACGTAACTATAATAAACGGAATGGGTAAGTTTGAGATAATACGGAATCTGAAGATACTTTATGATGGCACTATACTTCAGCATCCGAAGATTGACGGGTATAAATGTAAAAATGTGAAGGTCAGTTCAAAATCTGTAATGTTCACTGAAGCAGATGGAGAATCTCTTGGTCAGACTCCAGCTGAATTCAATATTATCCCGGATGGAATTAAGATTGTTTATGGGACCAGGATCATTCCGTAACCTTTATCTCAAAAAGTTTTGGCCATTTTTTTCCGGTTACAAAAATCCTGTTGCCTTTGTTGTCATAAGCAATACCGTTTAATACATCGGTATCAGCATGCCGGTCAGCGGCTGGCAGAATTCCTTTCAGATCGATGTAACCAAGAACTTTACCCGTCTTGGGATCGATACGTGCAATATGATTGTTAAGCCAGATGTTTGCCCATATTTCACCATTAATGTATTCCAGCTCATTCAGTGAATCTCTTTTTTTCTCATTATCGTATACCTCGACTTTAGATATAACCGTAAACATCTCAGGCTCAAAGAAATATAATATATTCGATCCGTCACTCATAACTATTTTGTCATCTATTGTTGTTAATCCCCAACCCTCGGTGGGATAATAGATTTTATTTATAAGCTTAAAATCCGATTTATTATATACAAACCCGACTTTGCTCTGCCATGTTACCTGGTAGATACGATCGCGGTAAAGGGTTATGCCTTCGCCGAATAATGAATTATCAAGATTAAGTTGTCTGACAACTTTGCCGCTTTCCAGATTCACCTCTCTCAGTGATGATGTATTCTCGCCTGTGCCTTCAAATAAAACTCCGTTATCATAAAAAAGTCCTTGTGTGAATGCCTCCCTGTCGTGAGGATATGTATGGATAACCTTGTACCCAAATTTTTTTGGAACAATGTCAGAATAGATGACAATAAAACGGGTAATGGTATTTTGTGAATTGCCTCCTTTGTAGGCTGTGACCTTTAATGATTTTCTGCCTGTTGCAACAGTGAACGAAGGTGGAATTAAACACTCCAGATGGTCAGGTTTAATAGTCGTCACAAATTTCCCATTAAAGTAAATTGTAACAGAATCAGGCACTGATTTTTTGTTTTCAAGAGCCAGTGTTAATTTTACAGCCTGGTTAAGCTTAAAACCTGCATCTTCTTCAGGCGAAACAATCCTGATAAGTTTTGATGTTACTTCAGAGTTGACAGTATTGGAAGGGTTGACTCTGTTTTCTTTTATTTTCCCCGAGCGGCCGGAACATGAGAGTATCCAAATTATGAGAAGAAATACAGAGAGTGCCTTCAGATATTTTTGATAATCATTTTTCATTCTTCTTCGGTTTTCGGGGTAAATAATCGTTTAAAAATATTTTTCCTGGCTGCAGATATTCTTTTCATGGCTTCCTGTTCCTGAAGCTCATAGGGAGTCAGCATCTGCCATACGCCACTCCATCCGGGAAATCCACCGATATTTTTATCATCAATATAAATATCTGCATTGATCTTCCGGCTCACTGTTTCATCAAAAATCTCTTCAGGATAGTTTTTATTAACCGCATAAAATTCCAAGCCGTTTTTTCTGCAATAATCCACGGCATCATCTAATTCTTTCCCTGTCCGGAATGTCCAGAGAATTAACATGGCCCCGAGTTTTTCCAGTTCCTTAAGTGTCTGAAATGCAAAAAGCTTCTCTTTGCCGATTTCGGGGTATTCATGTTCAACGATAGTCCCGTCAAAATCAACCGCAATTTTTAATCCGCTGAAATCAACCATTCAATTTTCAAGATTTACTGCAAATCTAATAATAAATGAGACAAGAAAAACCCAATTAAGGTATCCGGAAAGGTCAGCTTACTAAAATTTATCTTAATTTTACTTCTCTTCAGATCTATACAATATCTCAGCTTAAAATGAAACATGTTCCAAATTTTATAACATCCCTTAACCTTGCCTCGGGATTCATTGCTATTATTTTTGCAGCCAACGGGAACCTTGTAACCGCATCGTGGCTTATATTCCTTGCAATGATTTTTGATTTTCTTGATGGTTTATCTGCAAGGTTGCTTAAAGCATATTCTGAAATAGGTAAAGAACTCGACAGTCTGGCCGATGTTGTAAGCTTTGGAGTTGCACCCGCATTTATCATTTATCAGCTGCTTAATAACTCACTTTCAATATATTCACCTGTGATAGTTAATTCTGCAGGAGTGAAAGCCTCGATTATACTTATATTTCCTGTTATTATGCCGATATGCGGGGCTTTACGACTGGCAAAATTCAACATCGATACGACACAGGTAAAAACTTTTAAAGGGTTACCAATTCCTGCCAATGCGCTAGCTGTGATATCAATTGTAATTGCAGGGCAATACTCTCATTCGGCTATTCTCAGATCATTAATCGGGTCGCCTGTTATCCTGATGGTTTTTACAACTATTCTTTCACTGCTAATGGTTACCCGTATCCCCTTACTATCCCTTAAAATTTCCAATTTTATGTTTAAGGGAAATGAAGGGAGATATATTCTTGTGGGACTGGTTCTTATCTCTTTCACCATTTTTAAGGTAATGGCATTCCCTTTAATAATACCACTCTATATTATCTCTTCTGCAATTTCGCTCCTCTTCTTATAACATCGTTATTATTTCCCGGAGAATTTCTTTTCGTAAGCTGATAATGCATATCTAATTACGAGCCAGCATATCAGAATAAATGCAGGCCAGATGAGGTATTGAAGAATTTGACTTATATACATGTCTAATTGTCTTATTGTTTAAATATCTAAAGTCTGTTTGACGGCGTCGGGAACAGGCGACAGGCTACTGGAAAAAATTCCTGACGCCAGGTGCCTGAAGCCTGTGGCCCTAATATTTATGTTCCTCCGAATTCATCTCTGATTCTGTGATTTTCTTATTATTTATAGCTTTCCATGAATACCATACATAGGCTAAAACAAGAGGGATAATAAATGAGACATACATCATAGTCTTCAGTGTAAACAGGCTCGATGAAGCATTGCTGATTGTCAGAGAGCTTTGCAGGTTAAACAGAGACGGATAAAAAGATGTTCCATTAAACCCGGCTATAAGAAACATTGAGAAAACCGATAGAATAGTACCAGCCCCTGAAAACCATATTCCCGATGAACTTCTTCTGAGCACGGTAATCCCTATGCCATATAAAACACCTATCACTCCTGCCAGAAAAAGTATAAGGACAAACGGCATCTGAACCAGGTTGTGCAGGTATTTTAGTTTTTCTACCGATATTACACCTGTAAGTGGATCCGCTGCAAATCCTTTTGATACAAGCAGGGAAATGACGAAAAAAAGGAAGAAGATCAGAAATGGTATAGTATTTACAATTAATGCTTTACCTGATCTTTTGATCAATACTTCATCATCGATAGTATTGATAATATATAATAATCCGTTAATTCTAGCAAGAAACAACACGGCGAATCCCAGAGTAAGGTTCCGTATATTCAGCAGAGCTTCAAGACCGTACCAATGAGTTGCCCAGCGGACCTGATTCATCGGATTGAGAGTAAACATCGCCCCGGTAAAAAAAGTAGCAACCGCCACTCCAATCAGGAAGGGACCGAGAGATCCATTAAGAAACAGAAACAGGTCGAAGGTTTTTTTCCCAAGAAAATTATTGGGTTTGGATCTGAATTCATAAGCTATTGCCTGTATGGTAAAACTGAACAAGATGGCAATCCATACCCAGTATGCACCCCCGAAACTGGTTGAATAAAAAAGTGGGAAGGAGGCAAAAAAAGCTCCGCCAAATGTTACCAGTGTTGTAAAAGTGAATTCCCATTTTCGACCCATTGTATTTATTATCATTGTCTTATGAATATCATTCGCAGGAAGCGAATAGAGCATTGATTGTCCTCCCTGTACAAACATCAGGAATACAAGAAGACTGGCCAGGACAGATACAATAATCCACCAGTAGTGTTGCAGAAAAGCTTGAGAAATAATTGCTGTCATATATTTGTCCTCCTAATGTTTGGGGCCTGTTTTAATCTGTTTTACCATAATTGAAACCTCTGAAATAAACAATCCTGTAAACAGAACAGCAAATAGAATGAAAGTAGTGATCACTGATCCTGTACTGATCTGGGAAACAGCTCTTGTTACTGTCATCAAGTCCTGAATTATCCATGGCTGCCGGCCTAATTCAGTAAGTAACCAACCAAGCTCGCTTGCAATGTATGGCAGAGGAATTGAGAATAGTGCTATCCACAAAAACCATTTATTATCTGAAATGGTTCCTTTAAAGAGGAGGTATAGCGCCACTGAAAAAATCAAAATGAAGAGGAATCCGAGAATAACCATCAGGTGAAAAGAATAGAATGAGGCAGTCACATTCGGGATAACATCATCAGGTTTCTCAACGGAAGCATAACCGAAATATCTGAAATATCTGTTTTGAAATTCATTATCGTTAAAAACCGTTTTTATAGAACTAATCAAAGCTGTATCATTATTATACCTGGCCTTTTTATAAGATGTCAAAACGGTCATTGCATATTTACCTCTCAGTATTTTTTCTGAGGCTGAGGTAATCTGAAGCTTTTCATTCCCTAAAATATGATCTCTGAGTCCCTGAACATATGCATTCCTATCACCTCCTGTAAGAACTGAAAGCAAACCGGGTATCTGGATCTTAAAGGCAAATTCCTTTTCAGTTTTATCTCCTATTTTTTTATCAGTATCTTTCAGAACACCAAAAGCTATTAATCCGGCATTATTTTTACCTTCATAAAGAGCTTCCATAGACGCAAATTTAACAGGCTGAACCTTTGATACGGTTCTGGTAGATTGATCTCCGGTATAGGCGACCATTAAGGAAGATAAAAGGCCGAATACCCCTGCAACCAAAATGCTCTTTTTTGCTATTTGCTCTTCCCTGTTTCTTATCAGATACCATGCGCTGATTCCAAGTACGAACATAGATGCAAGCAAAAAACCTGATGAAATAGTGTGCAAGAATTTATCGACTGCTACCTGATTAAAGAGAACTGCCCAAAAATTAACCATTTCATTTCGTGCTGTCTCAGGATTGAACACCATACCAACAGGATGTTGCATCCAGGCATTTGCAACCAGGATCCAGAGCGCCGAGAGATTGGCTCCGACAGCTACCATCCATGTTGAAACCAGGTGAAATTTTTTACTCACTTTATTCCACCCGAAAAACATAACTGCAACGAATGTCGATTCGAGGAAGAATGCCAGTATCCCTTCTACTGCAAGGGGAGCACCAAAAATATCACCAACAAACCATGAATAATTCGACCAGTTTGTGCCAAACTCAAACTCAAGAATAATACCTGTTGCAATACCTATTGCGAAGTTTATTCCGAAAAGAGTCATCCAGAACCGGGTTATACGTCGCCATTCTTCATTACCCGTTTTAACGTATATAGTCTCCATTATGGCGAGGATGAAAGACAATCCCAATGTGAGTGGCACAAATAGCCAGTGGTAAGCTGCTGTCAGGGCAAACTGAGCTCTTGACCAGTCTACAAGACTCAAATCAATTTTGTCAATCATGGTTATCGGCGGAATTAGTTAGCTGATCGAGTACATGTTCACTTTTCTCTTTGTCACTATTGAAATTCTTATTAAGAAAATCCTGAAAAAAGAAAATTTTCAATATCACAATAATAATAAAAAGTTTAATGATGATTATAATCCATACTTTTCTTCCCCAGCCGGACATATTTTTGAATCCGTCATAATAAAAACAAAAAAGTCGGTTCAAAAAAGAAATTACCGGTTTCATTTATTCTCAGGTTAAGATAGGAAAATAATTTTTATAATTTTAAATTAATCAGCCTTTCAGACAGCTACTCTGAGGAATGTCCGTCATTTGACCTGAATGGCATCTGGGTTTTATTTCCAATGTTTTCCGGGGAGAGGCTCGATGTGATCTTCTGCACTGCTTTAAAATTATAAAAGAACTCCCGGGCAAATACTCTCAGTACAGTATATGCGGGAATCCCGAATATCATTCCGGGTATCCCTGCTGCAAAACCTGCCGCAAGTACTACAATGAAAATCTCAAGGGGATGAGCCCTTACGCTATTTGAAAATATAACCGGTTGAAATACAATATTATCAATTAAATGTGTTATAACTTCAACAATAATCATATAGGTAACCAGTGGAATTACCACAGTGTTAATATCCTGATTAATATGTGAAGCAACTCCCATTGTAATTGCTATTGCTAACCCAATCCATGGACCCGCATAAGGAATAACATTTAAAATTCCGATGATAAGTCCCATGACAAGCGCTTGTTGAAAATCTATGCCAGCAATAGTCATTCCGATAGTCACGAGAATCATAATGCAGGTACTTTGAATAACAATGCCAATGAAGTAGCGGGTAAGAAGGTTCTTTATGGAATAAAGTGCTCTGGTCACATTATCCAGATACTTATCAGGCACCCACATGAGGATCGATTCAAAAAACAATCTCTGGTCCTTCAGGAAGAAAAATGTTATAAATGTAATAGAGAATATGGCAATCAGGACATTACCAAGAATACTGATAAGCGAACCGATAAAAGTCTGTATCATATTGATATTGAGTACGGCAGCAACCTTCCCGACAATATAATCCTGAATGGTAATGTTTTTGGGAATATCCTTATTTATTGCTCTGACAAGATTCTCTACTTTATTTATCGGACCCGATATAATCTGAACAATTTTTTCACTGTCAATTGTAGAAAAATAATTTATCTGCCTTGTTACGAGGGGAACAAAAATTACAAAAAACAATATAATGAATCCCCAGATTACTGCCAGCGTCAGAAGTGCACTGAGGGATCGCGGAAAGGACCAAGATTTAATTCTGATTTTACAAAAGAGATCAACGAGAGGACGGCCCATTATGGAAAAAACACCTGAAACTAAAATATAAACCACAATATTCCTGAAAAACCAGGCACAGCCTAAAAGGAGTAATATTCCACAAAAGATAAGAATATTTCGTAATGTTCCTTTCATTATAAAAACCATTTCTTCATGCAAACCTACTTCAATTTTTTTGAATTCACTATAAAAGTGGCTTGTAGAATGCTGACAAAAAATAATTGCCATTTATTAGCACTTATAAATAATATTTAGTAATCCTTACTCTGATTTCTTAACCCTCCCAACCCTTTCCTTATTCTTAAGACAAGTGATTTGGGGGGAAGGGTTTACAAAATAAAGAAATGAGATGAACTCCTGGTCATTTATGGTCAGAAATAAGAAATCCAAATTATCTTAAACACTTTCCATATTTGTTGTTTGCTGAATATCAATTCTTTAATCCCATCAAAAAATATTTATATGCCACTTTGTCTGCTTGTAATATAACATACATGTCATTATGTCATTTTTATCAATTTGGAACGATGTTTGAAAATATGCTGATACAAGAATAAATGTTAAACTTAAATTATAGGAGGACAAAATCATGTTACCAACAATTACAAGAAGAAGTTTCAGGCCATTTTATATGCCCGACATTTTCGATGATGCTTTTTTCCAGGTTTTTTCAAGCAAATCCAGTTCAATACCTGCTGTCAATATCAGGGAAGATGAAAAGAATTTCACATTGGACCTGGCAATACCGGGAATGGACAAGAAAGATCTGAAAATTGATATGAACGAGAATGTTCTGACTATCTCAGCTGAAACAAGCAAAGATTCAGAAGACAAACACAATGGATACCAAAGAAAAGAATTCAGTTATTCAGCATTCTCCAGAAGCTTTGATGTTCCCGAAAAAGTAACCGGTGAAAAGATAGAAGCAAATTATAAAGACGGAGTGCTTACTGTAACCCTTCCCAAGAAAGACGAGGAAAAAAATCAAATCACAAGAAAGATAGAAATATCATAATGGCAAAAAAAATCCCGGTTAATTACCGGGATTTTTCACATGTCCGCATTCCTGAATATATCTCTGACTAAAGTTTCTTCCGAATTCTCTTAAATATTCTTTCTTGTTATTATCGGGAGAAAACTTAAAAGCAGCAGTTTCTTCAAATATTTTAAGCTTCAGAAGCCGCAGGTTTTCCAGTATAAGATTTGGCGACTCCCCGCTCCAGCCATATGAACCGAAAGCGCCTCCTAACTTACCCTTGTCACGTATCGGATTTATCAGGGCGAATAACCTGTACACGGGAAGCAATGTATTCTGATTGATTGTAGGTGAACCTATTATCAACCCGTCTGACTTTATCAGCTTTGATTCGAGTTCTTCAAGAGCAATATTTTCAATATCTGTAATATCGACTGTAATACCTTCGGTCTCCTGAATCCCTTCGGCAATAATATGGGCTGCTTCTTTTGTATAGCCATAGGCCGAAACATATGCTATCAGAATATTCATCTGATTTTTTTCAGATATGACCTTCATATATTCCTCAGCAAACTTTTCCGAGAGCTCTATGGCTTTCCTTAAATTATTTTTATGTATTGGACCATGACCAGGGCAGATATATTCAAGTTCAAGAGGTTTTACCTTTTCAATGGCTTTCAGAATGAACCTGCTGAACGGTCTCATTATGACATCGAAGTAGTATTTAAAAGATTTTGTATACTGTTCGTCGAAATTGCTGAACATCTCAGAAGAACAATAATGAGCTCCAAAAACATCGCATGTGAATAAAACCTTATCCTCCACAAGCAGTGTTAACATCGAATCGGGCCAATGCAGGTTTGGGGCAGAAAAAAACCTGAGTGTTTTATTCCCCAGATCTAGTGTATCACCATCCTTTACCACACGGGATTTAAATGGAATATTCACAATATCCTCAAGGTATCTGATAGCATTACCACTGCCGACAACAGTTGCTGAAGGTGCCAGGTCCAAAAGGAGCCTGAGACTTCCTGAATGATCAGGCTCAGTATGATTGAGAACAATGTACTCGATCTCCCGGGGATCAGTAACTGATCTTAATTTTTGAAGGTACGGTTCACTGAATTTTTCTTTGGCAACTTCAATTATTGCTTTTTTCCCTGCATTAATAAAATACGAGTTATAAGTCGTTCCAAAATCAGTGCTCATCACTATATCAAAGGTCCTGATTTCATAATCAAGTATCCCTATCCACTTTACATCGTCCGTAACATCAATTATTTTATCATCAGCCCTTGTCATTTCTCAAACTTTTTCAGATTTTAGCTATAATACTTTTATTTGCCTTCACCTGCTGCAGAATAGGTATCTCAACTTCGGTACCTAAAGGCAAAAATATATCAACCCTCGATCCAAACTTTATAAAGCCAAGCTCATCTCCCTGATGCACATCTGTATTTTCCTTTGCATAGGTCACGATCCTTCTTGCCACAGCTCCGGCTATCTGCCTTACCATAACATCTGTACCGTCATTTGTCTTTATTACGATAGTACTCCTCTCATTAAGTTCCGAGGATTTAGGATGCCATGCAACCATATTCTGTCCGGGATGATAGCAAACATATTTAACTTTCCCCGATACCGGATACCTGTTGCTATGCATATTGAAAGCCGACATAAATATTGAAACCTGCAAACGCATATCTTTAAAATATTCATTTTCCATCGTTTCTTCTATTACCACAACTTTACCGTCGGCAGGAGCATAAATAAGACCGGGATCAGTTTCTAAGGAACGTGTTGGAAGTCTGAAAAAAAACAGCAGAAAAATATAAAGCAGAAATGAACAGAAGAAACATGTCCATCTGACAATTCCTGAATCGGCCCATATAATATTAACAATGATATTAAGAATCAGCAGTATGATCAAACCGAAGCCTAATATCTTATATCCCTCTTTATGAATATGAATCCTCATCTGTCTAAAATTTGCACAAATCTAATCAAGTCCGGACAATCATCCAACAAGTGATATAAAAAGATATACAACCGGGAAAGATATTAATGCACTGTCGAACCTGTCGAGAAATCCCCCGTGACCCGGCATTATTGTTCCGGAGTCCTTCACTCCTGTACTTCTCTTCAGCATAGATTCGACCAGGTCTCCATATGTGCCTGCCACTGAAATTATAATTGCGATAATAATCCAGTGGATTTTATCAACCACCCCCAGCCAGTCAGAGAGAAACCAGGCTGCAATGGAGGCGATTAAAATTCCGCCAATAAACCCTTCCCAGGTTTTTTTCGGAGATATCCGCTCCATCAGTTTATGACGTCCAAACGACATCCCGGTAAGATATGCTCCTGTATCGTTTGCCCATATAAGAATAAAAAAACCTATAATAATTCCGGGGGAAAAAACAATATCTGGGTGAGGAATTATTGATTTCAGGCCTGTTCTTGAAAATGCTGCAAAGGGAAACATTGAAAACGGAACCACTGAATAAATTATCGAAAAAAAAGTATGCGACAATGAATCAAATGGTTTTTCCTGTTTCCTGTATAATTCAAGAATCATTATCAGCAGGATCATTGGGATTAAAACAAGGAAAGATCTTTTCGGAATCACGCCCCATGCGACCAATGTTGAAAGTGTATATGCAGTAATGCCGGTTATAATCCCCGCAACCATCTGCGGTTTTACACCCGTGTTTCTGATCATCAGGTAATACTCATACTGAGTGCCGGTAAGTAGCACCAGTGCAGTCAGAAAAAATGAGACAGGATGAAGCCAAAATCCACCCATTATGAATATTACGATCCATGCTCCGGTTAAGGTCCTTCTGAAAAAAGTATTCAAAACTTAAGATATTACGCTTTTGACTGGGGCTTTTTCACAGTTTCCCCTGAAGGTGCATCTTCTGAGACAGATTCATTTTTCACTGATTTGACTTTTGTTTTTTCAGATGAAGATTTGTCTGATTTTTTACCTTTTTTAACTTCGTTACCGGTCTCCCGGTTATTTATTAGAAGAGCAGATTTTGCTTTTTCTTCTGCTTCTTTCTCATCCTTGAGAAGATCAGCTTTTCTCTTGCCAAAAATTCTTTCCAGGTCCTCGCTGAAAATCACCTCTTTTTCAAGCAGAAGCTCAGCAAGCTCTGTAAGTCCTTTCATATTATTTTTAAGAACTTCTTTTGCTCTTATGTATGATTCGGATATAATCAGGTTAACCTCCTGGTCGATAAGCTCTGCTGTTTTCTCGCTGTATGGTTTTGTGAATCCAAAATCAGACTGGCCCGACGAATCGTAAAAACTTATATTGCCAACTTTGTCACTCATTCCAAAAAAGGAGACCATAGCATATGCCTGTTTTGTGATTTTCTCGAGATCATTAAGTGCACCAGTTGAAATTCTACCGAAAATAAGTTCCTCTGCTGCTCTTCCTCCAAGGGCATATGCCATTTCATCAAGGATCTGCTCACGTGTGGTAAGCTGACGTTCTTCAGGAAGATACCATGCTGCTCCAAGAGCTCTGCCCCTGGGAATTATAGTCACTTTAAGAAGTGGACTGGCGTGTTCAAGTAACCAGCTTACAGTAGCATGTCCGGCTTCATGATATGCTATAGTTTTCTTCTCTCCGGGGGAGATGATTTTGGTTTTTCTTTCAAGTCCTCCTACTATACGGTCGATAGCATCCAGAAAGTCCTGCTTCTCAACAACATTCTTATTTTTCCTCGCTGCAATAAGGGCCGATTCATTGCATACATTTGCAATATCCGCTCCGGAAAAGCCCGGAGTTTGTTTTGCCATGAAACCAATGTCAAAGCTTTTTTCAAGCTTAATCGGACGAAGATGAACTTTAAATATTGCTTCTCTTTCATTCAGGTCGGGAAGCTCAACATGTATCTGACGGTCAAAACGGCCGGCGCGCATTAACGCCCGGTCAAGTATATCTGCCCTGTTGGTGGCCGCAAGTATTATAACTCCCATATTAGTACCGAAACCATCCATTTCTGTAAGAAGCTGGTTAAGAGTATTTTCTCTTTCGTCATTCGACCCAAAATTTGCATTTCTTCCCCTGGCTCTTCCTACAGCGTCTATTTCATCTATAAATACGATACATGGAGCCTTTTCTTTAGCCTGTTTGAACAGATCTCTCACCCTCGACGCACCTACTCCTACAAACATCTCAACGAAATCCGAGCCTGAGATTGAAAAGAAAGGAACATTCGCTTCACCGGCAACTGCCTTTGCAAGCATTGTTTTTCCTGTTCCTGGAGGACCTATTAAAAGTGCCCCTTTTGGAATTTTGCCTCCAAGGTTTGTATATTTTTTTGGATTCTTAAGAAAATCAACAATTTCCATAACTTCTGTCTTGGCCTCTTCAAGACCGGCGACATCACTGAAGTTTAACTTGACGTTTGTATCCTTATCGAAGATTTGAGCCCGCGATTTACCGACATTGAATATGCCACCAGCGCCACCGGCGCCTCCGCCTGACATTCGCTTCATCATAAACAACCAGAAACCAATTAATAAAGCGGGAAGCAGCAACCATGAGAGTGCATCGCCAACCCAGTTTTTACGTGTCTGATAATCGGGGTAAATAAGGTCCTTATCTGCATATTCAGCATCCTTTTGGGCCTTAAGTATAAAAGGTTCAAAAGTACTGATGTCTCCAATGTTATAAGTGAAGTTTGGCTTTGGCAATGCAAAACCAAAACCTGTACCTGGTTTGGACAGTTTTGGATATCTTCCTGATTCCAGAGCTTCTTTTTTAAGGTAAATTTCAGCCTGCTCCTTGTTAACCACTACAATCTTTTCAATGTCATGATTGGCGATCATTCCCTTTATTTCACTGGTGGTTGTCTGCTGTACAGCTTTCCCGTTGTTGAATACTGAAAAAAGAATCAGTGAAACAGCAAGGATTGCAAAAATCCAATTAGTGTTAAAACGCGGTTTGCCATTTTTGTCCGGCTTCTTTTCCGGTGCCTGGCTATTATTATTGTTCTCTGCCATAAATAATTAACTTACTTTATTTTATCTTCTACAACATCTATAGTTGCATCAGCCCAGAGCGACTCCAGGCTGTAAAAACTTCTGTACTCCTCAAGAAAAACATGAACAATTAAGTTTCCATAGTCAAGCAGTACCCAGAAACAGTTGTCAAGTCCTTCAATGTGCAACGGTTTTTCAAACGCTTCCTTTCTAACCGTATCATCAACAGAATCACATATGGCACCGACCTGGGTTCCTGAAGAAGCATGACATATTATAAAATAATCAGCAATTCTGTTCTCTAGTTTTCTTAAATCAATTTTCAGAACATTTTGCCCTTTCTTCTCAAAAATACCTTTTAACACGCTTCCCAAAAGGACCTCAGTTCCGTCAGATTTTTTCTTCATCAATATTTATAGGTTTTATATTAAGTCGCAAAAGTACCACTTTAATCTGTATTTTTGCTACCGAAATGCTCATTTGCAATTTCAATGCCAATATTAACCTTATATAAAAAACCAAGGATTTAAATATCCGGTCTTTAATTATATCACTGCTAATCATGATAATAGGCTCAAATATTTTATTTTTTAGAAATCTGCCATCTACAAACACTCACGCTGCCCTGCTATTAAAAAATAATGATCTGCCTGAGGGTACAATTATATATACTAATTATCAATCGGAAGGAAGAGGTTATTCGGGGAACCAATGGGAAAGCGAAGATGGTAAAAATCTGCTAATCAGCATTGTACTATTCCCTTCATTTATAAACCCTGAAGTTCTGTTCCATATTTCTATGGCAGTTTCTCTTGGTATTTGCGATTATTTATTGAAATTTATTCCTGATTGTTCTATCAAATGGCCAAATGATATTTATGTAAAGAATGACAAAATAGCAGGTATTTTAATAGAGAGTTCCATTATTGACAATCAGATTGAATCCACTATTGCCGGACTGGGTCTGAATATTAACCAGAAAGAATTCATAAGTTCAGCTCCTAATCCAATTTCACTGGGTCTGCTGACCGGTCAGAGCTATGATCTTCGTTTTTGCCTGGATAAGCTGGTTGCGGATCTCGATGACAGGTATAAACAATTAATTAAAGGAGAATTGAGACAGATTAAAGAGGAGTATATCTCTAAACTATTCCGTTATAATAATTGGTTTAAATTTAAAGATTGTGATGGTATATACACAGGACGAATTCTGACCGTCAACGATAATGGCAGAATAAAAATTAACAGGAAAAGCGGGAAAACAAACGAATATGATTTTAAAGAGGTGGAATTTATTCTTTAGTATTTTTCCAGTCCCTGAATCTTTCCATTTCATTTATAAGCATTTCCAGAAACTGGCTTATCGGTTTAGCTGCTATCATTTTCATCACCGGATTCAGGTCTGCATTAAGAACGGCTCTGACATTCGCCAGGTTTCCTGAGCCATCCGAAAAATTGAGAGTGAGTGAAAAATCATTTTTGTTCAGAGCATCTCCGTTAAAAACAATCTTAGTGAATTTTTCTTTCTGAGCCAGACTTAGAGTGACTTTACCAAGCATCGACACGCTGAAGCTACAGATTTCTTTTTCAGCGTACCAGTTAGTAATGCTATTGTTTGGAATGAATCTCTCAAAATTCCGGATATCGGTCATAAAAACAAAAAACTCCTCAGAATTGCAGGATAACTCTCCTGACCTGCTTTCAAAATTTGATAAATCGGACATAAATTAGAATTTCTATCCCATTATTATTTAGTTATTTTCAATGCTTTTCAGGCTTATGGCCTCATCCCCTCTTCCCCCTTCTCCCAGGAGAGAAGGGGGAGGATAAAACTTTCAACTAGCATTTAGCCCCTCTCCCCTGGGAGAGGGGTTGGGGTGAGGCCTCCCCATCCTGCCGGATCAAGTCTCCACTTTGTTAAAGTCTCGACCTCTTCCTGACCTATATAACCAATTTTTAAAGCTGTATCAACCAGAACTGAATAATTACTTAGTGTATCGAGTTTACAATTGCCTGAAACAAAAGCATCTGAGGCTTTTTTAAATTCGTAAGTAAATATTGCAACCATGCCCATAACCTCGCACCCTGATTCCCTGAGTGCCTGCACAGCGTTCAGGCTGCTTCCCCCGGTTGATATAAGATCTTCAATAACAACAACTTTCTGCCCATTTTCAAAATACCCTTCAATCTGGTTTCCAAGTCCGTGTTCCTTTGCTCCCGATCTTACATAAATAAATGGCAATCCAAGCTTGTCTGCTACCAGTACTCCATGTGCAATTGCGCCGGTTGCCACACCGGCAACGAGTTCTGCATGCGGATAGAGGTCTTTGATCATGGCAGCAAAGGAATCGCAGATATAAGACCGCACTTCCGGGAAAGAAAGTGTTTTACGATTGTCGCAATATATAGGTGATTTCCATCCTGAAGCCCATGTAAAAGGATTTGATGGTTGTAATTTAATTGCTTTAATTTGTAAAAGATATTCAGCTGTCTTTTTTTCAAATTTCCCCATTGGAATATGTATAAAGTTCATTTCGAGAACAGATTTATAATGATAAGCCCTGAACCTGACAGGTTACAAAAATACGGCTTATTCCATAAATTCCATGATACAAATGTACTTTATGATATAATTGCTCAATTTCAGTCGGATAAGAGTATAACTGCTATAAATGTATTTGGTCCCGACATAAAGCATATCTGGAGAATCTTCAGAATTTATTTTACGGAAGTGGGAGCTGCAGGCGGTTTGGTAAAGCACACTTCAGGCCGGTATCTCTTCATTGAAAAGAAAGGGAAACTCGATCTGCCCAAAGGTCATATTGAGAAGGGAGAAGAACCTGATGCATGTGCTTTAAGGGAAGTCTCTGAAGAATGCGGAATAACGGGTCATACGATAATAAAACCAATTTGTCCAAGTTACCATACATACAGCTGGGAAGGTATTTCATACCTGAAAAAAACAAACTGGTTTCTTATGAAATATGATGGGAAGATGATAACTGAACCGCAGATTTCAGAAGGTATAACAAAAGTCGAATGGCTTTTCCCTGATGAACTGAACTCGATTAAAAGCAGCGCCTGGTTGTCTCTGATGGATCTGATCAATTGTTCAATTCTCAGATAATGCTGTTTTAATCTTCTATCCCTTTATAATCTTTAAGATTAATTAACGCCGGAACAAATTTTGAAGCATCTCCTCCGCTCCTGATTATATCACGTACTATTGTGGAATTAATAAATGAATGTTCGGGAACCGTAAGTAGAAAAACTGATTCTATACCCGGCGCCAGTGATTTATTTACTTGTCCGATTGCCCTTTCAAACTCAAAATCTGCAGCCGTTCTCAACCCGCGAAGAAGATAGCCAGCACCGTTTTTTTTACAATAATCTACTGTAAGACCCTCATAATGAGCTACTCTCACTCTGGGTTCATCTTTAAATACCTTCTTGATCATTTCCTTCCTTGTTTCAAGCGAATAAAAGTTTTTTTTCAGCGCATTTGTACCCACGGCTATAATTATTTCATCAAAAAGATTTATTGCACGCCTTATGATTCCTTCATGCCCGATTGTGAAAGGATCGAATGATCCGGGGAAAACAGCTATTTTCTTCATTCAAATGTTATTTTTTTGGGATTTTTTACCTTTTGCTGCAATAATGCAAGTTCGAGTACGCCCATGATTGTCTGGACATAATGAAAATTTAATCCCTTTATATAGATCTCCTTTATGTTTTCAACATCCTTTCTGTTCTCCTCTGAAAGTATTAATTCCTTTATACTGGCTCGTTTAGCTGCGAGAATTTTTTCCTTGATGCCTCCGACAGGCAGCACTTTGCCTCTCAAAGTAATCTCACCGGTCATTGCGAGGTATTTTTTGACTTTTCTCTGTGTGAATGCAGAAGCTATTGAGGTTGCCATTGTAATTCCTGCAGAGGGTCCGTCTTTAGGAATCGCTCCTTCAGGAACATGAATATGTATATTCCATTTTTCAGAAAAATTATCAGGAAGATCAAGCAATTCAGCATTTGATTTAAGGTACTCCAGAGCAATTATTGCCGATTCCTTCATAACCTCCCCAAGATTACCTGTAAGAGTAAGTTTACCTGTTCCTCTGCTCAGGCTGGTTTCCACAAATAATATCTCACCTCCGGCTGCAGTCCAAGCAAGACCAGTAACAACGCCTGCCTGTTCATTCCCCGAATAAAGATCCCGGGTATATTTTGGAGGGCCGAGCATTTCTATCAGGGAAGATTGCGAAAGTTCAGTTTCATACTTTATATCAGATGCAATATTTTTGGCTGTGACCCTCACTATTTTGGCCAGTCTTTTATCAAGTTCGCGTACCCCTGATTCTCTTGTGTATTTTTCAATAAGAGTCTCCATCACCTTATTATCGATGGTAATTTGATCTGGTTTTACACCATGGTTTTCAAGCTGTTTCGGGAAGAGATGCCGTTTTGCAATCTCAAGTTTCTCCTCAACCAGATAACCGGTTATTTCAATTAGTTCCATTCTGTCTACCAGGGCAGGACTGATAGTAGCAAGATTATTAGCAGTAGCTATGAATAAAACCTTTGAAAGGTCATATTCCATTTCCAGGAAGTTATCAAAGAAAGTGCTGTTCTGTTCAGGATCAAGGACTTCAAGAAGTGCAGAAGAAGGATCACCTCTGAAATCCTGTCCGACCTTGTCAATTTCGTCCAGTATAAAAACCGGATTTGATGAGCCGGCTCTTTTCAAATTCTGGACTATCCTGCCAGGCATTGCTCCTATGTAAGTTTTTCTATGACCTCTAATCTCTGCTTCATCATGCAGTCCGCCAAGTGACATTCTGACATATTTTCTGTCAAGTGCTTTGGCAACGGACCTTCCAAGAGATGTCTTTCCTACACCTGGAGGACCATAAAGGCACAGAATAGGCGATTTAAGATCGCCCTTAAGTTTAAGGACTGCCAGATGTTCGAGAATTCTTTCTTTAACCTCTTCGAGACCAAAATGATCTGAATCAAGAACACGACGTGCATTCTTAAGATCGAGGTTATCGACCGTATAAAAATCCCATGGCAGGTCAAGAAGAGTCTGAATATAATTTACCTGAACTGAATATTCAGCTGCTGCAGGATTAAGGCGATGCAGTTTTTCCAGTTCCTTGTCGAAAACCTTTTTAACTTCAACACTCCATTTTTTAGTCTCAGCTTTCCTGATATACTCCTCGATCTCCTTTTCAACCGGGTTCCCTCCCAGTTCATTCTGGATTGTCTTCATCTGTTGATGAAGCAGAAATTCCCTCTGCTGCTGATCAAGGTCGCTCTTTACCTTTGACTGTAATTCATTTTTAAGTTCCAGAACCTGTATTTCCTGAACAAGAAACTCGAGCAACATAAAACCCCTGTCGCGCAAAGTATTTATTTCCAATAGTTTTTGTTTATCCTGGACTTTTATATCAGTATTGGAACAAATAAAATTTATGAGGTAAGTGTTATTCTCAATGTTCTTGATTGCAAAGGAGGCCTCAGGGCTTATATTGGGATTTATTTTGATTATCTTGAGGGATAAATCTTTAAGTGACCCGACTATTGCATCAAAATCCTTGCTAAGTATTTCCGGTTTCGTTTCAGGGATTGTCCTGACCTTTGCAATAAAGTAGGGATCATCAGAAACAAGTTCCTGCAACACCATTCTTTTCCTGCCCTGGATAATCGCAGTAGTCGACCCGTCAGGCATTTCAAGCAGCTTAACTATCTGGCCGATAGTACCGATGGAATGAAGGTCGAGGAATTCCGGGTTTTCAATATCAGGATCTTTTTGAGCAACAGTTCCCACTATCTTATTGTTACGATATGCATCCTTGATCAACTGTATTGATTTTGGACGGCCGATTGAGATAGGCAGAACAACCCCGGGGAAAAGAACCGTATTCCTGAGCGATAGAATAGGAATAGCCTCCGGAACCTCAACATCCTCGAGCTCCCCATCATCACCGTCGGCTATTATAGGTATTATATCTCCATCTCCATCAAGTATATCCGGAAGCATTATCTCGTTGACAGGTTTCCTGAATTTTTTCTCCATTTATATGTTACTCCTTACTTTTTGCTGCTTTACATCTTCTAACCCACATCTTGCCCTTCCCAGGAGGGGGATTTTGTAACCATTCTTCTCTTTAGTTTTCAGTAGGTGTGCCAAAATTACATAATATTTTTACAATTGGTGTGAAAGTGAGCATTGCAATGATTATGCCACATATAATACAATAACAAAAAAAATAGGGATATGCCCTGACATGTCCCTATTTTTTATAATTAAACTTAAAGTTATTTCTTTTTCCCCATATGATCCTTATACCGGGTGTTAAATTTATCAACTCTACCTGCAGTATCAACGAGTTTCATTTTACCAGTATAGAATGGATGAGATGTATTTGAAATCTCAAGCTTGATCAGAGGATATTCAGTTCCATCTTCCCATTTAATGCTCTCCCTCGATGGTGCAGTTGATTTGCTAAGAAAAGAAGTTCCGTTTGACATATCCTGAAAAACTACAAACCTGTAGTTGCTTGGATGAATATCATTTTTCATTGCTCAATATTTTTTATCCTAATTAATCCTAATAAATTTCCCCGATTAGGGTTTGCAAAATTAATTAACATTCTTTAAAATGCAAAAGGAATTGCAAATTTATTGTATATATCATAAATGTCTTTCCCTATACTCTTGTCTTTCAGACATTTCATCCTTAAATCTGACGTAACGAAGTTCATGATTTATCATATATCGGTAAGTAATGTGAGTTTTTGCAATCCTGGCGCCAAGAGCTTCATAGATTGCTATCATCCTGGGATTATAATCACCAACCCAGGAGAGTTCGAGCTCTTTAAACCAGGGTTTCTTTTTAAAGACTTTATATAGCTGAAAAAAGATAGCAGATTCCACCCCGCTGTTCTGATGTGATGGATGAACGCCTCCGACAACTGCCCTCATCCTTGTTATTTCATGAGTAATCTTAAAATATACAAAACGGATAATGTTCCAGGGATTCATCTTACCATCCATGTGTTTAAGGATCTGGTTCAGATCAGGAAAGAGAACAAAAAAAGCAATAGGCTTATGATTGAAATAAGCAAACCAGATGAGTTGCTCATCGATGATTAACTTTGCATTTTCAAAAGATTCTTCCAGAATTGCAGGATCAAGAGGAGTAAAATCTTCTTTAAAAACCGACCACGTTGAATTGTAGATTTCCACTATGTCTTTTACANNCGACCATGTTGAATTGTAAATTTCAACTATATCCTTCACATATTTTTCCTTGTTCCTGAATTCAAAATGCTGAAAAGAGTAGCCGGGTCTTTTTGACAGCCATTCCGCAATTTTCATTATCCTCTCAGGAAACTCGACAATTTTATTATTGGTACTCCTTATATCTCTGTGGTATGAGTATTGTTCAAAATAATTTTTAAAACCGAATTCCTCAAAATAATTCCGGTAATACTTTTTATTATATGGCATTCCAAATCCAGGCTGGGTAAATCCTTCCACCAGCAATCCCCAGTTATTGTCATTCTCTCCGAAATTGACAGGTCCATCCATAGCTTCCATACCATGTGACCGATGCCATTCCAATGCGACATTAAACAGAATAAAAGCAGCCTCTTTGTTTTCAACAACTTCGAAAAAGCCAATACCTCCAGTTGGCTGCCTGTTGGCGGAAGATCTGACTTTGTCTATAAAAGCGGCAATTCTCCCGATTGTATGATTGCCCTCATCCTTAAGAATCCACCGGATTGCTTCACCATGCTTAAAAGTATGATTTTTTGCCGGATCAAAAACAGATTCGATACCTGAATCAAGCTGACAGACCCAGAATGGGTCGTCTTTATATAACTCCTTTGGGAAATTTATAAACTTCTTTTTATCCTCTTTTATATTGACCTCAACTACCTTCATAAATATATTTTAAAGAAAAGGAGATTAGTATTTGTGCATTCAATCAGTTTAATGGTATAGTATGCAAATATAAACAGATTTCGATAACAAGAAGCCTGAAGACCTAAGACGGAAGTCCGAAGTAAATTCACTTCTGCCAGACGCCTGATGCCTGACAGCCATTCTAATGTATATCAATTATTCTGTGGTCAATGAGAATAAAGAGGATTCCGATGAGAAAAGAATATAAGGCGAATACCTTCAAGGGTATATATTCAGCCGGTTTGATTTTCATTTTAAACCAGACATATAGCACCAAAAATAAATTACTGACTACATAGGCAACAAAAGTTGAAACCGCAACACCTGTAAGTTTATAACCCAATTTTAACATCAACAGGCTTAAAGAAATGTTCACAACAATTTCAATTATTGCAGCAATCAGAGTTATGTGAGTCTTCTTTCTTCCAACAATTATTGTTTGTGGAAATACAAGCCGTGGTATAATGAGCAATGCGTACACAAGAAATACGCCTGAACTTTTTTCAAAATCCTGGTTGAACATTATCGGATAGATCCAGCGTGCAATCAGCATCATTACCATTGTGGCAGGGAAAAGAAAGTGCATAAGCTTCTCCGACTTCACCCTGATCTTTTCAATAGATTCCTTCATCTTTTCCCGGGTCGCAAACTCTGAAAGCAAAGCTGCATTCAGTCCGTTTGCAAGCATGAGCACCAGGGGAAATTCTTTTGCCCCATAACGGAACACTGCAAATGTAGCCGGATCTTTGTAAAAGGCTGAAATAATTATACCATCTATATACTGACCTGATCCGCTTATCAGGGTAGTTATTATCAAAGGAATACCCAGGTAGAGATGCTCTTTAATAAAATCGACCGATATTTTCATTTCGGTGTACCTTCGCAACAATATTATCAGCCAAATCCATCTGAACCCGGTAATCAGGAGTAATCCGTAAATTGACCAGATTATATCCTTACCTAACAATATTGGTGTAATAATAAAGATCAGCTGCGCCGTAAAAGTATATAACCCGTATTGAAAAATCCGATAGGAACGGTTATTGAGAAGATAGATATACTCTATAAGACAAACCGGACTGCTTAAGAGAATATATAGCAATAACAGATTTATGAATGGCACATTTCCCCTGTTATGAAAGACAGAAAAATTGCCTTTTAATGAATGACCGAGAATAAAAAATAGCAAGCTGAAAAAACACAACAGCAGGAATGCATTAAAAACTTCAGGTGATTTATCCACACCATTATCACCAACTTTCCTGTAGGTTTTATTTCTGTGATAAAGAGGAAGCAGCGATTGAATTATTCCGGTGACCCAAAAAAATGTCAGAAGGCCGCTGATGAACATGAACATTTCCCATTCTCCGATATCGGCTTTGCTAAGGTGGGAAATCTTGTACTTTGTGAAAATAATGCTGATAATGAAGAAAATAACCGGCTTCATCACCTGGAAAAGCTGCAGCCCCGAAATATTATCTATTAATTTTACTTTACTCAAACCAAAATGCTCTAATTCAAATACCTCCTGATAACAACTAAAGAGATCATAAATTGCACAGCAAGTTCATTTTTTTTTGAACCATTCAAAGATAGTAATTGACTTCAGCATGAGAAAATAAAAATTTAAATTTTGTAAAATAGAAATTTTGATCTTATTTTGTCCCCCGGAAACGGTGGATGTAGTTCAGTCGGTTAGAACGTCGGATTGTGGTTCCGAAAGTCGTGGGTTCGAGCCCCATCTTCCACCCCACTAACAAAAAACAAGCGAAGGCAATTATCTGAAATTATGATAGTTGCCTTTCATGTTTTTATAATTACAGTTTTCTTCTAACCATATTCTAATTAAACGTTGCAAAAAGTAATGTTTTTAATTAAAAATAGGTTTAGTTTCCCTTTATTGCTAACTCCTTTAATAACAAGATTTTAAATATATAGACTTTTTACTTTATTAGCAAATAAAAATATTTTCTGGAATTTGGGTCGTTCCTCTTCTTGTCCCACCACTATAGCCAGTAAAGCACGGGGGAATAGGGAGATGTGATTTTTGGATACTCCCTCCTACCTGTTTTCATGTACAATAGTATTTATGAATAAGATGTACGATCTAAATGACTTGATTAGCCAAAGTTTAAAAAAATCAGTGTAAGAATGGCACAAATCAAGAATAAGCATACACGGCTATGAGTAGTATGGGTTAACGAGGCTCTTATGTCTCTTGCGGTGCAACCTTGCCTAAAACTTGTATTATAAGACATTTTCATTTGTTTTCTTGTCCAATGTATTAAGTTTCTCTTTTATCTCTTTAAGTTCGTCCAACATTTCCATCATGATTGGATTAGATTTAGAAAGATTTCTAAGTTCTTCCTCCCTAAATCCCAATTTTGTATCCATATAGCCAAGCAAAAGTGAAAGAAAAACAAAGAGTATTAGTGCGATAGGGATTGAAATTATTGCATATTTGAATATCAGGTCTCCCCAATGATTACCCTTAAAAGATCGAAGAAATACAATTCCAATCAGAAAGAATTGAATATAGCCGATATACATTCTTGATCTATCAAAGTAGATTTTCCATCTGATCAATGATCTTTTGTTTACACTTGATTTAATAATTTTAATTGGTGTTGATTTTAGGAATTTAATTTTGTCATTATGGTAATAGGTGCTATACCTTATTTTAAACCTGCCCCTCTTTCAAACTCTTGCAGAAAGTAGCCAGTTATTCCAATAATATTAATTGCCTTTAAAATTTTGAATGTATTTTTTTAGAAATGGATCAATTTGGTTTTTTTCAATACCTAAGTCCTTTTCAATTGCAAATATTGCATTATCAGTAGAATCTGGATGTTGAAATAGTGCTAAGACTTTTTTAGTGCCTCCATTCTTTAAAGCATAATCGATAAAGATAGCACCAACGGTATAGAAGTAATTTGTACCATTATCTAAAACCTTGTTAAGATCATCAAATTTTGATAAGTCGATGTCTGGATTATTGATAATCATTTCCCTTAGCTGATCTACAAGTAAGGTATAATTTTGTCCAGCACTTCCTGCATAATATGTAGCAATACCTTCGTGAAAAAGCGCATTAGCTTTAGGAAACATTGGCATAAATATTGAATGAATTATTTCATGCATTTTATCCTCACGGGTTGCAAGTAAAATGTTTAGTCCCTTTATTGTATAAGCCGCATCAGGAAATGAACTACTCATTATAGTATAATCAAATCCAATTATATTATTTGCTTCATCCAAATTATTGCCTATGATATAAATTACTTTTCGTTTGTCAGTATTTCCATACAATGAAGATATTTTGGAATAAAATTCAGCCATCTGATTTGCTTTTTGGTTATTAAAGGGATAAGTGCTTGGGTAATAGTAGTAGAAATTGTCAGTCTGATAGTGCTGGAGTTTTGGTTTTACAACGTAAAAGTTGTTGTACAGTTTGAAAACAGAGTTGGTTTTCTTAGCAAACACATTAAAGATACCAAGATATGATTTGCTAATGGTATCGCCTATAGACCATATATTTCGAATTCTATAGTAATCATTATCTACCTTCTTAATATCAAAAACCGCTAAGTCGCCATAAAGGTATGAAGGTAAGCTGATTGCAGCTTTAACAATATCAGTGAACCCTTGATCTGTTTCGTACTTGTTCCAGTAATTAAAGGAGGATTTATCAAACCCTTTTTGACAGTTAGTTACATATGCCTGCCACAAATCTCTTACCTGAATAATTGAAGAATCTTTGGTATCCTGAATATCTGAACTAAAAGTAATTTTCTGTCCCCAAACAGATAATGGAATAAGGAACAGAATTGAAATAAATATGCGTTTCATTGAAATTCTTTTTAATTGTCAAATTATAGTGCTTTAATTTTTTCATATTTTGTAATAATCGAACTGAAATATACGACTAACTTATCAAAATTTCAATCTAATCGAAAGTGGAAAAGGAGTTTATTGAATTAATAAATAAACATAAAGGAATATTACAGAAAATTTGTAATATCTATTTTTATCGAAATCCATTCAAAGAGGACTATTATCAAGAAATACTGATAAGGCTTTGGAAATCATATCCAGGTTTTAAAAATCAATCAGCCTTTTCAACATGGTTATATAGGGTTGCGTTAAATACATCGATAGATATTATTCGNNAAACAAAATTTACAACCAATTCACTCTGAATTATCTAAAATTGAATACAACATACCAGAACATGAGCATAACATCGAATCTGATAGGAAAGATAAACTTTATCTGGCAATCAATCATTTATCCGATGTGGAAAAGGCGATAATCATTTTGTATTTAGATGATTACAGTTATAAAGAAATTGCAGAAATAATCGGCATTTCAGAAAGTAATACGGGTGTTAAAATCAACAGGATAAAGAATCAACTAATTAAAATATTAGATAATGGACAAAATTGATTTAAAATCTATATGGTATGAAGCTCATACTAAAAATGATGAAAATATTTACAATAAAGTAGATATCGAAAAAACTATACGTATGAATCATAGTAAAGCTATTTCTAAAGTCTTATCAGATGTGAAATTGAAAATTCTTATTTCTTTATTGGTCTTAGTTACTTTTATTGGTTTGATGATATATGCTTTCTTATATCTTAAACTTCATTTGTCAGTAAATTCAATAATCCCTCTGACTTTGGCTGGGTTATTTCTTTTATTTAAAACAACCTCGGAAATTAAAAGGTTATTTATTCTAAGAAAAACAGCAGATAATATGTCGGTTAAGGAATCCATGTTATTTTTTAGGAAGAAATTAAATAAGATAAAGTCAATCGATTTTTTAATTTATCTTATCTTTTTCTACTTGTCGGCAATCGGAATAACCTTTTGTTATATTAAAGATATTGGTGGAGTTAAGAATTTATCGTGGAGTAATAATATACTACCATTACCATTATTGCTAATATTTATTTTGATACTTCTTTTTATTCCATGGTTAGTTAGATATCAACATAATCAGAGTTATAAAAATATGTATTCAAATCTCAATGATTCTGCTAATCACCTTAATGATACATAGAGAGCCGTTTTCTGCAAATTCATTAATAGAAATGGGAAAACCAATGATATGCCCAATATTCTTCCTTTGGGTATAAATAAATTGCTGTTTTAATCCATTTCATCACTTTTGATTAGGTTCATAAACTCATTGCGATATGTTTGTCCGATAGGGAAAAATTTATCTTTTATTTTTACCATGTTACCTTCGATAGTATCAATCTTGTTAATGGCTATTGCATGAGATTTATGTATCCTGACAAAAAGATTGTTCGGCAATTGATTTAGTAGATTTTGAAAGGTATCGTGAACCATTATAAACCTCCCATTAAAAAACACTTTAACGTAATCTCCAACAGACTCTAAATGATAAATTTCATTGATAATTATTCGATGAATTTTCTTGTCGGATTTCAAAAAAATATACTCATGATAATTATTTTCGTTACTTTGGTTTTTCAGGTTGTCAATTGCTTTGTTTACAGCTTTCAGAAAACGTTCAAATGGAAATGGTTTTAATAAAAAATCTACTGCATTGACTTCAAAACCTTCAACAGCAAACTCTGGATAAGCCGTAGTGAAAATTACAAATGGTGGGTTTGTTAATGACCTGTAGAATTTCATGCCCGATAACTTTGGCATGTTTATATCCAAAAAAATTAGTTGAATCTCAACATTGTTTATTGCTTCAGTAGCTTCAAAGGCATTTTTACAAGTCTCCACAAGATTTAAATAGGAACAATCTGCTATATATTTTTCCAATATTTCACGTGAGGAAGGTTCATCATCAACAATTATGCAGTTAATCTTCATAGCTGAGCCACATATTTACCTTAAAGATAGTTGTACTTTCTTCTATTTTAAACTCATGTTTGTTTGGGTATAACAATCTTAGTCTTTGATGGATATTTGCTATGCCTATGCCACTATTCCCATCATTTTCAATAGTCTCACCAGTTCCTTTGTTGTTTACTATTTCAAACAGAATATTACTATCGTTAGTCTCCAGTTTAATATTCACAAAGGTATGATCAAGTTCTCCTTTTATACCGTGTTTAAAGCTGTTTTCCACCAATGGCAAAAGCAACATAGGGCTGATCATGCAATTTTCATTTTGCACCTTATGTTCAAATTTTATCCTTGATGTTGTGTCAATCCTGAATTTCTGCAACTCAATATAATCATTGATTAATTTTATTTCTGTTTTTAGTGATACTTTATCTTTCGTAGAATCATAAATTACATACCTGAGTATATCTGATAATTGAATGATTGCATCAGGTGTTTTATCTGAATTTTTAATTGCCTGAGAATAAATAACATTAAGGCTGTTAAATAAAAAGTGCGGATTAATTTGTGCTTTTAATGCATTCAGTTCACTTTTAACATTTTCTTTCTCTATTCTGATAAGCCTGCTGGTTACTTCTTGTAATTCAAACCATGATTTGGACAGCTTTAAAAGAGTTGTAATTAGAATGTAAATCACTATAAATATCCCAACTTCCAAAAAATTAAAATGTGAAACAAAATAGTAATCAGGAAATACAATATCCGCTAACCAGTTAAATGTTATGCGGTTTAAAATAATTGATGAAATAATTATTATTATTAATGCAACAGAGTAAAAAATGTATTTTTTCTTATCAAACAATTTTGACACAAGCAACTCTAAGTTTATATACACAGCGAATAATAAACTCACATGAAATAAACCCGAAAAAATATAATCGATTCGTGTAACTTCATCAGAAATTTTAAACATTTGGGAAAAGATAAAGAAAGATAACAGCCAAAACAGGATATGTGAAAATATCCTGTATATAGGCTGATTCTTATTAAAAGATATCTTCATTTCAGATTTTGGTTAATGTATATTTCATTAGATCACTAAAGGCTTTGTCTTCATTGGCATATTTTATTACGAACTTTTGTAATTCTTCAGGTTTGGCTGTTAATAAAATATAAACGCCATTATTTTCGTGCTTAATACGAATTTTATTTTTGTCAAAAAGATTTTGTAAGAATTCAGAGTCAAACCAATTTATTTCAAGTTTGTTACCAATATCAATTTTCGCAAAAGTATGGACACTTATTAGGTGAACAGCCAAAAAAGTGTCATCCTTTTGCCATTCTTCAGGGAATAAATCGATAAATAAATTATTTCCAAGTCTTACTAAATGTAGATGGAATTCTGTATATTTATTCTTTGGCATTGATTTATCATATAAATGCAAAGTATAAGTGAATTTATTGGGAATATCCTCGCTTCCTCTATCAAATGGATTATTGAGCTTTTTCTTCCAGACTGTTTTTTGATAAGAAATTTCCCAAATCAGCGTATCTATTTCGGTATTATTTTCTAATGTTGGGTAAGAGTCCTTATTATTTAAACTTTGCCATTTCCCGATGATTCTGTCATCCCTGACGAGTTCTTTTTCAGTATACAGAGGATAGAATGAAAGAACAGTACAACTCGATATAATAACAGTTGCTAAAAGACCTGTAACAATTGTTCTTATTTTCATAATTTTAATTTTAGTGAATATTAATATGATAGCAAAGGAAAAGCATAATTAGTTTGCATTCAAATAATTTCGTTCAACGCTATTCGTTTGTCGTTGAATAACAAATTTAATCCTTCACCAATCCAAAATCTCTTATTAAGTTAAAACTGAATAGCTTTAAACCAGTGAAAATTGAAAACAAAAATACAAATGTGCTTAGGAGTCTTGACAGAACCTATAATATGATTAAAGAAGTATTTAAAAGAGAAAAATCATCAGAAAGAAAAACTTAAATTTGAAACCCGATGTCTAAGAATGGGGAGTATTTAATAACAGCCATTTGAAGGATTATTTAGAATTGAAAAATATTCAAAAGAATAAGCATTTTTTTATAATTTAACTCATGATCTGTAAAATCTCTCTTTCTTCAAAAATTCAATTCATCTTTTTTTTCACCATTTTACTTATGTTACTTTCAAGTTGCAAAAAAGAAGTAGTAACAAATAAGTCTCATGCATTGACCCTTTTGCAAAATAAATGGGCTCCAATTTCATCAAGGATTTTTTACCAAATGGGAGTAATTACAAATTAATACCTCCTATATCAGAGAGTTTCACTTCAGACGGGAAAGTAATTCTCTCAAATTATGTTTATGATATGATAGAAAACATCATCGAAGGATATCAACTACTTCCAGACGATTCTACGCTTATATTTTCCCAATTAGTCAATGGCGTTTATCAGGTTACAGTTGGTGATACTTCAACAATAAGTACCCTAACTGATCATTTGTTAGTTATTTATTCCAAAGAAAATAACCTTATTGATTTTATTGACTCCTTAAAAAGATAATCCAAAGAATATTACACCTGAAGCTAAGATCGCTGGTTTGGTTTAAATCTTGTAACTTTTATTCAGTGAATTATAAAAACAAAAAGTTTAGTTCTATCAAGAGTCTTGCTCGAAGTCTGCAATCTTTAGGGACAAACTGACTTTATTATTTTGTGTATAAACCATTAAAATAATCAAGCACATTGCCATTCAAATCATTAATATATGCATATGGGAATTCCTGATTGTGGGGATTCACCTTCCATGCTGTAGTATAATCTTTGAGTATCAAAATATTGTGGAGATTTAAATTGTAATATCCAAATTCTATGTCTACACAACTATCAATTGTAAGGAGATTATTTTTATAGACCGCATCATTTCCAATTTCCTTGAAGAAAATCTCCCGAACTTTATTTGGACTCAATTCTTGTTTATTTGTCAGGTCAATATTGGTAACTCTATCATCTGTAATTCCAAGTATTGAATCAGAATTATTTATATCAAAACTACATTCGTCTGTAAAAAGTTTCAGATTATTTACATATTGATAACTTCGTATTAGCCTGAAACCAATATCTGAATACTGAAAAAATTGAAGGTCTGCATAATCTATTTTATTCTTATCCAGAAGATATTTTATGGTATCCATATCCTGATTAGATAATAATTGAATAGCAGGATTGTCATGAACTAAAAATGTACAACCATTTTCCATTTCGTTTTTTTTCTTACAAGAAAAAGCAATAAAAATCAATATAATAAAAAAGTACCTTTTCATAAGATTTTTATATATCGATACATTTATTATTCTTTTATCAAATTTTAATTCTCAGTGAAATACAAATTATACGCACCGTTCGAATTAATGACCAAATTGTTCCCGTTTATCTTATAACTCGAAGCAGAGTCAAGATTCTGGGTTGTATATTCTTCCCATTCTACATATTTACAGGCAATTGCGGTAGTCAAAATACCTGATATCTTAATTGCACCAGTACTTAACGAGTATGAATAAGTACCCCAACCACCATTGCAAACCCCGCTAAGTGAAATAACATTCAATGAATCTGTAAAAACTATCGATATTTTTCTTGCCGCATCACTTGGATAATTCGTTATTGCATTTGTTTTGGTATCTTGAATATACGACAATACCCATTTTACTTTTAATAAATCAGCATCGGCTGTTTTTTTACAACCTGTACCAACCAAAATCAAGATGAAGCTGAAAATCGCAATCTTTTTCATTTTATTTTTTCAAAAGTTAAAATTACATTGGTGCTGTTAATAAAATCCCCAATATCCATTTTTGAATTATATAATTTAAACAAATATTTTTTTGTTGAGAAACTTGAAGAGGCAATCCAGTTGAAGTTTATACTATCATTTGCAGTACTGTATTCAAATAATCCAAATGGTAGTTTTGGTGTTATATTTCCATCAATTATTTCAGTGCCTTGCCTTAATTCAACCCAATTATTGCTCCAATACCCAAATAATAATGTATCAGTCCTGATATCTGTTCTGACCCATTGTCCTTTTAGTTGTTCATTTATTGATTCAATTTGGTCTTTTTTACAACTGAAAACAGTAATAATTAATACAGTTGCAGCAAATGCTAATAAAAATGTCTTCATGTAATTAAGGATTAAATCATTAATAAACAATCACTTGAAATTATAAATCAATTTTGATTAATTTTTTATCCTTTTGCAGAACAGCGATTATTCGTTTATCATTTCTTCGGTCTACCAATTGGTTATCAGTTCTACAGAACCCGTAATCAATATTAACGGTTAATTTATTGCCAATCAATGATGATTCTGGGTCAATTGTTATTCCATATGGCAGCGAGTTAGAATAACTCGGAAAGAATTCGCCAGAATAAATTGTCTCTCCCATAACATTGACAGAGAAAGGCAATCCCCCTGAAGGGTAGAAATATTTTCTGATTTTATTTATTGCAGTACTATCGATTAAAAAAGTATAATTGCTTGTATCATAACCAAGTATGTCTTTATAACATATTTTATCATTTATGACATTATTATCGTTAACATTTGTTTTTGCCTGATAATTAATATCCAGTGGTTCATAAGATTTTTCTTTTGAACAGGCTGTAAAAAATACTACAAGTCCAACAATGAAGATTAACTTAGTCATTAACAATGGACTGACCTTAAATGAATTGTCTCTGGTTTTCATATCTTGCAGTTATTTACAAACTAAAATATACTTATCATATCTACTGTTTCGAGAAAGAGTTTGTTTTTTATATAGAATCTCCTGCCACTTGTAGTTTGTATAAGTTGATCTTCTTTATATGCTTCAACTTGAATAGTATTAATACTTTTTTTTGTTTGTTTATCAAATAAGTAGCATTTGCCAGTCTCCAGATAATAGGCTAATGTGTTAATACTGTCACTTTTGGATTTCAAATAATCAGAGACAGTTAGGATATCCTTCAATGCACCATCATTTATTGCTTTATTCTTCAAATCAGTATATCCGTCCAGATTGAACGGATAACCCATGATAAAAGTGTCTAATGGTGTTTTAATCAGATAATTGCTATCATCAAATAGAATAACTGATTTCTTGAAAATGATCGGGTCATCATTTGAAATAAGATTAACAACGACACCCTTTATTTCAGGAGTATCCTTTTTACATCCGAAACATGATGCAATAATTACCAGGAGAAATATTATCTTTTTCATGACGATGTTATAATATTTGATTTTCAGACATTGCTTTCAGTAGGTATAAAGCCACTCCAAATATTTTTTAATAAGTTCCTATTTTCTATTTTTCATCTTAGTAATACTAATATTTTTAACCTGAAATAGTGGCAAAGGAAAATCATCTGGCGATGGGTAATAAATTTGGGTCATATCACCCAGGATGTCAAATGTTAATGTAATTTTCACTCCATCCATTTCAGGCTGTTCATAATCATTTGATAAGTTGATAGGATAAAATAATGTATCTCCTGAGTTTGAAGGTACAGATATTAAGTACTGATAACATCCTCTGGTACAAACATAAATTCTTATTTTACCCTCCTTCCCTTCAAAACTATTTGTATTTGAAGTTTTAGTACAAAATGTCAATGAAATTACCAAAACAATTAAAAAGAATACCTTTTTCATCTGCTCTTAGTATGAGAGTTAATCGGGATAAGAATTGCTATAATTTTCCCCAATTTCATTGTTTCAATTTTTTATTTTAATAATAGTTTTGTTAATCTATTATCCCCGAATGTAAATAATAGTTGATTATTGTCAATCCAATCAATTTTTGTCCAGTTTCCATCAAAATAGTCATTATCGTCATATCCTGTCAATTGCTTATACTCTTTTGATTGTAAATTGTATAACCAGAGTTGTTCGTTACCAGACCTATCGCTAATAAAAGCAATCTGGTCAGCATTTGGCGAAATTGTAGCATTATAATCATTCCATCTCGATGCTATTAATGGTTCTATTTTTTTTGTAACTAGAGAAGACGTATAAATACTTGTCACATTATTTAAACTTGTTCCTTGAAATATAAAATCATTTTCATTCATCCAATCTGGTTTTGAAACGTTCACAAAATTTGTCTTTGATAAATCTATGATGAGTTCAGTTTTTAAAGTACTTAAATCCATCATCCAGATATTGGTAGAATTTATGTGTGGTCTGTTTTTGTTTGATTGGTAAAGTAATTTACCATCTGAAGGTGAAAACGATGGGTTATAATAGTAAGTAGTGTCATTTGTAAGTTTGGTGATTACTTTAGAGGTCAAATCATATACTGCAATCTGTGAATAGTATCCATGACCCTGAGTCTCTGCTGCAAATACAATGGTATCACCATTGGATGACCAGTTTGGGTCATAAGAAAAAGTTGCTAATAGTTCAGAGTCTTTATTATCATTTGAGGATAAAATAATAGACTCTGCCATACAGCAATTTGCTCCACCATTCCAAGCATAATTTTTATCCACATATGCGACTTTGTTTGCAGCAGGCGAATAGGAAACAGAGGATATTGAATGATTATTATTAAATGTAATGAGCGAATCATAAGTTAACTTTTGATTTGGTATAACCATTATTGTATCTGAATAGAGAGACTTATATCCTTCTTTTTTCCCCACAATATAGAAATAGTATGTTGAGTTATTATTTAAGTCATTTAGAGAGTATTCGTAAATATTATCATTTTTGAGTTCAATGACTTCATTAAACTTATTTAATTGTCCTTCGGATTCATAAATATCAAAATAATCTGGGTCAACTAATGTGTATGATGAGAATACATCAGGAATAAATTGAGAAAAGTATTTTAGAGTTACTTTTTTATCATCAATTAAACTACTAAGACTCGGTGCTCTTAATCTTGAATCAGCAGGAATCTTTACGTCCTTTTTGCAACTGAAGGAGCCAAGAATCAAGATAAAAATGATAGTTTTTCTCACAAAACTTTGATTTATCAGGAAATGAAATTAGTCAGATACTTGAAAACAAATGCTCTCTTAAAAGATTAGGTATTGGTTCATGGTATAATAAACAAAATTCGTGCCGTTGTTAATCTTTTAACAATAAGGAAAGTGAGTATAAATGTAAACGGTAAATAACAATG
>PMIJ01000013.1 GCA_003157015.1 Bacteroidales bacterium
AAGAAGCACTTATGATATTAGGGTATTGCAATATTTGTTCTTTAAAAAATTGTTTTTTCAATTTTAAAACAGAAGCGTTGGAAACTATTAAAATATTTTTTTTGTTGAACCCCAAGTCTCTATAATTCAAATAATTAATTTGAGCAATAATGATAATAACTGTTGTTAGAATTATAAAGCTTAATATATATTGAAATAATACAAGCAATTTTCTGCCACTAAAAACATGGGATGCTTTATTCGAAAATACATTTCTGAATGCATGTGTAATTTCAACTGAAGTTATTTTTATAGAAGGTAATAGTCCGGCAAACAGAGTAATAATAATAATTAGACATATATACATGTAAATAAGAAAATCTTTATTTAATAAAATACTAAATGATAATTGTCGTTCAATAATATTATTAAAAACGGGAAGTAATAATATACAAATAAAAGTCCCTATGATTAAGGCAATAAAAACATTAACAAATGTTTCAAATAGAAAATATTTAACAATTGATTTATTTGGTTCGCCTAATACTTTTCTTAAAGCAATTTCTTTCGACCTGTCAAATGAAAATGCTGTTGTTAGATTGATATAGTTGAAACAAGTTAGTAAGACAATCATAATTGCAACAATACTAAAAGCTACAATAATCCTTATATCACCTGATGGTTCTAATGAATCTTGAATAATACTATGCAAATGGATTTTAGATAATGGTTCTAAATAAAATGTTGCCCAGTCTTCATTTCTTTTTAACTCAATTTTTAGAACTTTATAATACTGTGGACCAATATAATTGGTTATTAAGGAGGTCAATTTTTTTTCAAGAATCTTGGCATTATTTTCATTCCTGATTATCAAATACGTATAATAAACATCATCAAGCCACCAATCACTGATACTGGCCTTATCTGAAGACATGGAAAGCAATAAATCATATTTTATGTGATTTGAATACGAAACATCCTGAACAACAGCAGTAACTATATATGCAATACTATCTACTAATATAACCTTTCCAATAGGACTTAATGATCCAAAATACTTATTGGCAGTTGATTTCGTAAGGACTGCCGTGAACGGTTCTTGCAAACATTTTTCTAATGATCCGGAAACTACATCATTATTAAAGAATTTAAAGAAATTCGAATCAGCATAAAGAATTCTTCTTTCAAAAAAACCTCTGTTGTCTACATTAATAGTAAAACTTTTATACTTAGATATTCTCATTGCGTCTTCAACTTCAGGAAAGTCCTTCTTTATAGCTGAAGCAAATGGAGCAGCACATCCTGCAATGTGTTTATTAAGAGGTCTACAATTATTAGCAAGACGATATATCTTCGAATAATACTTAGTGTTCTTATCATAATTTAATTCACTTATTAGATATATTGAAATTAAAAGGAATACACTAATACCAATAGATAATCCCAGAATATTCAATAAGCTAACCCTTTTATTCTTTAATAAATTTTTTATTGATAAAAGCAATAAGGGTTTTTTCATAATAATCAGAGTTGTTTTTTTCTTTAAGCATATTGCCTCCAAAGTGATCCTTGAAAGAATGCTATTGACCCATCGGATTAATTGCCATTCGTCTCCGGGCTGGTAGAATTTTTGCCAGTCCCGGAATCAAGGCCCCGTCAGTCACAATAGTATCATATTGACAACATACTGAAATACAAATCTATACGATGCTTTTGTCTGACTTTCAACGGTCCTTCTTCATATTAAAGTTACACATATAATTTGAATTGATCTATACGATACCTTCATCTCCCATACTATAATACGTACCTTCTGGAACAATAATCAAATGATATAACGGCTGTATATCCATAACTATCCCAGATTCCTTTATCTTCCTGGTTATTGCAATATCCGATTCAGAGGGATTCAAATTCCCGGATGGATGATTATGGCAGACTATTATCCCAGCTGCGTTTACTTTAATTGCACCTTGAAAAATTAACCGTACATCCGTAACCGTCCCGGATAAACCTCCCTTAGAAACAGGCATTATGCCTTATACTGAATTGGACCGGTTCATTGGTAGAAGTTTAAACTCTTCAATATGTTCTATTGAATCAATGCACATGTACATTATGTATAAAAAAACAACGATGATTTAGATATCTGAAAATTTATTCTCATGCCTTCTTGGAAATCAAATTCAATCGAGCGCGAGCCGGGGCGAGTAGCAGACCTTTTCGGCATATGAAGTGGGGTTATTGAATGACTAAAGCAAGGCTTATGAAATAACCCATTGGGCTTGGCCTTACTGTGTCATTAAATATTGCTTTTTGCAAACCACGAATGCCGGTTAAAATTGGATGCCGCAGGCTCGCAATTATCAATAGGAAGGGATGGAATATATGTTGTATGACTTGGACCTGAATATAAGATTATGTTATATAAAGAGAACAATCGAAAGTCTCTGAAGTATATATTGAAGCTCTTTGCAGCAAGCCTCGGAGAGCCGATCCGCCACCTGGCGGAGAGCTCGGAGAAGTCAATGCATTCGCGGGGATTCAACAATAACCCTTTTATCTTTTATTACAAATTTCTTAATAATCCTGGAAAGTGGAATTTCTTGTATTATGGATACACTACCTTATGAGCTTCCAAAAATCAAATATCCTTGATGCAGCGAACCGAAACTCCGGCTGGCTTATTATAGCCCCCCCTGAGTAAAACGTCATTATTGTTGTGCATACTTTGGCCCCAGCCGAGGGGTGAGTCGTCAGAAGAACTCCATAGCCAACAGCTTAGATTAAGATCGGCATATGTTCCAGTAAGAGTACGAAAACCTCCGGGAAGGGCTGTAAAACCTGTTTCATTATTCGCTCCGGTGTTTGGAGTTAGCCAATGCATTGTACCTGTTTCTTTCAATTTTCCACCGGCAATGGTATCACCCCCAAGATTTGTTTTTAATGTTTCCCATTCTGCATCTGTGGGGACATGCCAGCCTGTTGGACATATATTTCGGCTATCAATTACTGCATACCATGTATATAATCTGCCATAAGTAGCTATATTGGTTGAATCATCACCATAAGCCCATTGGTATTTGGGCGTGGATTCAAGTGATATATCCAGGGTCGTAGTTGGTATTGCATCTCCATTACTGTACTTTGTGGTCTTCAGGTTCTCTGTTATCCACATCTGGGTGCCAATAGTTACACTGTTGTAAATATTGCCGTCTTTGTCAGTTAGCTGATTAGTAGACACTTTATCCACCGCTTTTTTACAACCATAGTTAAAGATTAATAGCAATCCTGTTACCAGGAAGTAGAAAAGCCGAATTCTGTGTTTTTGTCTCATTGCATTGAAGTTTTAAGGTATTACATTTAGTATGATAAATGTATGAAGTAACCTCTGGGCAACCGTTACACAATTTCTTATAAGAGTTACAACATTTACATGTATCAATTAAAGTCACTTTTTTTAGTACTTGCCAAATAAGGTCTATAATTAATTTAACCAGAATGCATAAGGATAGGATGCATATAATAGATAAGATGGAATTGCCAGTGCGACTGACCATAGTAGGCCAAATTATGCGGACCACCAAAAGCCGGCAAAGAGACATTTTCCCACCGCGAGTGCATAGGGGCTGCTGATATGAGGTGATTCAGCTACACATAAATACACTCCGGACAAGCCTAATAAGGTGATTCTCGTGTGTTTAAATATTTATAGAAAAGTTACCCGGGGGGCTAATAATTTTAAAGTACCTTATGACGTGGGTCTATTACTTAAAAGTACCTGTATCAGGGGCAATTCTATGAAAGGACTATATAATAGTAATTATTATAGCAGGTTCAATTCTAAATATCACAGCCACCGACCTCAATTTCAAACCCGTCAGTGCAGTAGATCAGCACGATAGGTTTTGTTATTTATGACTTTGTCCCATATTTGCCTAATTGGAGGCATTTTATCTTTATCGTTTAATAAACTTAAGCTCTATTTTATTCATTACTTTCTCTTTATAACTTTTACTAAAGGGAAGTCTGACCGTACTGGTTATAACCTCGTCACCATCAATAGTCTTAATAGCTGAAACAGCAACCATATATGATTTGTGAATACGCATAAAAAGATGATCGGGTAAACGTCTGCAAATACCTGAAAACGTAATATACGTAATGTACTTTTTTTGTTGTGTATGGATAATCACATAATTAGCCATCGCTTCGATATAAATAACATCAGTTGTAAATATTTTTTCAATTTTCCCATTACATTTAATAAAAAAGAATTCATTGGTAATATTGACATTGTTATCTTTTGTCTTGAGATAACTTTGCACCTTTTCTATTGATTTCAGGAATCGGGCAAAAGAAATTGGCTTAAGCAGGTAATCCATAACATCCAATTCAAAACCCTCTATGGCATATTGCGGATATGCCGTTGTAAAAATAATCAGAGGTGGTCCAGCTAGAGCCTTTACAAACTCGATACCTGTGAGGTTGGGCATCTGAATATCAAGAAAAACCAGGTCAATCTTATTTTTATGCAATAGACCTGCAGCCTCTGCACCGCTTTTGCATTCCGCAACCAGATATAAATAATCTACCTGACTTATGTATTCCTTCATACCTTCTCGTGCAATAGGCTCATCATCAACAACAAGACAGTTAATCATGTTTCTGGATTTTAAGTATTACTTCGAATGAGTTTCCATTTCGCTTTTTTGCCAATGAATGTATGCCTGGATATAAGAGCTCCAACCTTCGCTCCATATTTTTCAGACCCAGACCATTCGAATTGTCTAATTGTTTTGTGTTATCTGAATATGTATTCATCACCTTCACCATAATTTGCGAATCAGGTTCATTATAAATAGTAATGTATAGCTTATTTTGAGATGAGTCTTTATAATTTGAAAGATATTTAAATGCATTTTCAATAATAGGCAAAATAATAAGTGGCGCAATTTGAAAATGCCCCATATCGGCAGGAATCGTTACCTGTAAATCTGTGCCTGTTTCCATTCGCAGCTG
>PMIJ01000136.1 GCA_003157015.1 Bacteroidales bacterium
AGGAGGGTTAGAATAGCCGTCAGAATGAAATAGGCTGTCCCCTTCCGAAGCGGAAAAAGGCAGATAATGGAAGGGGTTGATATGATGTAAGTATATTGATAGTTTAAGTGTATGGCTATTAAACAGTAGAAAGAAAAGAATCAAGGGAATCAATATATGTCACATTTTGTCACATCAAAAATGAATAAATGAAGTTAGAAAATCGTTAGAAGCATAAACCATCTGGGGTGGCCTCTAAATGGGGCCGCCCTTTAAAAAGTGATTCTGAAACACCCGAGGATTTTTTTGAATTACAGATACTCATATACCCCTATATCGTCCATAGCTCATAAATGAGGATTGTGTGGATCTTGTAGATATCATTAAGAAATATATGAATCAGAACATAGGGGCCTGATTTTCCGATGTTTCAAAAGAAGCGCAATTAACTTGTAATATAGCGTAAATAAAATGATCGGTTATGAATTGGTTTTTGTACGGAAAAGCCCAATAAATTGACCTGATTTTGATGGAGGTGCAACATGGTTAAAAATGATGATAGGGTTCGGGTTGTTACTTTGTTAACAGAGAAGGAAAAGGCCGCTCTGGAAACTCTCGCCTGGCGGTCCGGACGAAGCATGAGCGGATACATTCGCCACCTTGTGGTTGAGGAAATCATTTGTAATAGGGATTAGCGAATCTCCCCAGGTCAGTTGGATGAATGCCGATGGTGCTATACACCCCGCCCATCGATGGGCAAGTTAATCAATCATTGGAGTGGCACACTCCACCTACCTTATCAATGATGTCGGTCTTACTGATAGGTCATCTGTTTATTGGAAGCGAGATTTGAAGCTGATGCGCTTGCGTAGTATATTTCTTTTGCTAATGTGCAAGAGTGATCAAAAAAAGAGGAAAGGTGCCGGTTATTGGTGCTACCTACAAATCCTCAATCCGCCTGTGCCATAAAGGATGCAGATTACTGTTTATAACGTGAAATTGTGTCTATCCATGTTATGGAACCAAGTAAAATAAATCTGTCACCTTTTCTTGAACCGGGAAAAAGCCGGGGCCAGCAATATGAGACAGAGATCGGCGAGGATTTGGGCATGCTGATTTTAGGAAGCATAAGCCCGAACACTTTCCAGGCTGAAATAACGATTGAAAAGGACTTCTATGCATGTAAAGAACACTTTAGGGTATCAAGACGTATGAGAATTAATTTACAGATTTCAGAAAGGGCATGTTCTTCCTTAAGTACTTGAAAATGACATCTGCCGTCATCAATGATCCCTTGTCACTGAAGTGAACATCATCATAAAATATTGTGCTATCCTTTGGCAAAACGCTTGCTAAATCGATGCATTCCACACCACGAACTTTGCATACCTGCAATAGGGTGTCATTGTAAGCTTGCATCCCTCTCATAAGCGCTATTTCCGAATAATACCTCTTTGATTTTGGGCTTTCGATCCATCCATTCCAAATAAGATCTTTCTCCTTTTCTGTCATATCCTGTTTCCATAATGAGGGTTGGGTTATAAAGACAATCCGGGTGGATCGGGACTGAGCAATATCTATTATAGCATTAAGATTCTTTTTATATTCTTCCAGTCCGGAGGTTAAATCCGGCAAATCTTCGACGATTTCCAATGCTCCCTTTCGGAGATTCCTCAAATTAACAAACAGATTACCCGTTTCATCCTGGACCATTTCACGTTTGGAATTTATGTACATAATCTGCTTGACAAGACTTCCTATGGCCAATTCATCATAATAACCGCTGTGAAATCGATATTTGCCCTGTTTATACGGCGTTTCGGAAAATGCTCCCCTGATGAGCCGTTGTTCCCAGTAGTCATAGTGGTCCAAGAAATAAGGATCGTACTTTTTGTCTTCGATTAGCCTTCGTATCAGATCATTACAGCCGGCTAATATCACGATCGCATCAATTCCGGGATATTGCGGCAAGAGATATTTCATGTGCATATAATGTTCTCTTGTACTCAGACCGGATTTGCCAACATTGCCTATCCAGACTTTAGACAAATGAAGGCTGTTTAATTTGTTCTGCAATGCGTATGGCCATGATTTTTCCTGGTCAAGGAAGAGACATTCCGTGGTGCTTCCTCCGATAGCCAATATTCTGTATTTTTGATCTGAAGAAAACTCATCTCCCCTTATGCCGTCGGAATTGACATTAAAATGTGCTATTCCGTTGACACCGGGCATAGTTCCAGGTATTGGCTTGGAAACTTTGTGTAAATTGGGAGGCCAGACGTAATACTTGTGGTTTTTGTCTTTAATAGAATAATAGGCACGAAGCCCAAACTCACCAATCACTAATGCAATAGCAAGTCCGACCAATATAAGAATCAAACGGTAGCTATTTTCACGATTAATAATTTTCATAAAATCATCGTTTGTCTGATTCTATCTTTTGCAAATGAAAGGGGCGCATAAAGGATTTCAGCCCAAATTTTAAAATGGACGCTATCCCAATTCCTGTGGTTAGTTCAATCTATATCAACTATACCCTTCATATTTAAAAGTCACAGACGCGCAGGCCGTTGTTCTTACCGAAATTGATTAGAGTAATTCTCTGTTTTCCGTCAGGACCGGCTTTGATGTTAGCGCCATATCTGCAACCAACATTTATTCCCCGTTAGAGATGTGTCTGGTTGAATCGGAGTCTGCTTCAAATACCTCGTGTTTGATCCTATTCTTACCCGCATTCTTTGCATCATACATCAACCGATCGGCCATTCCGATCACTTCATCAGAAGTATTTGCTGATTTAATATAGGTTACAACACCCATACTAAAGGTTATTTTCCATCCACCCTTCCGCATCGCATCCAAAAGGTCATTTTGAATTTTGAGGATAACTGAAATTGCCTGCTCCGCTCCAGTTTCAGGTAAAAGAATGGCGAATTCATCACCGCCA
>PMIJ01000170.1 GCA_003157015.1 Bacteroidales bacterium
ACTTGAACCGTTATTAGAATTACTACCTGAAGTACTAATGTAATAAGTAGTAGCTCCGATAGTATTGCTAAGCAAGAACAATAGTATAATTAGTGTATTTTTCATAAAAACATATTTTTGACGAATAACTTAAAAATTTTGACTAATATATCTAATCAAACGTTATATTTGCATAATTATTACACTAAAATACTTTATTTTATTTTTATAAGCAATATTATTTTCAATCGACCGTTTTGAAGTACAGTTAATGTTTGAAACATAATCTGATCTGTTTTAAAATGTTTATAATTCAGAAATTTAATTAGTAAACAAGGTTTTCATTAGGTTCAGTTCAAAGATAACTAATTAGCTCTGGGGAAAATTATTTATAACTAATTATTAAAATTATCGCGTAATGAAAATAAGAATAATTGCCTGCTGTCTGTCCTTGGTAACACTATTTTTTTCTTGTAAAAAGGAAGTAATTGGGAATATTAATAATGGTAATATGACTGGTTCCAATGTTCCACTGCTGAGCAAGGTTTTGGTAGATAAACAGTCAACTTATGAATATATTTATAATGACTCAAATCTTATAAATCAGGAAAAAAGCAAATTCAATCTTGCAATATATACTTATAATGACAAAAATCAGCTGGTCACTGCAGATTATTATGCAAATGATAATGTTCTGAGCAGTGATCCGACGGTTTATCAGGCTGCAGTAAACAGTACAGTATGGGTTACAACCGCAACTGGTGTTAATGGCGGCACTATGTCATTTGAATATAATACTAACGGACAATTAATTAAAACTACATATACCACACCTTTATCCGCAACATCAGAATATTCTGAATTCACTTATGACGCCAACAGTAGGATAGGCAGACAAACTATGTACTGGGGAAGCACTGCCACCGGCTATATTGATTATACGTATGACGGACAGGGAAACCTTGTACAGGAGATGCTGTATAACATACCATCGCCGGGAGTAACTGAACTTATTACTACTACTCAATATGAATTTGACAATAAACTGAATCCCTATAAAACTGTAAACAAATCGATGCTGCCAGGAATTAATACAAATACTAATAATATTGTTAAGGAGACTTATACTATTCACATGTCACCCGGGCTAGGATCTGATAATGTGCAGACTACCGTAACCACTTATACTTATAATGCAGCAGGATATCCGGTAAGCAAAAACGGTAATACTTCCTATGTTTACTAATAATATTCATTTTTTTTCTGAAGTATTTTAAATGTTGGGTTCTATATTAATTTGGCAACCTCATTTGTTGAAAATTTAAATTTTATAGAAATCTACAAGCTATTTAACTTTTATATAATTACAGAACCTTTATACCACGAAATTGTTGTATCTTTCAGATAAGGTTAGTAATATAGAAAATGACCAGAGCTTTTCTTTTGGTATTTCTTTTTATTTTTTTTTCAACAGTTGCATTAGGGCAATGTGTGAATGCCCCGACTGTAACACTAAGCAGCTCCGCTGGAACAATATGCGGAATCAAACCGGTAACTTTATCAGGAAATACTTTCGGAGGTACTGCGACAAGGGTTACATTTACCTCAAATGGTACCGGAACATTCAGTCCGGCCTCAGCGACAGTATCACCTTTCTCATTTACATACACGCCAAAGAACGGAGACATCGGTAAATCTGTTGTTATAACGGTAACAACCAATTTTAAGGCACCTTGTGTGGCAGCAAAGGCAACTTATACATTATCTGTAAATGCTATCCCTTCGGCACCATTGGTTGGAACGATCACCAAGCCAACTTGTCTGCTGGCAACAGGAAGTGTAGTACTAAGCGGACTGCCATCGACAGGAACATGGACTCTTACACGTACTCCCGGCGGAGTAATAACTTCCGGAACAGGAACAAGTATAACAATTTCAGGTCTGGCTGCCGGCACTTACACCTATACCGTTGCAAACTCAGCAGGTTGCACATCTTTGCCATCTACAAATGTAGTAATCCCGGCGCAACCTGTGTCTCCCGTCAGTCCGACATATACTATTGATTGTTCACTGGGCATAGGTAAGGCTGTAGTTAAAGTGACGGGTCCTACCGGTACAGGACTTACATATAATATTGATGGTGGTACCTTTCAGAGTGGAACTACTTTTAATAATGTACCCGAAGGAACCCACTTTATAACAGTTAGAAATTCGAATGGGTGTACCACTACAGGAGCAAACTTTCTGGTCTCATGCGGATGCACTAATTCACCAACAGTTACATTAACCAAAAACAATGGTAATACATGTGGCACAGCTCCTGTAACGGTTACTGGCAATACATTCGGAGGGAGTACAACAACTGTTACAATAACTGATAATGGATTGGGTACAATAAGTCCTGGAGTCACGCACACAACTCCTTTCTCATTTACCTATACTCCTGTGGCAGGAGATGAAGGCAATTTAGTAATCGTTACCCTGACAACTGATAATCCTTTGGGCCTGCCATGTGCAGCAGCTTCCGTCATATTCACACTTGCAGTTAGCCAAAATCCATCACCTCCATTGGTCGGAGCCATAACACAACCGTTATGTTCTGCTCCATCCGGAAGTGTAGAATTAAATGGATTACCATCGGCCGGTTCATGGACCATAACCAGTACGCCCGGAGGTACAAAAACAACAGGATCCGGGAATAGTACTATTATAACCGGACTTGCTTCCGGAACTTATTTCTTTACAGTAACTAATGCAACAGGGTGTACTTCGGGTGCCTCAGCAAATGTGGTTATCAATCCTCAGCCATCAGTTCCGACAGCACCTGTTATAGGAACGGTTACTCAGCCTACTTGTATAGTATCAACAGGCTCAGTAGTTTTAAACGGATTACCTTCGACCGGTACCTGGACTCTGACCCGTTCACCCGGTGGTGTAACTGCTATAGGGTCAGGTACAAGTACTACAATTATGAACCTGTCGCAGGGAGTATATACTTATACGGTGACAAATTCCGATCAATGTATATCTCCCTCATCAGCAAGCATTAGCATCTCAGCACAACCGGCAATTCCTGCTCCTCCAGTTATAGGAGCAATAACAGCACCAACATGTTCTTTACCAACCGGCAGTGTAGTTCTGACAGGTTTGCCTGCAACCGTTACATGGACCCTTACACGTTATCCGGGAACAATAACTTCAGGAGGAACTGGTACAAGCGTAACTCTTTCAGGTCTCATAGGCGGTATCTATAATTATACAGTGGCCAGCTCTGCAGGTTGTGTTTCAGGATTATCAGCAAATGTGGTTATCACATCCCAGCCGGATCTTCCTACTCCTCCTTTAATTGGTACAATCACCCAACCCAGTGTCAATTCGCCGACTGGAAGTGTGGTTTTAAACGGGTTGCCTGATAACGGAACCTGGCAATTAGTACTTTCTCCCGGTAACTTAACGACCACCGGAAGCGGAACTACAACAAGTATTTCCGGTTTGGTCGCAGGAACCTATACATTCACCGTGACCAACTCCGCAGGCTGTGTTTCGGCATCTTCTGCCGCATTCGGAATTTTTTCGTCAGCAGATACTCCTGTGGTTGTCATAACAAATCCTGCTCCTGTTTGCTTTCCGGCAACAGTGGATCTGACAAATCCAAAAATTGTTGACGGTTCTACCCTGAGTTTATCATACTCATACTGGACAGATGCATCTGCAACAATTACTTATAGAACTCCTTCCATGGCGACTGAAGGTACTTATTATATTAAAGGCACAACGGCAGATGGCTTTTTTACTGTAGAACCTGTAACTGTGGTTGTTTATCGGACTCCTGTTGCAAATGCAGGAGCTGATCAGGTTCTCTCAAATATATTTGTAACTACAATGGATGCTCAACTGGCAAACAATTATGAGACCGGGATCTGGTCAGTAATTTCAGGCTCTGCAGAGTTTTCAAATGACACCATGCCAAAATCCAAAGTGAGCGGGCTTTCAGTCGGAAAGAATACGTTCTTATGGACTATAACCAATGGAGTATGTTCAATTTCCACAGACACAGTCTTAATAAGCGTTCGTAATCTGATTGTGCCAACATTGATAACTCCGAATATGGATGGAAAGAATGATTATTTTATCTTAAAAGGATCAGAAGCTGCAGGGAGAATGGAAATAGTAATTTTTGACAGGAGAGGAGTGCAAGTCTATAAGAATAGTAATTATGATAATTCGTGGAACGGCGTTGATTATAATGGCAAGCCACTTTCCGACGATACATATTTCTATATTGTAAAAACAGATAATGGCCCAACTGCAAAAGGGTACGTTGTTGTAAGGAGATAATATAATTAATTCCACAATTTATTCCTAAACCTTTATCTTACTTTAGTGTTCTGTTATTTAACTAAGCTTAATAACAATATTAATTCTTATATCTGTGAATTTTTTAATTTTAGTTTTGCAAACTGATTAACCCAATACATTAAATAGATGGATTTTGTGGATTATTACAAGCTGTTAGGTCTTAACAAAACAGCAACATCGAAAGATATAAAAAGTGCTTACCGGAAACTAGCAAGAAAATTTCACCCCGATCTGAATCCTAATGATAAGGATGCCAAAAAGAAATTTCAGGAGATCAATGAAGCCAATGAAGTATTGAGCGATCCGGAAAAACGCAAAAAATATGACAAGTACGGGAAAGACTGGCAGCACTCCGAACAATTTGAAAAACAAAGACAGTATCAGCAACAACCGCAGGATTCCAGAGGAAATTCATATTCAGGATCACAATCTGAAGGAGACTTTTCCGATTTCTTCGAATCTATGTTTGGCAGGGGAAAAACCGCCGGGTATGGGAGGCAGGTGAAATTCAGAGGGGAGGATTACAATGCAGAATTGCAGCTCGACCTGATTGACGCCTATAAAACCCATAAACAAACCTTGACAATTAACGAGAAGAAAATCAGAATTACTATACCGGCCGGAATTGAGAACGGTCAGACAATCAAAATCGCCGGACACGGCGGTAAAGGGATAAACGGTGGTCCGGATGGTGATTTATATATTACCTTCTCCGTTGCTAATCACCCGGATTTTAAACGGTCAGGAAATGACTTGTTTACAACGGTAAATCTCGATATGTACACAGCAGTGCTCGGCGGTGAGATAACAATTGAGACTTTAAATGGTAAAGTAAAACTCAAAGTAAAACCTGAAACTCAGAATGGGAGTAAAGTGAAACTAACAGGTAAAGGATTTCCAGTGTATAAAAATGAAGGCAAATTTGGGGATTTATATGTGACTTACTTAGTTAAAATTCCCATAAATCTGACTGAAAAGCAAAAGTCATTATTTAAACAACTGTCTGAATTATAATCTAATAAACAAAATAATGGAAACTGAATATCTGATAGCAATAGACGAATTCTGTTCGAGTCACAACATTGAGATATCATTCGTAAGTTCTTTGCAGCAAAGCGGGCTTATTGAGATTACCACAATCGAAGATTCAGCCTTTATTGAGGCGGACCAGCTGCAGCAGCTGGAAAAGTTTGTCCGCCTGTATTATGAGCTGGATATAAACCTTGAAGGTATCGAAACCATTAATTATTTATTGCATCGGATAAATTCGATGCAGGATGAAATAACTGCACTCAGAAACAGGCTGAGAATTTATGAGAATGAATTCTGAAGTTCATCGCATTCATTCAGATATATCTAATCATAAATGCTTACCATATCTTAACCCTCAGACTGTCAGGAACCCATAAAGCATCGCCTTGTTTGACACCGAACGCGCCATAAAATTCAGGTATATTTGATAGTGGTCCGTTAACCCGGAACTTCGCAGGTGAATGTTCGTTGCTTTTTACCTGGCTTGCGACTGTTTCCGGTCGTTCATTTACCATCCATGCAAGAGCATACCCCAGGAAAAAGCGCTGATCAGGGTTTAAACCGGCAATAATAATGTTCTTTTTATACTGATCGGTTTTCTTAAAAGCTTCATATGCCATTATTGTTCCGCCGAGATCAGCAATATTTTCGCCCTGTGTGAGTTCGCCATTAATATGAAGACTGTCGACCGCAATATAATTATTGAATTGTCTGACAATCATTTTCGTTTTGCGATAGAACTTGATGCTGTCATCTGGTGTCCACCAGTTCTGAAGGTTACCAAGGGCATTGTACTTTGAGCCCTGGTCGTCAAAACCATGAGTTATTTCGTGTCCGAAAGTCGCTCCGATAATCGAATATAGAAGGGCATCATCAGCCATTTTGCCTTCATAACCCGGAACTATTATATTGCAGCCGGGGATACATATCTCGTTATTTGAAGGGTTATAATATGCATTATATGTCTGCGGCTCCATCCCCCATTCGTTGCGGTCAACTGGTTTTCCATATTTTGAGATCATATAATTCATTTCCCATTTATTGGCATTCATTGCGTTCCTTACAAAAGATGTGCGATCTATTTGCATAGCGGTGAGGTCTTTCCATTTATCGGGATAACCAACTTTCATTATAACCGATGAAAGTTTACTCAAAGCTTTTTCTTTTGTGGTGGTGCTCATCCAGTCGAGAGCTTTTATCCGCTCCGAAAAAATGGTTTTTATTTCATTCCCTATCTCTATCAGCTTCTCTTTTGTTCCCTTAGGCAAATATTCGTCAACATATACCTGTCCTATCAGTTCGCCAAGAGAACGATCGGTTTGTTGAATAACGCGTTTCCATCTTGGTTTAGGCTCTTTGACTCCGCGAAGCACTCCGGAATAAAAATTAAAAAATTCAATATAGGTTTTATCATCCATGCTGCCAGAAAGATTTCTTATGAGATGATACTTAAGATAGTTTTTCCAGTCTTCGACGGGATAAGTGGTGAGATAACCATTTAGAGATTTCAGAAATTCAGGCTGCCCTACAATTACACTGTCAACATTATGCAGTCCGACACCATCCATAAATATTTTCCAGTCAATATTTGGTGTTGATTCAGAAAGCTGTTTAAAAGTCAGCTTGTGGTAATTCATCCACGGATCCCGTGTATCCTCTCTTTTTCTCGAAGTTCCGGCAATTGCCATTTCAAGTTTCATGATTTTTCCGGCTGCTGTTTTGGCTTTTTCGGGATTATATCCAATAATTAAGAATGTATTTTCAAGATGAGCCATGAATTTCTGACGGATAGAAACTGCCCTTGAATCATTGTCGAAGTAGAAGTTGCGATCGGGCAGGCTTAGTCCTCCCTGGTAAATATCAATTGCGATCTTGCTGCTTATTTTGTCATCCTGACCTGCATAGAACCCGAATAATGGTGAACCGGCGACAGTATGTATATAAGATGCCATTTTAACTATACCCTTGATATCTTTTATCGCATCGATCATCTCAAAATCGCTTTTTAAATCTGAGATTCCCTTTTTATTCAATGCTACACTATCCATCCCTGTATAAAAAAAGTCGCCGATTTTTTGCTTGTTGCTTCCTTTGAGAGCATCTTTTATTGCAGCTGATGATTCACAAACATGACGAATCTGAGCATTGATAGTATCCTGAATCAATTGCCAGATCCCATTGCTTTGTTCACTGGCAGGAATAGGGTTTTGTCTGAACCATTTCCCATTAGCATAGAGGAAAAAATCATCTCCCGGTTTAATGGCAGAATCTATATGCGATGCCAGAGCATCAGTAACCGGTTCTTTCTGAGAATGCCTGCATGAAGAAATGACAATTACCGTCAAAATAGGGATCAGCGAAAGAAAAATATGTTTTTTCATAGTCTTGATTTTGAAATTATGCTTCAAATGTAGAAACTTGATATTTTAATTAGTGCTTACGGGTATCTATAATTTTGAGATTTATTTGGTAATTTTTATATTGAATCGACTGCTCTTCTCAAAACACCGGCTGAGTTTGATAATAAGCCAAGTTCTTCAGGTGATAAAGGACTCTCGATAATCCTTGTTACTCCGCTATCTGATACAACGCACGGCACACTAAGGCAGATATCTTTTATGTCAAATTCAGAGTCCACCAGTGTTGAGACAGACAAGATTGTATTCTGACTTCGCAATATTGCTCCTGTTATTCTTACAAGTGCAAGTCCTACAGCAAATTGGGTTGATCCCTTATAGTTTATTATATGATATGCCGAATCTCTTACCTGTTCTTCAATCAGATTACGTTGGATTTTCCAGTCTGAACAATTGCTGCAAACAGGGCAATAGTCATCTATACTGATTCCTGCAATATTAGTCATCGACCAAGCGGCAAACTCACTGTCCCCATGTTCTCCCAGAATATACGCGTGTACATTATGAACATCAACATTACAGTGTTTACTAAGTAGATGCCTGAATCTGGAACTGTCAAGAACAGTTCCGGATCCGATTACGCGGCCTTTTTCCCATCCCGATCGTTTCAGAGCAACATAAGTGAGAACATCCACAGGGTTACTGACTATAATCATAACTCCTTTGCAGCCTGATTTATCTATATCTACAGCAATATTTCCTATTATTTCAGCATTTTTTTTTACAAGCTGAAGCCTGGTTTCCCCGGGTTTCTGAGATGCTCCTGCAGTAACAACAACGACCTGTGCATCAGCATAATCAGCGATTGTTCCCGAACGAATTCCTACAGTTGGGAAAAAGGTTTGTCCATGAACAAGATCAAGTACCTGGCCTTTCATCAGATCTTCATTTTTGTCAATTAAAACAATCTCATCTGCAAGACCACTTTGTGCCAATGCATAACAAAACGTAGCGCCTACTGCTCCTGCGCCAATTATAACAACCCTGCGCTGGGGCATTGAATATATTTTCTTTTTCATCATTTGAAGATTGTTATGTAAAGAAACAATTTAATTCCGGCAAAGTTCTTCTTTATTCATGGAATGAACTTGTTGTACGATCCTTTTGTTTCTGAAATTTCCCCTTTGTTATTCAATTTTTTTTTTTAATATTTGGATTTCAAAAAGGGGAAAATGATAACAGAGGAAAGACTTGACATGGTGGCTCCATGCGGTATGGATTGCGGGATATGTGAAATGCATACCTGCGAAATCGATTCGCCGCTTTATAATCGTTTGATTGAAAGAGGAATCCAAAAAGAGAGCATTCCATGCAAGGGTTGCAGGAGAATAGCCGGAATGTGCCCGGTGATTAAAGAAAAATGCAGGACTTATACCTGTTATTCTGGCAGAAATATTACATATTGTTTTGAATGCGATGAATTCCCTTGCCGGAAGCTTCATCCGGCAGCTGACAGAGCCGATATTCTTCCACATAATTTGAAAGTCTTCAACCTGTGCCTGATTAAAAATTCAGGAATTGAAGAGTTCCTCGACAGATCCTCCGAATTGAAACTTCGATATTTTAAAGGTAAAGTGCAGGTCGGAAACGGCCCACAGATGTCTTGATCATGCGTTGATCGGTCATATTATTTTTGTTTGTCTGGTATTGTTTTGCAGCAAAGAAGATTTTATTTCGTCTATTAAAGGAGATTACAAATAAACACCGGATATGGGTCTCTTTAATAAAACGATTTGAAATAACTTAACTAAAACTAACAGACATGTTAAACAACCTTCTAAAGCACAGCATAAGATCATTCAAAAGACAGCGTGCTTACATAATAATCAATATTCTTGGATTATCTATAGGTATAGCCTGTAGCCTTCTTATTGCACTTTATGTGATCAATGAATCAAGCTATGATAAATTCAATACCAAGAAAGACAGGATTTTCAGAACCATACTTAATGGAAAGATAAGTGGTCAGGAAATAACATATGCTACATCACCTTCTATAATGGGACCTACCCTTTTAAGGGAATTTCCTGAAATTGAAGATTATTGCAGGATGACAAAAGATGGCCCGTCGGTAGTTGAGTATAAAAATCAGACTTTTACGGATAATAATATTATTGAAGCCGATTCCTCATTTTTTAATATCTTTTCAATACCCGTTTTAAAGGGCGATCCGAAAAATCTTCTTAATGCTCCTCATAGGGTGGTATTAGCTCAGTCAACCGCAAAAAGGATTTTTGGTAATGAGAATCCTATTGATAAAGCTGTTAAAATCGGTTCAGATACAGTAAGATATATCGTTACCGGTGTTATGGGCGATGTGCCGGGAAACTCCCATTTTGAAGCCAGTATGCTTACATCTTTTATGACAAATCCCAGAGCAAATAACCCAATCTGGATGAACAATAGTTTCAGCACCTACCTTCTTCTCAAACCAAACGCAAATTATAAAAGTGTTGATAACAAGTTTCCTGAATTGCTCATCAAGTACGTTGGACCGGAGGCCGAAAAATATATGGGGATCTCATTAACTGATTTTACCAAGCAGGGCAATAAATACAGATTTTTTCTTCAGAATATTCAAAAAGCCCATCTTGATCCATCAATTCAACAGGAGTTTAAAGCT
>PMIJ01000178.1 GCA_003157015.1 Bacteroidales bacterium
CAGCAACATAAGTTCTCTCATTATCACACGATGAAGAACCAAATGAGAAATACAGCTAAAAGTGTTGCCATGAGCCTGGCAAGAGACGTACCCGGAGTAAAAGAGTTTAATAAAGCCTCACAGGTTGTAAATACTGCTGTGAACCTGGCTAATGCGAAAGATCCTCTGGATGCTCTTTCAGCAGTTTTTAAACAGGTACCGGGAGCTAAAGAGTGCATAAAGGCAATAAATTACGCATATAACCCGTCAAAAATTGTCCTGGATGTCGCTAAAAAGGTTTTAACAACGACCCTGAACACAGGCCTATAAATATTAAGCATGGAACACATAATTAATTATTACCAGCAACTTACACTCATTGCAAAGCTAATTTTAGGTGTAGTTGTACTAGTTGTTTCTTTGTTACAATTTGCAGTACTTTCTTATAAACTGAAGTATTATTATAAGATTGTATTTATCGTGGCCATTCAAGCAGGGGTTTACTTGTTTTTTCATTTTTTATATAGTTACAGCCTTCCTCTGCATATCGGGATAATTATTTTGGCCAGCTTGTTGTCTATTATCTTTCTTTTAGTGACAAGTACTAAACTTTGGAGCGAAACAGGAAAAACAGACCCTATCTGGAGCGTTAAATTTCCAATCAGAAACTCTTCCCCTCTAATAATGCAAAACATTAAAAGAGGGATAGCTATTTTCGGAAGTGCCGGGAGCGGAAAAACAGAAAGCGGCTTTGTACCAATACTTAAGCATGCCGGGGAAAGAAACATCCCCTGCCTGTGTTACGATTATAAAAACGGTGAGATAACAGAAATAGCACACTACTTTTTTCAGGATTCAAATGTAAAACAGGCAACTATCATACCGCATTCACCTAATTACTCGGATAGGGTAAACCCTTTTTTACCGAAGTACATACCCACTGAGCAGCACCTTAGGCAGCAAACGAAGCTGATCTTTGCCAACCTGAAGAAAGTAGATAACGTCAGGGAACCAGGAAGCAGTTTCTTTGACAAGATCCCCGAGCCGACACTTGCAGCTGTTATCTGGAGGCTAAAGGTAGATTACCCTGAGATGTGTACACTACCTCACGCAGTTGCACTATGCCTAGTGAAAACGCCAAAAGAGATAGTTGATTTTATCTCAAAAAATCCCTATTCAAGAGCGATAGGATCTCCACTGGTTGATTCACTTATATCAGAAAACCAGGTGGCGGGTGTTAAAGCTTCGCTTTCACTTCCCTTAACAGATCTGGCACTACCAACAATATTTTGGGTAATGAGTGCCAATGATGTTGACCTTGACATCAACAACCCGGACAATCCAACATTTTTAAGCATCGTAAATGATCCAAGGCTTGAAAGAATAAACGCACCTTTTATTTCGGTGATAATAAGCACCGCAATAAACAGTATGCAGATCCGGAACAGGCCAGCGAGCTTTCTTCTTTTTGATGAAGGGACAACTTTTTATATTGATGGAATTTCCAAGATCCCGGCAACAATGAGAAGCTATAATATAGCCACTGTGTTTTCCACCCAGGACCGGGCACTGGCTAAAGAAAACTATGGAGATGTTATTACAAGCTCTCTTCTGGCAAACCTTTCATATCAAATGATAGGCAAAGCGAATGACCCGGATAGCGTCAGATATTACAAGAACATAAGTGAGGAAATTGAAAAGAAGACGGTTTCAAAATCTTTTACTGCTACTGGTATTGGAGGAGACACACGGATGTCGGAAGGTACAAGGGAAACATCAAAATATAAGAATCAGGATTTCACAGGATTAAAACAAGGCCAGTTTTTTGTTTTCGCTGATGGAAAGGACAAGCTTTATAATTTTGATTTATTTCCCTTTAAACGAATGGGATTAAAGGTAAAACACCATATAACTGAAAAGGATCTGAATGACAATTTTAACCGGATCATGGAAGACGTGAAGGGTATAATCTAAAATTTAAAAACCCAAACAGGTAACTCTGGCTTATGGTGTTCAGTATGAACCGGCCAGTTGAAGTCAAGGCCACTGCTTTTCTGATGTACCAAAGAACGTCTAAGGAAAGTTAAAATTGAAATTTTAAATTAAACTTAGTTCCCTTATTCGGACTGTAAGTATCCCTTTCCATAATAAAATTTATTGTTTATAATGGGTTGGTGTATTCATCGTTTTTTAATCTATGCTTATTCATCTCTCAGTATCTTATTAGCCAGGTGACCATTCTCCTCTGGCAGGATACTGGCATACAAAGTAGTCATTGAAATATCCGAATGGCCAAGTTGTTGCATCACGTAGCGCAAATTCCCAGTATCATGTAATAAATACGTTGCGTACGTGTGCCTTGCCTTATGAATGGAATATCGGTCTGATAAATCTGAAACCTGTATAGCTTGTTTAAAAGACTTCATGAGTGTAATAGGGGGAGAGTGTTTTCCATCTCTGCCTGAAAACAATGGAGAATCCATTTCAACAGACTGTTTTAAGGTCTTTGCTTTGTAGTTAATGAAGTCTTTTAAATGCTTGGTTAACTTCTGATCGATATAAACAGTACGTTTCTTATTTCCTTTGCCATGCCGTACAATTATATAAGGATCGGGTTCCTTAAAAGATATATCGCCAACCTTTAAAGCTGCCATCTCGCCGACTCTTAATCCACTGTAAAGAGCCAAATCAATTAACATATACCGAACAGGCCATGTTTGACGTCCTTTTATTAAATCCAATTCGGCATGTTCCCGAGAGGTTTTCATTAATTGCTGCCGTTCTTTCCTACTCAGAAAGTCTTCAGGAGTTAGAATGTAGTTTTTCAATTCAGGTATATTATCATCATGTTAAGTGGGATTCATTACATTACATAAAATTTGACTGGTCTGAGTGCTTTTTAACTGAAGACGGTGGGGTAATTGGTAGCACGTCTGACTCTGGATCAGAAAAGTCCAAGTTCGAGCCTTGGCGGAGCAACCAGGAAATCAACTACTTATTAAGGAAACTATATAAGTGGCTTTTGTTTGTCGCTCCGCCTTTGAGGAATTTTATGATTTTTTGATAAAAATTGTATAACGTTGAGCTTATTGTAAAAAACTATCGATAACAGATTTGAAGATGCAATTAATCCTTTATGAGTCGTACAGCCAAACCATGTGAATTATCGTAGATGTCAGAAAAATTGCTGCCCGCCAGTCTTGCATGAGACCAATCACCCTTAGCCCCAATTTCAGGGGAACTCCACCATGTAGCAGAATATCCAATACTATCAAATTTGCCATAAGAATCACGCCAACCTCTAGGCAAAGTAGTCATCCCATCTGTTTTGATTATGCTTTCACCATTCCATTTACTTATTTTTTCAAATTGTGTGAATTTATTACGACCCTGCCACCCAGTTGGATCTGAATCTTCATATTCCATTCCAAGGTTAATACCAAGGATTTTCCATTCTGAATCTGTTGGTACGTGCCAACCTGACGGGCATATCTTTAATATAGTTTCCCAATCGTAAAAACATCCATTTTTTTTATAACCGTCAGTAGCTATTGCCTCTTTAATATCATGACCATGATAACCCCAAACCCAGATTCCACCTTGTTCCTCAGGGGGGGAAACATGTGGGATATAGCGTAAGTTTTCAGCCATCCAAACTTGATCACCTATTTTCACGATCTTATAAATATTCCCATCCCGTGGGTCTGTAAATGTGTCAGAAATATGTAATTTTAAATCTTTTGCTGATTTAAGGATCTTATCAGTAATAGATATCTGGTTCCGTGCTAGTACTAATGAGGTTATTGGGCGGAGAGCTAATTTATCATGTATATTCTTAGACATTACCGACTATTTTTTAAGATTTCCCTATTTAATAAGTAATTTGACCTTTACACTTTCAAGATATCCCGAACTATCTTCAATTATAACCTTTTGCTGATGAAGTGGATTCTCCCTTTTCTTTTATGAGATAATGTCCTTTAAGTACCTAACTCCAAAACCAAAATTCTTATAGCTTTCGTGAATGGCAGCATAATGATCCATATAATTTAAATAGGTATTATGTGCCGTTGAATTATTGATTGACGTTCCTGACCATAAATAACTAACCCACCTAAGATTCTCATAATGATTAAAGATGCTACGACATCCACAACCGTCTGCTGAGAAGCCAGTTTCATTTGTAGGTTTTTCATGACAGATATCATTTCTCCAACCAGTTAATAATTTTAGTTTCCCACCAGCTTCCCACATACCACCAAGAGAATCTATAAGAATTGACCATTCTTTTTCGGTTGGTAAGTGCCAACCTTTTGGAGTGACTGATATTGCTGTTTCCCAATTATATAAGCATCCAAATTCCTTATAATTTTCTTCTTCAATCGCTATCAAAACATTTTTACCTTCAAATCCATATACCCAAATTCCTCCATTTTCATTGGCAGGGTAAACGTGTGGAATATAACGGAAATTTTCAGCCATCCAAACCTGATCACCTATTTTGACAGTTTTGTACACATTACCATCACGTTGGTCTGTGAAGTTATCAAATATTGATGGTTTTACATTCCTAATTGATTTAAGGATCTTATCAGTAATGGCTACCTGAATACGTGCATTTACCAATGAAGCTCCAGGTCTTACAGCTAATTTGTCGCTCTGGCTATTTGGCATCAATTTAATTTCTTTCAAGCCTTTCAAGCTCGCTGAGCAATTCAACTTTTATGTTAGCGAAGTATTCATCCCAATCTTTAATTGATATTAATAGTTTGTAAGTAATATCTTGCTTATTTTGTCTCACCTCCTTTTCCAGTCTTTCATATACCCTCCTTAAATCCTTAATCATAATCAGCAGTTTTCCCTTTTCATTTATGGTGTCAGACCCTAAAGTAAATATCCCTTTCTCTAAATCATTTAAAATTTGTTGCACCTTTTCAAAATCATTCTTACTATAAGCATTATTCAAATCTTTAAATATTTCTTCTGCATCTTTCTTATGCTCTTCATCTACTGCATCTGGATGGCATAATTTACTAGCTCTACGGAATATGATTTTAAGCTCTTTTTTTTGCTCTTCAGTCAGCTCAAAGATTTTCTCTTCTTTTAAGGTTTCGTAACTGTCATAAAAACTCCGATAGTCTTGTTCAGCTTCCTCATAATCCTTTTCCTTCTCAGGGTTATTTCTGGCTTCAAACTTATATTTCCCTGCTTTTAGTTTGAGTATTTTAAGTATAATATCTCCTAATTCACGATTATGCCGAACTTCAAATTCATGTATTAATTTCTCATGTTCAATTTTTTCATCTTCAAGTGAGCTAATTCGTAACTCCAATGACCTAAGTTCAAGCCTGAGAGCGGCAATCTCAGTGTCAGTATAAACTGTCAACGATTTATACCTGTTGATAAAGAGGGTTATTTCATCAACGGCCTCGGAATAATACCTCCTTTCAATATAATCTATTATCTTAACTATTGTCGAAAGCTTTGGATCACTAAATAACTTAATATGTTTCTTGAGTTTTGCAGCAAGATAATCAATGTCCTCTGCATCGCCAGTGCGAATAGTTTCTTTTAATGTACTTAGACGGGAACAGATAATTCCAAAATCAACAACAATACTTTCAGTATCCTTACCAAAATACTTTTCTTTAATACTTCTGAACTCATCTGAAAATTGGAGGGCTAATTCAATATTTTCACTAATAATTGTAATACTTTCGTGATTGTGCTGGGCTTTCTTGGTCCAATTATATGAGCCGTTTATTACAGTACTATTGTCAATAATGCAGAACTTATTATGCATTAGATTCTCTGTTGCCCCAAATGTGTTAATTTTCCAAACCTTACCGCCTGCATTGCACAATAAATCATAATTAATACCACATGAGTTATTAATCTCATCACTCATTATCATTAATTCGATTGCAACGCCTTTTCTAGCCTTCCCACATAATGCTTTGAACAAATTTTCATCTGTAAACCAAGCCACGGCTAATTGTATCGAGCTGTGAGCTTGTTCGATTTCGCTTAGGATGTGGTTCTGGATATTTTCAAAATAAGCTTGAGTCTGCATTATTCTTTATTAATTACAAGATTAATCTCTATCATCTAAGAGATATATAGTCCATTGAAAATCGTTTCGAAATAATTCAACAATCGTTTCATCTTGGAATATTGTTTTGTACTCCTGAATTTCCCATTCTTGGCTATCCCGATGCTTCATTATAAGTGCATCTGCCCAGTCGGCATTTGGCATAATAATGCTACAATCAGCTGGATTAATAGATAATTCGGCAGTTAAAATTCTCCATTCTCTTTCCCAAGTAAAGTCAACAGGAGGTACTGAAATCGGATTATATGTCATATGTCTCCACCTTTGACCCTCTGGTAATAAGTTGAACTCTTCTTCAGTCTGATAAATTACTGGTCTTCCTCCATGATAAAAAAGCCAATCCTTTTTTACCATTATCCCGAAAGGTGAATACTTTGAGTAATATTCATTATTGATTAGACCATTAGATATGCAACCAATAGGAGCTTCAGAAAAACAAACACAATTAGATCCTCCTTTTATGAAATTATTACTTCCATAAACCGTACAGCTACTAATAATGGAACAAAGATTATTGAACGCTTCTTCAAGTTTTTGACCTTTGGTGAAATGTATCAAATAAGATGAAATATCTGTTCGTGCAGCCATTCTGAAAAGATTATACTTACTCGCTCACAGGTGATTAATTGTTTTTGTTAGTGTATCGACTCATTAATAAATAAACACAAATCTGTTTCTAACATAGCAATTCCTACATATTATCCAATGTAATAAAATTTCCCTTTGGTGGGTTTCATAAAGTTATGAAATATTAGCCTGATATATTGAAATTAGCGAAGTCAATAATTGTATTTATTTGTATCTTTCTATCTTAAGTAAACAATTTAGAATTAATGGTTATGATATGGAGTAGGATTCTGGAAATCAAAAAGATTAATGTCAATTTTAAAAAGGATTTAGGATATAGGTGCCCGATTTGCCAAAAAATTATACTTCCAACCGATGATGACGGATTTATTTTAGATCCGTTTGAAGATAAAATATATGAGGTAAGTCTATGCCCTCACTTAATTTGGTGTAATATGGATGGCAATTCCGACCATAGTAAATTTGGAGATTGGGCATTTATGTATGTTAGACCAGATATCGCGCAAAAAATTGTGAGTTTAATAGGAGAAGATAGTGTCATAAAGCAGGAATTAAAAAATTATGGAATAATAATTTCAAAGACGGATATTTCACTCTTTCTAAATGGCAAATTCGTACTGGAGGATAAGATATCAGGATTATTTGCAAACCTCCCAATTATTTATGAGCAATTACTTCCACCAAATGCATGTTTATATCAATATTCCTATAGCGAATTTAATAACATCGAATTTGCCATTGAATCCCTATTTTATAATTGATATTATTTCCCCAACGAAGAGGAGTAGTCCTTCTTACAATGGATCTATATTAAGTGCCCATTGTAACTCTTTATATACTAATAAGCTTATTCCAAATAATTATGTCATATAAGTCCATTGCCAGGAAACATCATGGACTTTGCATTTTGGACAGAAAATGGGATTTTCTCTAGATAGTACTCCTCCACATTCACATTTTTCAAGGTTGGTAATCTCATTTCCATAAGTAGTTATTGTATGATATTTTCCACATAATTGACATTGATATCCATCGTAAAACTCTGCTGGCTCACCGAAACCGTGGGTAGAGCAATTAATCTCTTCTTTATAACCACAGCCATGACACTGAATTATACCGCCACCAAAAGTATCCTTAAAGTACAGGAAACCTTTATTATCAATTATTTCTTGAAGTTTCTGTGTCTTTTCAATTTTCTTTTGTGTGTTATAGGCCTTTTTCTTTTTTAATTCACTGTAATAATCTATTAAAGCAACTAGGTAAGCGATTGGAAAGAACAATATAATTAGTAATCGTATGACTACTTCAAAGGCCAAAATCTTCCTCTTACTTACTATATGCTTGTCATAGAAGATGTACACACGAGATGGATCTTTAAGGTCTAAGATCTCTTTTCTAATAATTTTGGCTACGGGGCCAATAAAATTGAGTGCAATTCCAATAAAAAGATATATGCAAAGTGCTATTATTATCATGTTGTTCTCAAAAATCATACATATGTAAATTAAGTAATCTTTTTATTAATCAATAGAAACCCAAATCCAATTCTCAATCATTCGACATCGACAATTCTATTACCTTAGAAGAAAAAGTAAATAAAATTGTAAATTTGTGATAATGAAAAGACTAATACTAATAATTGGCTTTCTGATTTGTGCAGTATCAATCTTTGCACAAGAGACTTACAAACTAACAGGTGAATTAAAGGTTAAAAGAAGTGAATCGGCAAAAAAAGAGTTTCTTAAAAGCAAAGGATTAAAAAAAAATCCTTCAGGTTATCAGATTGACCACATTAAGCCTCTTTTTGAAGGAGGGTCTGATACACCAGCTAATATGGAACTTTTAACTATTGAACAGCATAAAGCTAAAACAGAACGTGAACTGGCTCCCTATAAACACACCACTAAATCAGGAAAAGTTTATTACTCCAAAAAGGGTGCGACGCCTTATTCAAAAAGTGTGAAATCTTCAACAAAAAGTGGATATCATTATTCATGGGTTAGAAGTTATTCCAGAAAGAAATGATACATATTTCGGGAAGACTATAATTTAACATACATAGCAATTACAAACCTATCCTATCACTAATATTTTATATAAAATAAGTATTTTATATAAATTAATTATCTGAAATCATTTACACTTAATTCTCTTAGCTTGTTCAATTTCTGGTGGCACCACTTCTTAGAAGCATTATAAAAGCTGAAAGCGTTAATTATCAATGCTTTCAGATTTTTTGTTTTTATGAATCTGCTCAATTATTGCTTGATAAAAAAACAGGTCTACTTTAGTGCTTTTAACCTATAAGCCCCAAAGTGCTATTTAGGCAACGGTACTACTTATAACTCATAAGAGGAATAAATAAAATTAATAAAACTCGCATGGGGTGCAAGGGGTCGTCTGTTCGAGTCGGATCACCCCGACAGGGTTTCGGAAGAACTGGAATTTGAAGTACATAGTTTAGTATATAACTTTTATACTAACCGTGTACTTTTTTTATGAGCCTGGTTGAGTCCTTATATTTAAAGTTAGCTCTGGTGGAAGTAAGTGTTTAAGTCCCGTCCGCACCGCCCTTTAACTCTCAGTACCAATTGATTATCAAGGAGTTTTCTGTTCTCTGCCACAAAATTCGCCACAAATTTCGCAAAATCCGCCACAAACTTTTTCCCTCTTTTGGCCTCAAATTATTATCACTGCAATTTATTAAAAACAATTACTGAATTAATAGTATATCAGCTCGTTAAGTGAAACATTTTATAAATTATTATAATAAAACTTAAAATATAAACCTAAGAAATCATTTGTGGAAAACATCAGGATTAAATCAGTTATCATAATGATGTAGTTTCTACAAAGAATAATTCATTTCTTAATGATTTTATAGGTTTTGATAATGTTTTTGCTCCTTAGGAGTAAGAAGTATAAACCACTTTTGAAGGAGGTAATGTCAATAATCCTTTCTTTCTCAAAATTACCACTTTTGTACTCATTATAATGATAAGATTTGCCCAATTCGTCCACAACAGAAATAGAAACATCTGTTACCATTGTGCCATCAAATATTATATAAATATAGTTATTAGTCGGATTTGGATAGATAGATGCTTTTATATCTTCTAATGTTTCGACCAATGTTGGTTCAGATTGTGTAATTGTAACTATTTGTGAACTTACTTCTGTTCCTGATATTGTAATGGTCCCAACCCTCGATGGGGTCAACGTGTTGGCTGTAAAGGTTGCAGTCAAGGTTCCATTGTCGCTGCCACTTGTTGGACTTACCGTCAACCAGGCTGCATCATCAGAAACTGTCCAGCTGGTATTTGAACTGACATTGAAGGTTATGCTTCCTGCATCTGACCCTACATCCTGATTTGAAGGTGTTAAAGATAATGTGTTTATGCCACTCTGTATAACAGTAACGGATTTTGAACTTACCCCTGTTCCT
>PMIJ01000181.1 GCA_003157015.1 Bacteroidales bacterium
CTGATAATAATTTTTCTGGTTATCACTCGGCCATCTTTCAGAATCATCCTTAGTAAATATAATCCCGGTTTAGTCTGAGAAATTTCAATTACTATCCCGGAACTTTGTATATTAACTTTATAACCAGAGACTTCTCTTCCTTCCATATTAAACAGTGAAATGTTTTCAATCTGGATTGTACCGGGGAATTCGATATGAATGATATCTTTTGCAGGATTGGGATACAGACGTTCAATGAGGTAAATGTTATCTATTCCTGTAGATGTTAACCACTGGTCCTTTAACCTTGCAATCTGGGTAACAGGAATCTCTTTATTCCATAACTTTACTTCATCCACGCTCCCAATTAAATTGAATAGGGTTACAACATCGTCTTCCCTGCCTATGGTCAAAGGTTTTGTTGAACTGAGTATTAAACCTGAAAAGGGCTTAAAAGTATCCAGCATTCCGTTAACGTATAGTTCCATAGAGTAGCCTGTATACAGCGCTGTAACATGGTAATATTGATTTAATAGAATTGGGGCTGAGCCGTCCAGATCGCATACTCCCGAATCTGTTTTAACTGTCCATCGCAGGAAGCCAGTAGGAATAATTGAGAGTTTATATCGCTGCTGCCAGGAACCATGAGAGATTATAAATCTTTCTGACCCAAACGTTTCGCATTTTACCCAGAAACTCAGACTTACAGCATTACTGAAATTAAGTGAATCCTGATTAACGGTATAAATGATGTCTTGACCAGTGGCAAAGTGATAAGCAAGGGATGGGATACCACGTGCATCTGGCGACTTTGTAACGCCTAATGCTGTGGCATTAAAGCTGTCAGAAATAGCATTATGAGTTCCTGTATCAAAAGGATACCAGATAAGCGGAGTTTGAGAGGCTATACTTGTATCTTTTACTAGCGCTCCGACAGATATTGTTGTTGAAAGTTTATCCTGATTGCTGACCTTCACTGTGATGCTAGCCACAGTGGGCGTTTTGGGTGCCTGCCAACTTACTGAACGTCCGCTCGTTTGATTTAAATTGCCTGCTGAAGCGCTCCAGTTATATTGAAGGATTTCTCCCGGACCTGGTATTGAATTTGCTGTAAACGTGTTTTCTCCGCCTTTCGCCGTGTATTTAAGTTCAGACTGAATTCCATTTACTACCGGAGGAGTGGCTATATTCTCGACTACCTGAATATGGATTGTGTCTTCAGCGGTCTGGCCACCAGAACTGATTATACATTTAAGGATTAGCTGACAGGCAGTATCCGGGGCAGTAAACTGAGCCTGTAACTGGTTTTGGCCTGCGATAAGTGTATCATTCAGATACCATTTAAATTGCACGGTCTGACCCTGAGTTACATTTCCCGTATCACAGTATGCCGTAAATACAGAATTTATAACGACTGGATTCTGTCTGACCGAAAGCGCTTTTATACGAAGTTTTTGCGAATAATTATATTGATAATGGTAATCGAGGATGTCTGTACCTGCATATAACTTTCCATTGCTTGCCTGGGGTACAATACCCGCCGTATAAAGCCTGATAAGCCTTACTTCACCAGGAGGAATGGATAATTGAAATGATCCGGAAACGCTTGAATTAAGAATGTTTTCTGTAAGAGCTTCATAGACTCCGAAGGTTCCAGGAGGAAGGCTAATATTTACCTGTTTACTGGTGAGAGCAGGATTAAAATATAAATAAGAAATCAAAGCATTTTCGCCATAAAAATCAGTATTATTCAGGTTAATCCGGAGGATTCCCGCGACATTGGTTGTGTCGATCACGGCAGAGAGATATCCCACACTTGAACCGCTATATAGCGAAAGGTTCGTAGCAGCCCAGCCTCCGGCAATGGCATCGCCTGTGGCATAAGGAGATTCTGCCAGCAAGCTCTGTTTCATTGATTCGTGAGGGATGCAGGCTGTGGGATCGTTTACTGAAGCCCAGGCATAAGAATCCTGTTGGGTTGGTGGAAGTGCATTCCAATAAAACAGCCGACTGGCGTTGGTAACATTCAGCAGCCATTTGGCAATAGCAAGGGCAAACCGCTTATCATACTTGGGAAGTGGAGCAAGTGCAGCTGCCTGCTGAAATCCGTTCATTACAAAGGCATAATCGTTTCCTGCATCAGTGGCTTCACCTATCAGGCCAGAAGCATCATAACCACCCCAAGTTCCAACTGTGACTCCCCAACCCNNAGAGGATTGTTATGGTCAAAACACCAGTTGAGCATTTGCTGAATGGGGTAATTTGTGCCTTCAACTGCATTCATACGGGCTGCAATAAGAGTTCCGTAAGGGAGCTGAAGTTCATAGGAAGGGTCTGAAGCAAGGCCTGCCAGAAAATCCATGGCAAGCTGGGCTCCTTCAAAATATTTTCTGTTTCCTGTTTTGAGGTAAGCGTTATAAAGAAGCCAGGCAATACTTCCTGCTGATTCGGGCTCTGCAACGCCGGTTGTGAGTGGCAGCCCGGTTGCAAGATTAAAGGCCCGGTAGTTCATATCAGGCAGGGTCCAGGGTGTAGTACTCCCGCCCAATTGATTTACACAATAAAGCCAGCGGTCGGCAACGGAAGTAAACTGGCTATGAAATTCAAAAGTTGTATCAGGATAGAGAGAAAGCATCTGATAGAAATAAACATTGGGCATTACATCGTACCACCAATCACTGCCCGAAGTTGTTGAATAATTGTTCAGATAGACATTCTGACCGTTAGTAAGATTAAAAAAATCCTTGCTCTTAGCTACCCAGTTCATGCCATTCTGCTTGCTTTTATCAACACCGGCGAGACTTGCACCGACTATAGCAGGTAATATGTTTATTGCCTCTGCCTCATTGGGATGGTCAACAGAGCCCACGTAAGAATCGAGAAAAAGAGGCTGAATGTCGGGATAGTTATATTCACCGGTAGTTCCGATACGGGCCAGTGGCAAATATTGATCTGTTTTCCCCAGGTTGAATACAAATGTATCATAATTCAGTGTTACAGCATGCCAGTTCCTGATCATTAAGGGTGCAGGTAAATCCGGCATTTGAGTTATGCGAGAAACATTTAGTTGTCCCGGTTGAGCAAAAACTGCTAAGGAGATGAAAATGAGTACAAAATTCAGAAATGAACGTTTTACCATTCTTTTGAGTAGTTCAATTTTCGTCTTAAAAAGTTTATAAATACGCTGATTTTCTTTCTTGAACAGGAATGGGTAAAGAAAGTATTGTAGCATTCAAAAAGCCACACCGGATTTTCCCGGTATAGCTTTCATAATCATCTAACTGACATCAAATAAGCCATTAAAACTATGCAACAAATTTCTATGGTTTTTCTGCGTCATATATGCTCGTTACCTGTGTAGCTGTAAGAGCAATATTGTAAATCCTTATTTCATCCATCGAACCTCTGAAGTAACCTACACCCCATTGGGAAGGATCATCAGCTGGTAAAACATTCACAAGAGTATTGGGTTGTGCCTGCCCAATAACATAGGTTTGCGGTTTTTGGATGACAATACCTCCTGTGACATCGTTCCAGGTATAAATCAATACTCCGTCACCATAATAGGATTCTACACCAGCTGTAAGGGTAACTACAAGGTGATGCCAGTTATGATCAGTAATTCCATTGGCATTCCAATCCCGGTCATAAATGTTGGTTCCATTGAAGAATGTGAAGAACGGTTTGGTAGCAGTTTGCAGATTCAATTTGTAACCCTCCCACCAGTCTTCAGAAATCATGTAGTTATCTGCCAGATTAAGGCTGTCAACCTGAAACCACAATGAAATTGTCATTTGAGTAGGAGCTAAAATTGAATTATATGGAACTTCAATGTGACCTCCATAAGAGAAATGAAGCGCCTGATTTGCAACTCCGTACCTGTCTGGGCACCATGTAGGAAGTGGACCTCTTCCATGAATAACTGTATGACCTTCCATAAAAGTACCTACAAGATGATTGGAAGAAGCGTCCGTAACCGTAGTCCCTGTACCTTCACTGAATGTCCACTGCGCTACCAGGTTAGCCTGGGCAATTGGCACAATAGTCTTGGTTTTGAATAATGCAACTGCAGCGCTTAGATTTGCAATAGCATTATTGATAATGACCTGTGTAGATGTAGGATCAGCCAAAATGGCTTGAACCTGGGTAATGGTAGTTTGCAGTGCAGCCTTTGATCCTTTTTGATATTGACCGGCTGCAAAACCTTCCACAGAATTGTTCATAAAAGTTGTTGCTGCAGTAATAGAATCAGACAAAGCAGTTGTAACAACAGGAGTGGTTTTGTCCTTTTTGCATGATGAAAAGGAAATACTTGCAATAATCATTATTGCAAATAATAAATAGATTGCTTTTAAAATCTGTTTTCTCATTTTTTTAAGTTTTGATGAAACAATTAATTAATTATTTTAAAAAGGATTAGTTATTTAAGTTTGTATTATTGTCTTGCTCATTTAAAGGAATAGGGAAGTAACGATTATTAGCATAAGTAAAATTGGTACCAGTTAAAGCTGCTTCAGCTGCCTGTTGTCCATAACGCATCAGGTCGAAAAAACGGTGAAATTCCAGGCCTAGCTCAACTCGTCTTTCATGATATATTGCCGTTCGTACATCCTGCTGATTTGTGGTCACTACATCGGGAAGAAGATTCTTGGGAATGGTGCCGAAACCTGCAAGTTTGCTGTCATATAAATAGCTTTCCCTGGCGCGTTTTCTCACTTGGTTTAGAGGAATCAAAGCTTCTGCAGTGCGTCCCAATTCGTTAAGCGCTTCGGCTTTAAATAATAATATATCGGCATAGCGCAAATAAACATAGCTTAAATAGCCATCGGCTGTTGCGTTTGGTACCTCACTAAAAGGTTGAATATGTTTTTTACTGATATAGGTTGTAGGAGACCAGGTCGAGATGAATGATTCCCCATTGATCCACTTTTGACCGGGTCTGCCAACTGTATAATCTAGTCTTGGGTCCACAATGGAATCGGTCGTGATTTCAAATTCGCTAACAAAGTTTTGTGTCGGGGCGTCGAATGCATAACCTGAATATATTGAATCTCCCCTGGGAGCAAAATATTGATTCAGAAAATTTCCAAGTCCCGGGTTCTGTCCGCGCATATGATGAATCTCGAAAAGAGATTCCTGGTTGCTCTGAGTGGCAGCATGAAAATTATCACTGTAAACGGGCATAAGCTTATATAATTGAAGGGAATCAATTGACGTTATAGTTGCAAGTACCTGATCATATTTGCCCTCATACAAATAGGTTTTTGCCAATAAACCTAAGGCTGCACCTTTAGTAGCTCGACCAACATCCGAAGATGTATATATTGCCGGTAAAACAGCTGAAGCATCAATAAGGTCAGTTTCAATCTGTTTATAAATGCTTGCAACACTGCTTTTAGGAACATTTATATCGGCCTGGGTTAACGGGGGGTTTAGTTTTAATGGAATGCTGCCGAAGATGTTTACAAGATAGAAGTACATATGGGCCCTGATATATTTTGCTTCGCCTAAAATGCGGGCTTTGAGGGTTGCATCCATTGAGATATTTGGAACCTGGGAGAGTACAATATTGGCGCGGGTTATTCCATCGTAATATCTCATCCAGATGCTTAGCAATTCTAAATTAGAAGGCACCACATTGAACTGATCAATATATTGTATATCCAACTGGTCGCCAGCCAGGCTGCCTTTTACTGCATCGTCGGATGCCACGTCACCAAATACCCAAATGCAGTTGTCGGAACTATTAAAGAGCAAGTCATTGTAAGCGCTGTTTATAGCCATTAAGGCCTCTCCCTGGTTTTTATAAAAAGTTGCACTGGAGTATACTCCCTGCAGGTCTTCAGTCAGAAATTTCTGGCAGGAACTGACAGCAAAAACTGAAATTATAAATATTAAATATTTTATTTTCATGGCTACGATTGTTAAAAGATTACATCAATTCCGAGATTATAGGATATAGCTGTTGGAAAAGTCCCCCAGTCTACATTACGCACAATATCAACTCCCTGACCTGGAGTAACGTTGTTATTCGTTGTCATTTCAGGATCTAAACCCGTATATTTTGTCAGCGTGTAGAGGTTGGTTCCTGAAAAATAGACGCGAACCTTACTAATATGTGCTTTCTGGGTCCAAGAAGTGGGAAGTGTATAACCAATCTGAAGATTCTTTAAACGGACATAAGAACCGTCTTGCAGGAATCGGGTTGATGTAACAGTATTATTTTGTGAGTCCGACCATGAAGCAATAGGATAAGTATTACTGGTTCCGGGACCGGTCCATTGATTGTCGTAATATCTTTCAGTAACCGCAAATGGCCTGTAAAAGCCTTCAATATCTCTGGCGGCCTGGTAATAAATTTTATCGCCATAAGCTCCCTGGAAAAACAATGAAAAATCGATTCCTTTGTAATCAAAGGAAAGATTAAGTCCTCCTGTCAGGGTTGGTATCGGACTCCCCACATGGGTCATGTCCTGTTGATTGATCACTCCATCCCCATTTATATCTGCATACATAACATCACCTGGCCTGATATCACCGGCCTGACCGGTTGCTGCAAGAGTGTTCCCCTGGAAAGCATGTTTAGCAATATCTGCTGGAGTTTGGAAGATCCCAACCATCTTATACATGTAAAAAGAGCCTATAGGGTATCCCTTTTCAGTTCTGGTGAATCCAAATGCCTGATCAATAATTGCCCCATTCATTTGGAGAACTTCGTTGTGTAAAGTGGAAATATTTACGGCTATGCTATACCCAAAATCTCCAATTTTTCTTTTATGCTCCACTTCAATTTCCAGTCCCCTATTTAATATTTCGCCATTATTCACCCATGGGTTCCCATTAAGATAATTATATCCGACAGAAGGCGGTAGTGGCTGCTGTACGAGCATGTTGTGCGTAATTTTATAAAAATAATCGACTGTAAAATTGAGCATTCCTTTAAAGAGGCTTAAATCAGTTCCAAGGTCAAATTGAGTAGCGGTTTCCCATTTTACATTAGCATTGCCTAATTGAGTCGGTGCGTAACCATTATTGACGGTACCACCGAAAGGATAATTTATTTGGGGTGAAAGCTTGTCGGTATATGCATACCAATTGGGTATGTCCTGGTTACCGTTAAGACCATACCCGGCCCTGACTTTCCACCTGTCAATTATATTCACATCTTTTAAAAAATTTTCCTGGCTGATTACCCATCCAATTGAACCTGAATAAAAAGTGCCCCATTTGTTTTTCGGAGCAAACTTCGAAGTTCCGTCCTCGCGTATTACAATGCTTACAAGGTATTTGCCTTTGTAGTCGTAATTACCACGGCCAAAAAATGATTGTAAGGCATACCCTGCTTTAGCTTCGCTGGAAGTTCTTATTCCCAGGCCATTGCTTAAATAAACCACATTTAGATTCTGGTCAGGAAGATTCATAACAGAGGATGATTCATCGTAACTTGTTGAATTAATTGATTCTTCACCTGCAGTAATGGATATATTGTGGTTTTGGCCAAATGTTTTGTTATAAGACAGAACATTGTTGACGGTCCAGGTCGATGTATAATTATTATCAACATCGAGGCTGTTCGGATTGTTAATCCTCAGATTTGTACCCCAATTTTCATTGAACCTTCTGGTGTTGGATGTATTAAAATCTAGACCAGCATTGGTAATAAAGCTTAAGTTTCCCGACAACTTAATGATAGAATTAAACTTGAGATTATAACCATTGTCGAGTTTCAGGTTATGAGTATTTATGGCTACACCAAGAGGATTATACCCATCACCAAAAAGTTCAGGATGCTCTGGTAAATCAACAAAATTACCTGTGTTGTCATAAGTAGCAATAGCCGGAGTACGAAAAAAAGCATAACGAACCGGATTGCTTCCATTTCCTCCCCAACCGTCACCATTACTTGCAATAATATCAGTAGATGTACGATACACATTCAAGTTTCCATTCACGGTTAGCCAGTCTTTAATTGCCGAATTAATGTTAGCTCGGCCCGTTGCCCGACTAAACCCGCTATTGTAAATAATTCCGTCCTGATTGAAATAAGAACCAGATATGTTATAATTAGTCTTTTCATTGCCTCCTGAAAAAGATAAATCATAGGTTTCGGTGGGGGCAACCCTGAAAATTTCTTTCAGGTGGTTAACATCAGGCAAGGTAGCCGCATATGCATCAGAAATTAGCGGTCTTTGCACAAAGCTTGGCAGATAAGGATTGTCATTATTGGCTGCAGCATTATAAATATTTACATATTGCGCAGTATTTACCATTTGAGGCAAGTAACCATGGGTTTGTATCCCCGTTTGAATTTTGAATTCTATATTACTATCTCCCTTTTTCGCTTTTTTTGTAGTAACCAACACTACTCCATTGTTAGCTCGGGAGCCGTAAATAGCAGCGGATGCTGCATCTTTAAGAATTGATATACTTTCGATTTCGCTGGGTGATATACTATTAAGAGCCATGGGATCTTTGGTCGGAATTCCATCTATCACATACAAAGGCTCGTTGTCGCTGTAAATCGATCCGGTTCCACGGATTCGTATTGAAACGCCATCACCCGGAGCACCAGTATTTTGAGTAACCGATACCCCTGCAGCCCGGCCTTGTAATGCCTGATCGACTCCCGATACGGCAAACTTATCCAGCTTTGATCCATCTACCATACTAACTGCACCTGTGAGATCAGTCTTCTTTTGGACACCGTAGCCCACTACTACAACCTCATTCAACAGCTTAGTATCTTCAATCATCATTACTTCCAAACGCGATTGGGTTCCAATTTTTATTTCCTGTCCAACATATCCTACATATCCAAAAACAAGTATCGGATCTGGTATATCGGCAGGAATGGTCAATGAAAATTTACCATCTACATCTGTAATAATGCCTTTGGTTGTGTGTTTTATGGATACATTAACTCCAGTCAATAATTCGCCTTTCGTGCTTTTTACAACTCCTGTAACGGTAGTCTGGCTAAAGACCTGGGTTGCCGTTATCAATATAAGCAGATAAATAATTAGACCTTTTTTCATTTCGAATATTTTTCAGTGTTAGTAGTACTATATTTCTGGTTTTTAAATACGATCCATAATACTTTATACATTATCTGAATGCTATAACCGCATCCCCTGCCTTAATTTTTGATCCTTCCTTTTTTAGGTGTGTTCCAGCCGGAAGCACAACCATCAATGCTGCTTCCCGTCCAGGTAAACTGATACTGACATTACCCCTTTCTCCCTTTGCAAGGTACTTTTTAGAGATTATATCGAACAAGTCAATATTGTTGTCTGAGAGATAGGTTACGATTTTAGTTTCTTCATAGGGGTTATAGTAGAGATAAACCGGAAATTTATTTTCGGCATAGAAGTCTGTAGCATTGCAATCGAGGGCCAGAATTCCTTCCACCCCAGTTTTGTTGACAATTGCTCCAAATACGCCGGAAATAGATGTACTGTATAGACTGAACATCGATTCTTTTGGCTGGCCGGCAACCCATTTTGGCCCATCCCCAATGGCAACAGGAGAGATGCCTTTCATCGTAGGATTGTTCAGATCATCGGCTTTCCTGAGGCCCTCATAACCAATAATTCCACTGGTAAGATCTTTAAGCTCCGGCAGCCATTGGTTCTTCTCATCAATCTGGTCGGGATAAAAAAGGCGAGATGCGTTGACAACGTTCAGCATATATTTCCCGATTGCCCGCGCATACTGTGGTTCATATTTCACCAATGGTACCAAAGGCCACGCCATAGCAACAGAATTCATGAAAAATGCATAACCACCACCATCAGTAATACTTCCCTGCAGACCATACACATCATAATCGCCCCATTTTTCGGCAATAACTCCCCATCCGTAGCGGCCATCTTTCGACTGGCAACCATCGAAGATGTTATTTAATAAGCTTGTAACATTGTAATTAGTTCCTTGTTCTGCATTCAGCCGGGCAGCAGTATAAGCTCCGAAGGCCATCAAAATTTCATAAAAACGACTTTCCTTCTGGTTAACCAGGGCTCGGGTGGCGCTTTCTGCTCCCTGCATGTAACGTTTGTCACCAAATTTCTTATAAGCCGAGTACAACACCCAAGCATGACCGCCAGCAGCGTCCTGTTGCCAGGGAATGTTATTACGCATACCTTTCATTTGGCCGTAATCAAAATAGGAATAATCATAATTTCCATTAAGTACAGAATCGGCTTTGTAAAACTGTTCAGCTACCTTTCGTTGGATAAATTCAGTATTCTTAACATCGGGAAAAAGCGCTGCAACTCCGTAATAAAGTACATTGGGATAAACATCATACCACCAGTCGCGGCCATAACCACCNNTTAAAATAGTTTTGTGCCATCTTCACATAGTTAAATCCATTCTGGCTGGTCTTATCTATTTTCAGCAATCCCGCACTTAACAATGAACTCAAAGAGGTGAGCGCTTCATGAAACTCGCCATTGTTTTTTTTTGGCCCCTGGCGAACATCGCCAATTACTGTATAAAGCCCGTATGTGTACTGGTCGAAGTTTCGCCTGGAACTATCTATCCAGATAAGTGGTCCATAGGATGCCTGATTTTTGAAATTGTAAACCAGACTGTCGAACTGAAGTGCTTTTTTCTTCCAGTCTATGATTTTCAGAGGCTGAGGCAACTCAGGCATCTGATCAATACGTAGTAACGACGTCTGGGCAACAGGTTCAAATGTTTGAGGAGAACAGCAGTTTAAAGCTGCAAGCAGGGTGATAACAATTATTATAAGATTTCCCCTTTTCATTTATCTTCAGAATAAGATTGTTTCATAATATTTTTTGCCAGAAGAATCGAAAGTAGCTGTATCAATGCAACAATAATAAGGGAGTAGCGCAGTGCAAAAATTTCCGATATATAAAATGCCAGGAAAATGAACAGTCCCAATCCCATAATCCTGCCAGCATAAAGGCCAAACTCATGATTGAGGATATAGGCGTATTTATTTCGGTTTTCATGTTTCGAAACTACATCGATCACCTTCATCATAATGGGATAATAGGCCAAATCGTGCATGGGTTGGAAAAACACCTTGCACAAGACAAATACCATTACACCAATCATGGAAAGTTCAATACCATTAACAATAGTTCCAATGAGGAAAATTGTAATACCCGCACCAAAAATAAGAATGCGGTGCCTGGGTTTGGCAAAACGTCCCAGTAGGTAAATAAGAACAGCTGTCAATCCGCCGCTTATTCCCTGGATCAGTCCCAGAGAACCCTCTTTTCCGACATATCGCATAATGAGCATGGCCGGAGCCGTAACCAGGAAACCCTGTACAAGACCTTTAAGAGCTGCTAATAAAATCTGTTTGTTCCAGAGCCTGTCGAAGCGGAAATATAAGAAATCTTTCTGTTCCGGATTTTTAAAGTTGCCATGGGCAAGCGAAAAACAAGCCAGAATAGTAATAGCAAACACAATCAGTGTTACAATCCGATATCCTTGGTAAATATTAAAAACAATTCCGAAAAGCTGTTTCCCGTCAATCGAGACCAGCAAAGCACCTATGGCCAGCGGAATTGCAATATTTGAAATTGTAAAAAAGAAAGATTCCAGTCCGAAAAAGTAATTTCTGTTTTCATCAGAAGTAGTGTTTAGCGCCATCAAGTAACGATTAGTCCAGAAAAAACCTGATGATGCTCCAATCAATGTTCCGGAAATAACTAAACCGGTCAGTGAAATGTCTTTTACAAACATCATCCCTACCATCGACAAACCACTTAAAAGAATGCCAAAACTATAAAGTGTGGCAACCTTAAAACTTTTCAACAAAAAACCGTTGGCTAATGAGGTAATTATTATGCCGGTGTACATAGCAACTTGGAAAATAGCCACATAGCTGGTATCGGCAAAATAACGCATTATGTAAGCAGCCATGAAGATTTCCACCACAGGTAATACCAGGGCATACAACATATTGGTAATAAGCAGCACCCGCATATTATGCGGCATTGAGAGGAAATATCGGTATTCAAAAACTAATTTGGCAATCATATCAGGTCAGATCTGTTAAATTAGTGTTGAAAGGATTTCGGAGATCGAGAACCTGGCGCCGCATATAACTTCGTCGCTTGCCCCATAATACATGAAGATGTTATCACCTTTTATATATTGTCCGTTGGTAAAAACTACATTCCCGAAAAATCCTGTCTGTTCGTAAGGCTGGATGGGCTCCATAATCGGTTCGGTGCTGCGTGCAAGAACTTTTGAAGGATCGTTAATATCGAGCAGCAGGGCGCCAAGGCAATACCGATGGTCGTTGTTAGCTCCATGATATATTTCAAGCCAGCCTTTTGAAGTTCTCACAGGCGCTGCACCTGCACCTACACGAGCCGAATCCCATATACCTGGACGCGATGTTGCGATGCACTTATGTCCGCCCCAGTGGATCATATCGGGTGATTCGGCCAACCACATATAGTTTCCACCCAGTTCAGGGCTGCTGGGACGATGCAGCGCATAGTATTTCCCGTTTATTTTTTCTTCGAATATGGCACAGTCCTTATTATGTGGAGGAAAAATCATTCCTTCCCGGCTGAAGGTCTTCCAGTCTTTTGTCTTGATGAGCCCTACCCCTACACCGAATTCTGATACTTCGGTAAAAGAGAGGCAGTAGCCGTCAGCCATTGTAGCCACCCGGCAGTCTTCAATACCAAAAGTTTCAAGTTCTCCTTTCCCAAAAATAGGAGGATACCCGGCCGGTTCATAAAAATGAGACCCATCATCGGTACATACAAGTCGAAGGTAAGAGAGTGTGGTAAGGTAATCTTTGTTTTTATAGTTGATCACTCGCGGATCGGAAGCATCCAGATCGGGATCATTTTTATCGAAGTTAAGAATCTCAATTTCACCTTTTATATTATATACAGGGAAGCTTAATTTGTTTTCAATCTGCCTGGGTCTTTCAGCCACGCGCAGAAGCAGCCATATCTTCCCGTCAAATTGAAAAACACCCGGGTTAAGCAGGCAGACCAGCTCCATTCCTTCAATACCAGGTTTGAGGTCAGTAGGACAAAGAAGAGGGTTTTGCGCAAAGCGATGTGCAATATCCATTTTAGTCAGTTTAGAGAGAAACAAAGCTACAATCGATTATACGTAAACCTTGTCCGCCCTATTCCTGATTTTGTCCTGTATAGTATAAAATGATCCCTTCTCAGGAATAATCCACTTGTTTACAATAACAGCATCAAATAAATTGCTGGTTATTAACTTAAAAAGAGATCAATTCCGCTATGGATCAGTTTACTTTAAAAAACTTCTAGTTTCCAACAGGTTTGTTTCGGTAGTCAGAAGGTGAACAACCATAAGCCTTGTTAAACAGATCATAGAAATGAGTTCTGCCGGGAAAGCCTGTATGGTCGATAATTTCGCTCACCGTCATTGTGGTTGATCTAAGGAGGGCAGCTGCCTTGCTCAAACGTCTCCGGTATATCAAGCTATGCGGAGTAGTTCCGAGCACTGCCCTGGTTTTATTGTAAAGGGAAGACTTGCTGATGGCAAGTTTATCACAAAGCTTTTCAGATGAAAGTGTTTCATCATCAATATTCTCATCTATATAACTGAGCAATTTCTGAAAAAACGGGTCAGGTATCTCCTTTACCAGCCCGGAATTGATATCCTGTTTCCCGAAGTGCCTCTTTATGTTGATCCTCAATTGCATGAGTTTTTCGATGCGGACTTTCAAATGTTCCGGGTGAAATGGCTTGGGGATATATGAATCGGCCCCGGCTTTTAAACCGGCAATCCTGTCTTCTATTTCAGCTCTGGCTGTTAGAAGTATTATCGGAAGGTGACTTGTGTCAAAGTTCTCACGCAATTTGCCACAAAGTTCAATGCCATCCATTTCCGGCATCATTAAATCCGAAACAATAAGATCAGGTTTATCGGACAGTACTTTTTTGTAAGCCTCAGAACCGTTTTCAGCAAAAATGATATTATAATCCGCCTGAAGGAAATCTCTGAGCAAAACAAGAATTTCAGAATCATCTTCAACCAGCAGAATCAGAGGTTTTCCCGTCAATCTTTCTGAATTCTCAACCATTGTTTCAGTTCCTGTTTTATCAATTATACTGATTTCGTTTAATTCATCAACCGGATCTTTTATCATCTCACCTGAATTTACCTCATGTACATCGGGAAAAACACAGATAAACTTAGTCCCTTCATTAAGCCTGCTTTCAAAACTAATGGTTCCCTTAAGCAACTCGACCAGGCCTTTTGTAACTGCAAGACCCAGACCTGTGGAGCCGTATCCAGGGAAACTTCCCTTTTTCCTGGCTGAAGATATACCAAAAGGTTCAAAAACCTTTTGAAAGTGCTCAGGCATTATGCCAACACCATTGTCTTCGATCTCAACAGTAAGTGATGAATTCACTGATTTAATTCGAACTTTGACAAATCCGCCGGGGTTATTATATTTTATGGCATTCGATATCAGATTGGTAAATATCCGCTGAAACTTATCTGCATCCGTCCTGAAATTAAAGCCGGTATCGGGAGCAATGATCTCGCAATAGATATCTTTTTGCTGTGCGAGCATATCAAGATCAGAAACAACTTCATTAATAAGTTCAACTGGTTTTGTCACCTGAATATTTAAAGGTTCTTTCCCCTTTTCCAGCTTCCTGAACTGCATGATTTCGACCACCAGCTTCTGAAGTTTAATGCTGTTGTTGTAAACTTTTAAAAGATGTGGATTTTTGACTGTACTAAGAGTATCTTCAAGTAAAGCATGAATGTGTGAGGAGATAATAGTAAGCGGGGCGCGAAACTCATGGGCAATATTAGTAAAAAACTCTATTTTATAGCTCTGCAGCTCCTCTTCTTTTTTCTTTTTGAATTCCTGTAATGTGGCTTCCTTTTTCCTGGCTTCACGCCTGCGATATGCCGAAAATATAAGTAACTGAATTCCAATGAAAAGTATTACATAGCTGATAATTGCCCACGGTTTTCTCCAGAATGGAGGACTAATGATAATCTCTATTTCTCTGAAATTCTTCGACCATGTCCCGTTCTCATCACTTACACGTATCTGCAGAGAATACTTGCCTGGCGTCAGATTCGAAAAACTGATAGGCTGGTTTCCCGGATTTATGATCCATTCATTGTCAAAGTTAATCATCCTGTAAGAAATCTTGTAACGTTCCTGTCCCCAGAAAGCAAGAGGAGAAACATCAAAAGTGATTGAATTTTGATTATACTTGAGCTTCAGGCTTTTCTGGTGGTTGATGCGACTGGTAAGTGCACTTTCATTTCCTATTTCTACCGGTATGTTCCTGATAAGAAGCTGATTAATTGCAATAGGTGGAAAATANNTTTACATTGTAACTCCTGACATTTCTTCTAGTGCTGTCAATTAATGAAAGCCCCTGGTTGGTTGTTACCCATAAATTATTCATGTTATCAAGCTGGATTGCATGAATACTGGTATTTGAAAGGTCAGACTGAACATCTAACACGTTCACCCTGACTGAATCGGAAGATATTGGTGACAAACTGAAAATGCCGTTGCTACTGCCAACCCAGGTTTTGCCGTTGCGTTCAGTAAAAAGAGAAAGTATATCATCATTCATTATAAGATCATGATGAGTCATTGTGTTATACTGAGCAATTACTCTCTTGGTTATTGTATTGTAGCGGTACACACCAACCCCTCTTGTGCCTATCAGGATAATCCCTGGTTTTTCTTCAGTCAGGGCATATACTATCTGGCTCTGTAAGGCAAAACTTTTGTCGAGAATCAGTTGTTCGCAACCAACAGGCGATGTTGTTCCGGCTTTACTAAACTCCACCATGATAACTCCATAACCACTGGTACCAAGGTAAATTCTCTGATCGCTGTCTTCAATTATGCGGTAAACCGAAGCAAAGTTCAGCTGGTTGAAGCATTTAAAATCACGAGGAAAATTGCGGATGGTTCTGTAATCAGGCGAAATAATATCAACTCCTGTACCATCGGAACCAACCCATATAAACCCGTCATCATGTTCATGGAACGAAAGCACCGAATTGTTACTTAAACCGTTTTTAACAGATAATTCCCGGATATGATTCCCGTTGGCATCAAAAATATCAATTCCTCCACCCTTGGTACCTATAAGAATATCTCTTTTACGGGTCACAAGAATACTTCTGACAATAGGATATGTCAATTGATTTGAAGACAGGATATTAACAGGAAATTCTGAGAGTTTAAGCATATATACTCCATTTCCATCGGTTCCAATCCATAATATATCAGGAGTTGTTTCATAGATGCATAATATACGTGTAGAAATCAGATTGTTCTCAAATAAGTCTGAAAGTCTGTTAAGCATCTCAAAACTTCGGGTTAGCAGATTGAAACTGTAAATTCTTCCCTTTTCGGTACCGGTCCAGAGCCTGTTGTTTTCCGGAGAAAGGGAGAAAGAAGTTATTATATCATCAGGAATCCTTAGCTGGTTGACTACCTTTGCTTCAAGATCAACCATAAGAGCATTCCCTGAACGTTGAGTGATCAGTAGATATGGACGCTGATCAATTAAAACTGAAATTGATGAAGATAGAGTTCCTGTTAATGTTAACTGCATTATCTCTTCAAGTTGATTCCCCAACATTTTAAATACCTGCCCGCTTCCGGTAATACAATATATTTGATTTCCCGCCTGAATGATCCTTTTAATGCTGAGTGAAGCCTGCTGAGAAGAAAAGTCAAAAACTATTTTATTGAATTGCATTGTGGTCCTGTCAAACCTGAAAATGCCACGTCCGAATACCGAGGCCAGTGTCCCATATCTGTCTGAATGACTTATTGCAATGTCATTTTCATAGTTAATCTGCACTGATTCCTGTGTAAAATAGGATGTAAAACGATCGTGGATATTATCATATAATCCAATGCCTTTATTTGTCAGCATCCAGATTTGACCAGAAGATGCCGGATACATTTCCCGGATGACGTGATTATGAATGGAGTTGGGATTATTGCCGGGAAGGTATGTGACTATTCTGTTGCCGTCGTAGCGATTAAGTCCATTCCAGGTTCCAAACCAGATGTATCCTTCCTTATCCTTCACAATTGTATTCACTGCACCGTTTGATAATCCTTCACGGCGTGAAATGGAATAGACGTTTTTTTTGTATTCCGCACTTAGTGGAAGAGACAACAAGAATAATAATACCAGATTAATAAGTTTATAGGCCATCTTATTTACGAAGTCTGAAATCGGTCAATGGTCTTATTTGTTATATCATACCAGACCTGGCATACCAAAACAAAGCTGACAAACTGAATCGTCCGTTCAACTGTCTTAAAAATCTGATCAAGCCTCGCTCTTCCCGGTTGCCGCATAGTATCTGAGAAAAAATGCCGCAGTTCAACACTAACTGGCCATGGGAAGTTTTTAATCTGTAGGTCGGGTATTTTGCGATAGTCAATCTCTTCATCTATCTCAGGCAGGTGCTTTGAAGGGAAAGGTTTATTTTTTAACATTTCGGCAAACACTTTTAGAATAAGGTTTTTATTCAACGCAGCCATGTTTAAAAGATTTTTATTAATGAATAATATCTATGAAATATTATTCTCCGATTGTTATAAATGTAAAGTTATTAAATATTCAAACTAATGGTGCAATTTAATTTTTAAGTAGTAAAGCCAGCAATTTAGTACTTGATTTATAAGTTTGTGAATATTGCTGTTTGAATTGTTATAACATCAAAATGTTTTTTACCGGTTGCAACTTTCGGTAGTAAGGGGTCCGAACGGGACAAACTATATTACCAATTCTTACAATAATTCATATGGATTATAACTTCCACCAAGTGAAAGTAAGTTAACCAATCATTTGAATATATTAATTCAAACCTCCCCAGATTGATTCTGGTCACATCTCGGTTAGTTTAATTAGTTTGGAATAGAATAGTTCAGAAAAAAATGATCTTTCCTAATAAGACCCTCAAAACGGACTCCTGTCATGTTTGATTTTGATTCAAGGATGAGACCGATGTCTGGATCCATCATTTGCCAGCGAAATTCTCATATCCGCATCCGTTTTAGCTTATAGTATCAAAAAAAAGTTTATTTTTGGCTCCGTTTTTTTGAATCCGGATTTTGTATTACGGATTTTTTTCTTTATATTTTATTACCCCTTAGACGGGTATAAAAGTATAAAGATTAAAGACAATGGAAGAAAACCTTCCATCGCTTCCAAAAGTTTAAATTTAAACAAATATGGCAACATTTAACATTGTGCTGGATAAAGGAACAAAACTTAAAGGAGACAAGTATAATCTGGCCATCCGTATGGTATATGTAAACGATGTAATGTACATCAATGTCTCAAAAATGACAGAGAATCAGTATGATCAGGTATTCATCAAGAAGTTTAAAGACAAAGAAAGTATAGCATTTCGGGACAAATGTAATGGCTATATTTCAAAATGGGAGAGGATCTTCTCCGAATTTAAACCATTCAATAAGACACGATTCAGAGAGTTATTCAAGAATGAAGACAAAAGTATACCCCAGTCTTTTCTTCTATCTGAGTTATTTGACTATTAAATCGAAAATAAAGAAGATATTAAACCCAAGACCATTGAATCATTAAGATATACAAAGAACAGGTTTGAGGAGTTCAAACCTGGCATAAGTGTCGGGGATGTTACGGTCAGTTTCCTTAAAAATTTTGAAAAGAAATTAATTGGTGATAATAATTCTCAGGCAACAATAGATCATCACATGAGAAATCTAAGGTCTATTATTAACTATTTCACCCATTTTGTTAAGATAATTCCAAAAGAATATGAATATCCATTTGGCTTAGGAGGATTTACAATCTCAAGTTATTTTCCCTCAAAGCCTGTGCTTAAAGAGCCCGAGATCCAATCTGTTATTGATCTCAAATAATTTAAATCCAAAGAACACAAATTCGCAAGAGATGTTTGGGTTTTGCTTTATCGCTGCAGTCGACGAGAAGAAACAACAAAAAGCCAATCATTATTCCTGTAACAGACAAATTAAAGGATTCCATAGCCCTTGTCGGTGATAAAAACAGTCCATTTTTATTGGGTCTGCTTAAGGAAGATTATGACGAGAGTTTCTTTACTAACAGAAATCGTAAATTAAAGCGGCAATTAAAGCGGCAATTAAATCGGAAGTTAAAAGATATAAGCGGTCAACTTAAATTATCTCGGCCTTTGAAGTTGGGCAAAGCCAGAGATTGTTATGCCAGCACACTTGACCGACAAAATGTTCCCCGTGAAAAAATTAGTCAGATGTTACTGAAACTATACTGAAACTATTCTGGGTTTTAGCATCTATTATTCAATTGTCCTGGATGACAAAAGCAATTAAGACTACCATCAGTGTTGGCTGTAGTTTTTGTTAGTAATTCATGACTTATAATTTTCATATTTAACTTAAATGCACTAAAGGAGTAGCGTTACTTGTGTTCTGAATTTTAGTGAGTGCTAAGTCTTACACCACCACGCCATACGCCAAGAATAGACAGTGTGTCAGTAATATTGATTGTTGGATCTCCTTCGACCAGAAGCAGGTCAGCTCGTGCTCCGGGAGCAATCCGTCCACGGTCTGTAAGTCCGAAACGTCTTGAAGGCGTATAAGTAGCCGCACGGAGAGCTTCGATAGGTTTCAGTCCCGCAGCAACCAGCAATTGAAGCTCGTGGTGCAGGCTAGCACCATGAGCGAGACCGCCGAGGATAGGGATAGGCTCTGACACATCACTGCCAGCTAAAATGTTCACTCCCGCATTATAGAGGGCCCTGACGCTGGCGAATGCATCTTCGAGTTTACCTTGAGGGTATACATTCATGCTCCTTGAGAGTGAATTGAGCCACTTCTTTCCTAATCTGGAACTTACTCGTTTGTCTGTGGCCAGCTCGGCTGCACTATTGCCAAAGGCAGTTGAAAGCGTCACGAGTGTGGGGATAACAAACGCTCCGGAAGAAGCAATAGCGTTTATAAGCTCTGGAGTAGGTTGGCGATCAAAAAACAAGTGAGCTAACCCATCTACTCCTGCCGAAATAGCTTTCTGCCCTCCTTCAAAAGTTGTCACATGAGCGATGGCCATCTTGCCAAGGTGATGAGCTTCGTTAACAGTCGCATGGAGTATCTCGTGGCTTACTACCCGAAGTCCGGGAAAACCGACTGTGGTTCCATCTTCAATAAATATCTTGATATAGTCGGCTCCATTGGCAACCTGCTTTTTTACGAATTTGACAGCGTCTTTAGGCGTTGAAACAAATGGATAACGATAGAAAAATCTAAGAAGTAAATTACTGCTGGATTTCATATACTGCGATGGATGCCCCCCAGGAGGAGTGACACCCATACCAGCAGAGCGAATGTCAGCTACATCGTGCCGTTCAGCGATTTCCTTACGTTCCTTGAATGACCATCGCCCCATCATTTCCAACTCGGTAGTGACACCAAATAATAGAGCGTCATGTAATCCGTCAATATCAGTATGTACATGTGCATCAATAAGGCCGGGCATAAGGGTAGCGTTGTGGGCATCGATGACTGTTGCCCCCGTTGGCACAACTCCTCCAACATTAAAAATCCGTTCCCCTTCGATCAAGACTATCATGTCATCAATTACTCTCTCTCCATCAAAAATGTGTGCGTTTGTTATAGCCGTAATCATATTCGTTTTTACTTTTTATTATGATTTAAATATGCTTTACTATTTTCATAATAGCTGTCAATTTAAATTGCACTCAATGGCCCGACAGTTTAGTTTGTTGCCGTCCGTCAGGGTTGGCATGCGTTTTTGCAAAGTCCCGATAAGTGGACGAGCATTTGGTGTCACGATGAAGCTTTCAATGCGCTGAATCCCAGTAGATGATACGATATTGTCACGTCATGATAAAATTTGTCTTGGAAGCAGTAGGAAATTGCAAAAACTGTTACTAGCAACTTACCATTGCCCGCTTATTCTCTTATCCAATTAATTATATCATTTAAAACCAATTCGCTATTAAACACTCCTGAATGGTCTAGCCCTTCGTATGTTTTAATTGTAATCTTATTTGTATTCTTAATCGTTTCCAAATCAGAAACTGCTTGGTCAACAGATACATTAATATCATTTTTCCCAAAAATCCATATAGATGGAATCATTATCTTTTTAACATTATCAAATGGATTGAACTCAAAATTATGTGTATTCAATACATTCTCCCTTTGAGATTTTATATTATTGATTTGATTTGTATCAACATTATTTTTAATAAAACTTGCCAATAGCTATTCATAAGACTTTTTGAAAGACGTTGTTGGAGTTGAAATCATAACATAAAAATCAACATTTTCATTTATTATAGCTCTTTCAATAATCCACCCCCCCATACTTATACCTATAACTCCAATTTTATTAAAAGTCTTAAATTCATGCATTTTCTTTATGGCGATTTGTAAATCTTGAGAATATATGTCTACTATACTGTCTTTGAAGCTATCAAATCCCATTTTTTTATCCTTATCTCTTGAATCATATGTAAAACATGCAATACCTTTTTTTGCATATTGCTCTGCTATATCAATAGAAAGAGAGCTCCAACTATTTGGTACTAATATTATCAACGGTACGTTCTTACTCGTTTTTGGCGATACAAGGACTCCCGACAATTGTACTTCTTTATTCTCAAATTGAATAGTTTTTTGGTCCATTTCAAATTTGGATTGTGCGAATATTTCTAAGTTATAAAGAAATACAGTGCAAATAATCAGAAGCGCTTTCATAGGAAGAGTGTTTAAATTATATCTATTATATTATGCTTTTACATTTAAATCACCTGCAAATTGCGATTGAGGAGGAAAGAATGACTAAAAGAAAAACGAGCAAAAAGAAAAGTGGTTTTGCGCAAATTCAGAATCTTTTTAGTCAAAGACGTGTGTATCATCAAATTGTTGCAATGTAAGCATAGTTTAAGTTATCAACGTAATGTGAATCCTTGAGATTAATTGAAAATATTACACTCTAATGTTACCATTTATGCCAATTTTGAAACTCAGATTAATTTAAAATTGTCAAGCACGGCTATTACAATTACTTTGTTGTGGACAGTTTATTTTTTTACAATATCATTTATCCTAAGACTATTACCATTATAATGCTCAATAAATTCAATCGGGGTAGACTTGAATCCGTCTTTTGGAGGACATGGAATTAAGACATTGAAATGTAGGTGTGCTATTGATGTAAATCCAGTCATACCAGCAAGTCCTATTGCTTGTCCTTGTTTAACAGTATCTCCAACTTTTACAAAACTCCCATTATTTTTTAAATGAGCATATTGTGTATACAATCCTGAATGAGGATGATATAATGTGATATAATTTGCAAATTCCTCAAATCTTTTATCGTTGCCACCAATTGTATAGTCCTTTATTACTCCAACAACAAAACCATCATCAGCTGCACAAATAGTATCATTTGTCTGTAGTCCAAAATCAATTGCATAACGTGAATAATCTGTATGATGCGAATGCTTTCCATTATAGCCTTGAACTATCTTATAACTTTTCCCTTTACAAAAGGGCAGGTCTATTTTATTATAATCTATTTTTCTATCCAAGTCACCCATACAAGCTCCCCAAAATGTTTCTACTTTACCCGAGGAATTGCTATTAACCTGAATCATTATCAGCGTATCTTTTTTTGAATGAAATGTAATTGGGTAAATAGAATGCAACGATTTATTTATGGTACTGTCTGATGTGGAAATATAAAAACGCAATGGGCAATCCAAAGAATTTTTTAATGAACAAAATAGTGTGTCATTTCTAATATACACTTTGATTGTTGAGAGATCATATTGATTATATCTTTCTTTTGGTAGATCAATAGTTTGGCAGCCTACAGATATTATAGATAGAATTATGATATAATAATAAATTTTCATGTTCGGGAAATTAATTTATACTATTGAACCTCTCAGCTTTTATTTCTGATTCCGATGTATTGTTTTATTGTTTGCTTTCATGTAGTAAATGTATGAATGTTTTATAATACATAAGTGTGAAAATCAAAGATCTAATATATTAAGCGGACTCATCATTTTGTCGAATACCTTGGTAGTTATATTGTTAATGACACAGTGGTCTTACTGCTTTTGTACCTATACTAGTCTTCTAAATGGGAAGGTCTAGGGAAAGCAGATAAGCATGTGGTTGGGCAGCAGCCCTCACAATCGTGATTGTAAACTGCCAAATTCTTGTATGTGCATTGGTTATCTCAGTATTCTGCACTAAATCTTAAACCTAACGGTACGACGGTTTAATTGAGTTGCCATTTGTTTCAGGGCAATGCTTTTCATAGCACCGTCCGAGTTAGCAACTGTAATTATTTAAAATATTCATAGCTTACAAATATGTTTGGATCAGATGTTTTAATAATTGATTTTATTAACCCTAAAGAATCATAATTCACCTTGAATCGCTCAATTAGGGTTTCTGTGGGGCTCCATGAAAATCTTATATCTTTCCTTAAGGTAGTGCAGATTACTTCCTTAATTAATTTCCTGCGATATATATACTTTGAGACCAGACTGTCTGTACAATTTATCATGGTTTCATTTGAAATACGCCCTGAGGAATTATACTTGAATGATAAACTCTTTACTGGACATCCAATAATAATATTTTTATACTCATAATACACTTTTTCTATTCTACCATTTTGAGCATATTTAATTCTTGTGGTTTTATTATTTCCATCAATTACATCGATGCATGTTCGATTGTAGAAGATCGTATCATCAGCATCCAAATTGAAAATTTTTGATCTATTTGGATCTGGATTAAAAAAACCTCTATATGAAGTTATTAATCCATCTGCGTTATATTGAAATTCATAGTCAAGAGTTATCTCGTCCATGAAATGATCAGATATCCTTACTCTTGTGATGTTATTACTCTTAATGATTTTAGGTGATAGTAATTCGAATTCCAATCTTGAATGAAAAAAAGATCCGAATGGTTGACTGAAAATAGTAAGAGTAAATAAAAGTCCGATAATTGTCAAGGTGGTATGTCTCATTGGTAATGTTTTATAGTTGCTAACCGCCCGGCAGTTTAATTGAACTGTTGTCCGTGTCAGGGCAATGCTTTTCATAGCATTGTCCATGTTATGCTTTGGCTTTTATTTTTGTCATGATGTAACTGTCTATTTGATTGAAAAGTAGCCCAACCTGTTTAAGTTAACTGCCTATTCCAAAAAAATCTAAACTTCATTGTTCCTGTCAAAAAATCTCCAGATTTCCAGTCTCTGGCAATTACTTTTTTATTGTCAAGAACAACAGACTCCAATGGCTGTCTCCCAATCTTACAGTAATATTTTATATTTAAGTTATTATCAATCATTACAACATCAGAACTAAAAGGTCTTGCCAGTGTAATTAAATTCTTGTTTTTATTAAATGAATATGATCCGATGAATTGATTAGTTCCTTGATATGCGTTCTGAAATCTGGTTTGTTTTTCAATCTTCCAGGTTGAAGGATTAATCCTGATTAATGTATCATAGTCATCGGTGAATAGGATAGTTTTATTCTTATTAAAGGTGACTTTAGGGTTACCAAAATGCATTGCCAATTCAATTTTAGCCACCAACTGATTGCTTTCTTTATTTACTCTGTATATACTACCATCCCTTTGAACACAAAACAATAGTTCATCATTATATTCCGTAACACCAGTTAATCCTTGATAACCAAAATCAAAATTGCCTTTTTGAAACCATTCTATCTTTGAATCATCAATTTTGATTGATTTATCATGAATGGAAATTAGATGGGTTTTATATTCACCATTAAGAGTAAAACCTGCTACATAATATTTGGGTATATATTTTATTAGGTCAACGTCCCCAGTGATATCTGTTTTATAATTGTTAAATATTAATTTACAAAGGATTATCTCAGGTTGAGAAAAATGATGAATAGATATTTCAAATATGGAATCTTCATAATTATGACTTACTGAAAAATAATCAGCTGATCCGTCGAAAATGTTTAAGTATCTCGACTCCGATAAGAAAACTGTTCTAATATTATTCTCAGAATTATTATAAATCCATAAGTTTCCCTTATCGATCCATCCAAGGTTTGAAATAGCAATTTTTAATTTTGAGTCACAGATCATATTGTCAAGGGTTTAATTGTTTGATATCATTTTTTTTGCAAGTCCCGATAGATGGATGTGTGGTTTTGTGTCATGAAATTGTCCGGGCTGGCGAAGGCAACCGAGGAAACCGCGGAGCGGTTGACGAGCTCAGCGAAGCTAATTAATTAAACCGTTTGAGTTAGCACCATTTTTTTTATTTTTTGGGGAAAGGTTGAATCCAATTTTCAATTATGTAGTTCCCATTAAATACATGTGGCATCTTTATAATTACAAGATTCTCATTTTTTAAGTTTAATAATCTACTTGAATTTAATTTAAAATTATCTCCCCTTTCTATCATTTTATAGATCTCTAGAGTATTCGAATCCTTATAAACAGATATCTGTTCTTTATTTTTTGTCTCGTATTTATCCGCTAAGAACAATTCTAAAACCGTTGGCGTATCTTTAGTTAAATAAGCCTGTTTTATTGAAATTCTAAAAGTGTCATCATTCTTTTGGATTGTATGATAAAAGGTATTAATTCTTATACTCATACCAATAGGAACTTCTTCAGAGAACTTCATGGTATATTTTTCATTGTCAAGCGAATTAAAACTGGCAATAAATTGGTACTTATCAAGCTTCGCGCAGTTATTACATTTTAGTTCTAATATCCTATTTTCCATAACTCTAAATTTTGATTTTCTGAACCAATCCGAGCTCAGAACAATACAAAATGAAATACTACTGATGCGTTAATAAA
>PMIJ01000121.1 GCA_003157015.1 Bacteroidales bacterium
ATGCCGGGCGCACTAAAAAGAGGCCGTCAATTATTGACAGCCTTTTTCGATCTTTTAAGTCGGAGTATCTGTTTTTTCCGGAAGCTCAATCTTCTTCTTTTGAATTTTAATCTTAATTTCCGATTTAGCGCTATTAAATCCTACATTAATAAAATCTCCCTCTTTAAGGTTTGCTTTAATAAGGACTTCAGCCATCGGATCCTCAAGATACTTCTGAATTGCACGTTTAAGCGGACGTGCTCCATAATTTGCATCAAAACCTTTCTCAGCAATAAAATCACGTGCTGCAGTAGCTATTTTCAGCTGAAAACCAAGTGATTTTACTCTGTCATAAAGACCTCTCAGTTCAAGATCAATAATTTTATTGATCTCTTCTTTTCCTAATGAATTGAACATTATTACATCATCAATTCTGTTCAGAAATTCAGGAGCGAATGTTTTCTGAAGAGCTTTCTGCAGGATACTTTTTGTCTGTTCATCCCTTGTTGCCTTTTTGGCTGATGTATCAAACCCCATCCCATGCCCGAATTCATTAATTTGCCGGGTTCCAATATTTGATGTCAGAATTACAATAGTGTTTCTGAAATCGACCCTGCGCCCGAGGCTGTCAGTTAACTGACCTTCATCAAGCACCTGAAGCATAATATGAAACACGTCAGGATGAGCCTTTTCTATTTCATCGAGAAGGACAACTGAATATGGTTTTCTTCTTACTTTTTCAGTAAGCTGGCCACCTTCTTCATAACCTACATACCCGGGAGGAGCTCCGACAAGCCGTGACACTGAGAATTTCTCCATATATTCACTCATATCGATCCTGACCAGATTATCTGTTGTATCGAACAGAAATTTTGCAAGAACTTTTGCGAGCTGGGTTTTTCCAACGCCGGTAGGACCAAGAAATATGAATGTTCCTATGGGTTTGTTCGGATCTTTAAGACCAGCTCTGTTCCTCTGTATCGATTTCACGACCTTCGATATAGCTTCATCCTGGCCAATAACGCTGCCTTTCAGTTCATCAGCCATATTGAGTAACCGAACTCCTTCCGTTTGGGCAATCCTCTGAACTGGAACTCCTGTCATCATGGCAACAACTTCTGCGACTTTATCAGCATCAACTGTTTCTCTGTTTACAGAGAGTTCTTTTTCCCACTTTTTCTTTTCAAGCTCAATCTGATCAAGCAGATCCTTTTCACGATCACGGAAACTGGCAGCTTTCTCGAAGTTCTGATTCTTCACCGCCATCATTTTTTCCTTTTTGGTATCCTCGAGCTGTTTCTCAAGCAGAAGAATTTTTTCTGGCACAACAATGTTTAAAATATGAACTCTCGATCCTGATTCGTCGAGAGCATCAATTGCCTTATCCGGAAGATGCCGGTCAGAAATATAACGGTTCGTGAGTTTCACGCAGGCGTCGATAGCGTCATCCGTATAAATTACATTATGGTGCTCTTCATATCTTTCCTTTATATTATGAAGGATATGGATAGTTTCTTCAATTGAGGTGGGTTCAACAATCACTTTCTGAAATCTTCTCTCAAGAGCCCCGTCTTTCTCAATATGCTGACGATATTCATCGAGTGTTGTTGCCCCGATACACTGAATTTCACCCCGTGCAAGAGCTGGCTTCAGCATATTTGCTGCATCGAGAGAGCCAGTTGCTCCTCCGGCTCCGACAATTGTGTGTATCTCATCAATAAAAAGAATGATATTATCATTTTTTGAAAGCTCATTCAGTATTGCCTTCATCCTTTCCTCAAATTGTCCACGATATTTTGTTCCGGCAACAATTGAAGCAAGATCGAGGGCGACCACTCTTTTATTAAAGAGAACTCTTGAGACATTTTTTTTAATAATTCGCAAGGCGAGACCTTCGGCAATTGCAGATTTTCCGACACCCGGTTCACCAATAAGCACCGGATTGTTTTTCTTGCGTCTTGACAAAATCTGAGCAAGCCGCTCAATCTCCCGCTCTCTGCCAACTACCGGGTCCAATCGTCCTTCTTCAGCTGCTTTTGTAAGATCAATTCCGAAATTATCCAGAACAGGAGTATCTGAGGAAGATTTTGCAGAGGAAGAGGAGGAGGGCTGTCCTTTTCCAGGTCCTCCAAAATTCTGACCTTCATCATCCTCGTCCCTTGGATAGTCTGCTTTAGAAGTCGGAGATTCTGACTCAACCATTTTTCGAACCGATTGATAATCAACATCTAATTCAGACAAAAACCTGGTTACCAAAGCATTTTCATCTTTTAATATTGCCAATAACAAATGTTCTGTATCAATTGTACTGCTTTTCAAAGACTTTGCTTCAAGATAAACAAGTTTAAGAATTCTTTCAGTGCTCCTTAAAAGCGGAATGACCTCATTGTCAGCTACAGGAACCGGACTTTCAACTTTTATACTTTTTTCAAGAGATCCTTTGAGGACCAGGAGATCAATTCCCTGGTTCATTAGGATTTCTACAGCCACGCTTTCTCCATCCCTGAGTATTCCAAGAAACAAATGTTCCGGACTTATATGACTGTTACCCAGCCTTATAGCCTCTTCTTTGGAATAACCGAGAATATCTTTAACCCTTTGTGAAAATTGTGAATCCATATTATATATCTCAAATTACACATTTAAATAATACAATCCGACATTCTGTCAGATTATCTTTGACAAAAGTACGTATAACAACAAAATCAAAGTTAAATTATACATAATATCTATATGGCAATTTTCGTGCCCTTTTATGAACAATGAATGTTAAAAATTCGATGGCTCTTAAGCTCGAAAGTAACCAAATTTTGATTACTTTCGTAAATCTAAACCCCGCCTTTGAGGTTTATTTATAAATATTTAATTAATAACCTGTTATGTCAGAGAGAGAGAGAATCATTAAGGTAAATATCGAGGAGGAGATGAAGTCTGCTTATATCGACTACTCAATGTCGGTTATTGTGCAGAGGGCACTGCCAGATGTGAGGGATGGACTAAAACCGGTCCACCGCAGGGTACTATTTGGAATGTCTGAGTTGGGAGTTCTTTCTAACAAACCATATAAGAAATCAGCAAGAATAGTGGGA
>PMIJ01000118.1 GCA_003157015.1 Bacteroidales bacterium
TAACAATCCTCCTGAGATCGGTGCGTATAAATCAGGTTCTGCAGCTACATTGCCGGCAGCCCCGGTCTATCAGAGTTCTGCTGTTGCAAACGCAACTCCATCTGTTCTGGAAATGACATATAATATGCCCCTTGCAAATATAGTTCCTTCTGTTTCTTCTTTTGCAGTTCAGGTTAATTCAACGGCAAGGACCTTTAATGGGGTTGGTATTAGTGGTCCGAAAGTTCAATTGACTCTAACAAGCCGTATTCTTCCGGGTGATGTCGTAACAGTATCATATATAAAACCTTCTGCCAATCCTTTGCAGGCTACCTCAGGCGGGTTAGCTGCAAGTATCTCGAACCAGCAAGTCGTTAATAATTGCATTAATACGTCTCCGACTGCAGCAATAATTTCACCTTCCCCAAGTAGCTCATTTACTTCTCCGGCAAATATAGCTATATCTGCAAATGCTACTGATGCTGACGGTTCTGTTGCAAAAGTGGAGTTCTATAATGGCAATACCATGCTTGGATCAGTTTCCACACCGCCATTTATGTTTACCTGGAATAATGTTGCAGCAGGAAATTATTCTCTGAAATGCATCGCTACTGACAATCTTGGCTCGAAAACCACATCATCCCCAATCTTAGTTTCTGTAATCGATAGTAAACACACTCCGAACAGACATCCGATTGTCAGGATATCTAATCCGCTTAAAGGAAACACTTATGATAATCTTTCTGCAATTGAGATCGAAGCTGTTGCTACCGATTCGGATGGAACAGTGAGCAGGGTAGAATTCTATAATGGAAATACCCAACTCGTTGAGATGACTTCAGCCCCTTATACATATACCTGGAAAGATGTACCTGCCGGAATCTATACAATAACGGCAGTTGCAACTGATAATATGAATGACACAACAATCTCATCACCTGTTGAATTCATAGTAGGGAATCCTGTCAGGTATGACCCTAAGTCAGAAATATTTAATCTCTATCCAAATCCAAATAATGGTCATTTCTCGATTGAATTTGTCAACCCGCTTAAAAGTGAGAGGAATGAAATAATTATTTCGGATTTAACAGGTAAACAGGTTTATAGCGGCTTTATCATGAAAGAAGACATTTTGAAACAATTTGATATTTCTAATATCAGATCCGGCATGTACGTTATGCTGATCAAGGACAAAGAAATTTTAGTGACCAAGAAATTTATTAAACAATAATCAAGTTAAAATTACATGGAATCAAACGATCTGACCTTACTTCAAAAACAACATTTATTTTGATATAAACCTGATCCATATAGTCTGCAATTTTTCAATCTGAGAAAAGTCCCTTGTTATGCCTGATATGCAAGGGACTTTATTTTTAGAAATTTTTTTGTCCAGTTTAAATTAAAACCGCAATCCATGTTCGATTTTTAAAACATTCTGTGGAATAACAAGCGATTGGATATAATTCTTTAAATGATCTATAAAAACATTTTATCTGTGGACCTTTTTATTATAGCAGGAAATCATGAGATCGGGAACATAGACGGGTATTTAAATAATGGATTTCCTTTAAGTGTTCTGGTCTTTATTATCTCAATTTCTTCTTTATTCAGGGGCTTTATTTTATCTCTGAGATTAAGGGCCATCCTGAACAATTCTTCTTCGCCGGGAGGTATTGCGCTTGAAATTGGATGAGATAAGGTAAAGCGCAATCCAGTCAATATATCTTCTTCATTTGAAAAGGGTTCATACCAGCATTTTTTGAATTTTGAATGGTCTGCATTTTGTGGCCACGGTTCTTTCGCCATAGCCTTTAATGCAATGATTCCCATTTTTTTTTCCTGTGCCAATGCCAGTACCTGGGGTCCAAAGTTCCCGGTATACCAAGAATATAAATTAAATGGGAACATAATTGTATCGAAATTGAAGCCGTTTATCAAAGCCGTTGCAGCTTCCACAGAATGGGCTGAAAAACCTATGAAGCGGATCTTTCCCTCTTTCTTTGCTTCCAGGCATGTTTCAATCGCTCCTCCTTTTCCAAGAATGGTATTGACGTCGGCAATAGTTGTGACTGCATGCAGCTGGTAAAGATCAAAATGATCCGTTCGCATATTCTTAAGCGACTGTTCCAGTTCTTTGCGGGAATCTTCTTTTTTGCGACCATCTGTTTTACAGGAAAGGAAGACATTTTTTCTGTATGGTTCCAGAGCTTGTCCCAGTTTAATTTCAGCATCACCATAAGACGGGGATACATCAAAATAATTTACCCCTGCATCAATTGCCAGCTTAACTACCGAAGAGGCATCATCAGGGGTTGCATTCATGACAAGGATTCCACCAAATCCGATCATTGACAACATCTCGCCTGTATTGCCAAGTGATCTCTTTTCGAGTTTTCCCATAGTATAATTCCTTTTTATAAGTGAAAGATCAGCAGGAAAAAAGCTCATTACTGGAGCTATAGCCGCTGTTTTTTTGATAAAATCACGACGTTTCATTATTTTTGGTTTTTGATCCGGATATTCAATTCAAGATTTAGAGAGTTCCATATTATAAACAATTATTATCAGTTATTGTTAAAAAGAATGCCGGGCATTCAGCTTTAAATGAGGATTAATTTCGGGCCGGGTAATGTATCGCATTAATAACTGGCATTCTTGAAGTTTTGGTAGAAAAAGTAATTCAGTTTAGAAAATGAAAGAATCAAAAACTTCAGAGAACAATAATTCCCGTAGAAATTTCCTTAAAAAAACAGGTGCAATTTCTTTAGGATTGACAGGATTGACGGCAGGTGCAATTCCGTATCAGACAAATTCCGGCACCAAGGACAATCAGGAAAAAAGGCCCGGAAATCTCTTTAAAGGGAAACCCTCATCTCTTCAGGATAGAATCGATAGAGTACTGGTAGCGACAATCGGAATGCAGCGCTATAATTGGGAGCAGGGCACTGTTGCTCAGGCCCTTTTGGAAATGGGTGAATATGATCTGGTTGTCTCCTTTGCACGTGCTGCAATTATGAGACAGGAAAAGGGACGGTTCTCTGTTATAGGTGGAAATATGCCTGTCAATGACTGTTCAAGCATCGGTGAAGCTGTTTTGTTTTCCGGGAAATTAACAGGAGATCCTCTTTTTATAAAAGGCGCTGATGATATGCTTGAAGTGATAAAAACCACGACCCATAAAAATAGCGAAGGAATTATTTATCATACCCAGGAACCGGCAAAATTCATTATGTCTGACGCTTTCTATATGCTGCCACCGTTTCTTGCAGCAGCAGGAGAATATGACGAAGCACTTAAACAGATTGAGGGTTACAGAAAATATTTGTACCACAGTAAGGATCAGCTCTATTCTCATATATGGGATGGTCCTAACAATAAATTTGAAAGAGAAGATTTTTGGGGTGTAGGTAATGGCTGGACGGCAGCAGGATTAACGAGGGTAATAAAGCTACTGCCTGAAAACAGAACTGAAGATAAGAAAAGACTCATTGCTTATGTAAAAGAGGTAGTTGACGGTTGCTTAAAATACATGCGTGAAGATGGTCTGTTTCATAATGTTATAAACAAACCTGATACTTTCACGGAAGTTAATCTGAGTCAGATGATCAGCTATACAATTTACAGAGGTGTGAAAGCCGGATATCTTGAATCAGGCTATCTCGAAAAGGCACAAAAAATGAGAAAAGCAGCCAATGAACAGGTTGATAACCTGGGTTATGTTCAGAATGTATGCGGAGTTCCTGGTTTTGATCGGCCATATGTTGCGCCTGAAGGGCAGGCTTTTTATTTATTGATGGAAGCGGCAGTAAAAGATCTGAACAAAAAATGAAATACCACAACTATAAAAATAGAGGCAGGGTTAAAAAAAAATTCTTTATTCAGATTTAAACTTCACAAAGGCTCATAATCATGAGCGGACTAAGGGGAAAGTAACTTTCATACAAATTTATTTAGAAGGTTTTACAGTCCTTCTGAATCCTGAAAGTTGCAATAGGTTTTACCTGATCCAGATATTTTTGCAATTTCATCATATGTTTTTAATCATCTGAAATAACGCTCTGATCAGATAACCCATACATAAGGCTACGAATGCGATCGGAATTACTATTAAAATTCCCATTTTCCCGAATATTGTTTTTAAAAAGTTTTATTTGTTTTGCTTGTCCTTTCCCATAAAGTCTTGCTGAGTAAAAGTAATGAGCCGGCATTACACTGTCAAGTCACAAATGTCCAATTGATGTATTATTGTGTGGATTTTACAACCTCTATATCTTTTAAAGATTACAGATCGTTTAGCTGAATCGACTCTTTACCCACGAAATTGGTATGGTTCATCAAAATTAATCCTGAATTTATCAGAAATCTTTCTGGGGACATTATTTAATAATTAATATTTATGTCTATAACACAGATTATCTGAATAATAAAAAAGCAGCCAATAAATTGGATGAAAAATATTGATTTTGATGAACAGTTAAAAAACAGGGATCAGATTTCTGGTTTATAGTACAATTTTAGCTCTCTGATGGGTTCTTCTCTTGATGGCAGAGGAGAACAATGGCTAACAACTGAGTTATGAAAGCCTTTCGGTCCTAGATATTCCTGAATAAATTCATACATTGTGATATCAGTATTTAAATGCTTTGCCATGCTTAATCAAAGGAATCTGATAAGAGCCCTGGGTATGGGCTATGTTATTATTTTTGTTGTTGCAAATATCATCGGATCAGGAATATATAAAAAAATTGCTCCGATGGCCGCCGAACTTCACTCTTCAGTATGGATTCTTGTTGCATGGATTGTCGGAGGGATTATTACTCTCTTCGGAGCATTGAGCAATGCGGAAGTTGCCGGATTGCTGGCCGATACGGGAGGCGAATTTATTTATTTAAAAAAAATTTACAACCGTTTTTTTTCTTTTATGTACGGATGGTCCCTCTTTACCGTTATTCAGACTGCCACGATTTCATCTCTTGCGTATGTATTTGCTCAATCCCTGAACAGTATCGTTATAATACCAGGCATTCATGGTCCGCTACAGCATTTTACAATCGGAGGTATTTTCTATCCATTTCAGGATTTTGGAGTCAAACTGACAGCAATACTCCTGATTTTGATTCTTACAGGGTTGAATATTTCTGGATTAAAAAGTGGAGCAGCAGTAAGTAAAGCCATCATGTTACTTGTTTTAACTGGCCTTATTACAATTGTAATTTTTGGTTTGAGCAGTCGCACAGCCAAACCAGCAAATTTTATGGACTTTAAAGAGTTAACTGGAGGTACTGTCACTCTTTCTGCATTTTATACAGCTATGCTGGCTGCATTCTGGGCTTACCAGGGATGGGTTTCTGTCGGATTTATAGGCGGGGAGGTAAAGGATCCTAAAAAAAATATCCCGAAAGGAATTGTAACAGGTGTTTTTATTGTGATATTCATCTATCTTATGGTTAACCTGACCTACCTGACTCTCTTATCCATTCCTCAACTTGTTCATATTCATGAATCCGGTAATCAGATTGCTGCAATTGAGGCTGTCAGGACTTTCTGGGGAAATGGAGGAGCATTGTTTATTTCGTCGTTAATACTAATTACTACTCTGGGATGTACTAACGCCAGCATACTTACCGGAGCCCGGCCCTATTTCGCTATGGCCCGTGAATACCTTTTCTTTCATGGAATGGGGAAGATAAACAGGGCCAGCGTTCCATCCAATTCACTTTTGTGGCAGGGAATATGGGCATCGGTGCTGGTTCTGTCAGGAACCTTCGATCAGCTCACTGACATGATTATTTTTGCCGTTTTTATTTTTTACGGAGCAACAACACTCGGAGTATTTATTTTACGACGCAGAATGCCTGAAGTGCACAGACCCTATAAAGTATGGGGATATCCTTTCGTGCCGGCTATATTTATACTGTTTTGCATCGGTCTGTTCTTAAACACCATAATTACCAGACCGAGGGAAGCAGCTATTGGTATGATACTGATTTTTTCAGGTATTCCGGTCTATTTTTTACTGAAAAGGAAATATTCAAAATTTAAGGCAGATTAAAACCAAAAACCCTGGTCGGGTATGCTGTTTGCCGGCTTGTTTGTGTAATTCACCTATTTAGTTTATGATCATGACTATTTCTCTGATTTCTTTGGAAGAAACTTACAGAACTTATTTTAACAATCCGGATTTATAAAAACGATTCAAAATGGCTAAAAAAATTGTAATTATCGGAGGCGGAGTTGCCGGACTATCAGCAGGCATTTATGCCAGCGTGAATGGATTTGATGCTGAAATTATTGAAATGCATTCCATTACCGGTGGACAATGCACAGCATGGGATCGGAAAGGATACAGATTTGATTACTGCCTGCACTGGCTGGTAGGTACGAGGAATGGAACTTTTAACGACATCTGGCGAGAGACTGATGTCATAAATAATAATGTGGAGATAATTGATCATGAGGTGCATACGAAAATTATTTCAGAAGACGGTAAGGAGTTTATAATCTATACTGATCTTAACAAATGGGAACATTATCTCATAAATTTTGCACCCGAAGATGAAAGAAAAATAAAAAAGATGTGCAGTGATATGAGAAGATCCTCTTTTCTTCAGCCGTTTTCAGACCCGCCCGGATTAAGAAAATTTGGACAAACTATAACATCAATGTTCGGTATGATGCCCATAATGACTCTTTTTATGAAGTACGGACGTAAAAACTGTGATGATTACTTCCGGAAGCTTGGATTTAAAAACGATTCATTGAAATACTTTCTTAACAGCATATTTGGATCTATGGATTTTTCTGCCCTTGCTTTTATTATGATGTTTGCATGGTTCAACCAGAAAAATGCCGGCTATCTTATAGGTGGTTCTTTGCCACTGGCACAGCGAATGACTAAAAGGTATATTGATCTGGGCGGTAAGCTCAGAACGAGATCCAAAGTTTCAGAAATAGTTGTGGAAAATAATAAAGCACAAGGTGTTATTCTTTCAGATGGAACTGAAATCAATGCTGATTATGTTATCAGTGCAGCTGACGGATATTCTACTATCTTTAAAATGCTTGGAGGAAAATACCTGAATAAGAAAATATCAAACGCATATAAGAATTGGAAATTATTTAATCCAATTGTACAGGTATCTTTTGGTATTGCTAAAATAATTGATTCAAAAGTCCCCTCTGAGTCATGGTTAATGAAGGATCAGGTAATAGGCAGAACAAAAACCATAAATGGCTATACCATTATGAATTATTGCTTTGACAGTACCATGGCCCCAGAAGGAAAGTCAGTAATTGTGATACGGTTTGAATCGCCATGGGAGCTATGGAATGACATTGATCCAATGGAGTATAAAAATGAAAAAGAGCAGATTGGAAAAGAATCAAAGGTAATTCTGGAAAAGCATTATCCGGGTATTAGTGCATTTATTGAAGTCTGTGATGTTGCCACTCCGGTTACAGACGTAAACTATTACAGGTGTTTGGAAAGGGTCATATGAGGGATTCCTTCCATCGAGTAAAAATCTTATGGATAATCTTAAACCTACACTCCCGGATCTTAAAAACTTCTATATGGCCGGACAGTGGCTCTCACCTGGCGGAGGATTGCCGCCTGCCGGACAAACCGGTAAGTGGGCTATTCAATTTATTTGTAAAAAGGAGAAAATCATTTTTAAGACTAAGTAAAAGTAAAACGACTTTATTATACACGATGAACTACCACATTGCTGGTGAATGAATTTATAAGGAAAGTTAACCTGTAAGGTGCTTAATGAGGACGTTAAATAACTGTCAGTTTATTGAAAAACCGACGTTTGCAGATTGTTCTTAACTGGCAATATTCTGTTATATTGTCATTTATTTTTTAAATAAACATAACTTTAGCCCTCTAACCTCTTTATTGTTATGTACAAAAAATCTATTCTTGTTTGCGCATTTCTTTCACTTTTCATTCATCTGTTTTCACAGGTGAAAGAAATCCTTATCTATCATCCTATTCAAACTGATAAAAGCGGGAAAATTATTTCCTGGTACAGTGAAGATCCAGGCAAGTCCTATAACCACGTGATTAATCTTGTCTGGAATTTCTGGGATTACATGCGTAAGGATATGAATGGATTGCCTTATTACATGAATCATCAGGTATGGAATCCAAACTTTAATGATCCCCGTGGTATTGGTGGTGACCAGTTTGCAATGGCTCTTTCCTCCTGGACCATGTTATATCCTTATACAGGGAATGAGAGGATCAAAGCGAATATGAGTTTTATTGCGGATTATTATCTTACACATGGATTGTCACCTGCAGATTCCAGATGGCCAAATATTCCTTTTCCTTACAACACTTTTATCTATTCAGGATATTATGATGGAGATATGCGTAATGGCAAAGATATAGCTCAACCCGATAAGGCCGGATCCTTTGGTCTAGAACTTATACATCTTTATAAAATAAGTTTGGGTTACAGTGTTAGAGAGAATAAGCTTTACCTGGATGCGGCTGTCAAAATAGCCAACACACTTGCAGACCACATGAAAGAAGGTAATCTCAATTATTCGCCTCTGCCTTACAAAGTGAATGTCTTTACCGGGGAAACAGTTTTACTGCGTTTTCATGATTTTACCGGTACATGGATTGATAGTGCAGGCTATACAAGCAACTGGGCACCGACAATGCAGCTGTTTCTTGATCTGATAGACCTGAAAGCCGGCAAGACGGATAATTACAGGACTGGATTTAATACTCTGGTTAGCTGGATGAAAACCTATCCACTTAAAGAAAATAAATGGGGCCCGTTTTTTGAAGATGTTGACTGGTGGAGTGAAACCCAGATCAATGCTATGACATTTGCACGATTTATTATGAAACACACGGAATACTTCCCGGATTGGAAAAATGAAGTGCGAGGAATTATTTCATGGGTGCACAAAAACTTTGCCAATGAAAAGTGGGGTAAATATGGGGTTACAGTTACCAATGAACAAACAGTATATCAACAACCGGGCAATAGCCATTCTGCCAGGCAAGCTGCAGATGAATTGTTATATTTTAGCTTAACCGGAGACAGCAGTATGTATGAAAATGATGTACGCGAGCTAAATTGGGCTACTTATATGGTAGATTTTGACGGAAGGAACAGATACCCTGGTGATGAACCATGGTTGACCGATGGATATGGCGATTACGTCAGACATTACCTCAGGGCAATGGATGCAATACCTGCATTGACGCCTCCTGATGAAGATCACATATTATCTTCCACATCGGTAATCCAGCAGGCAGATTATGAGGGACATTTGAAAAAATTCTATGGGCTCAACTTTGAAAAAGTGGATAGTGCAAAAGTGCGCTTATTTTACAGAACATTTGATTCCTTGGGCATTGAAAAAATAAAGCTGAGAAAAAAGCCTTCAGCCGTGCTGATAGGGTATGAGTCAATGATTGAAAAGAATATTGGCGAGGGATACGAGTGGAAACCTATGAAGAGTGGTGGTTTGCTTACTATAAGACGGGAGAAGGGGAATAAGGTTATTCTATTGAAATAATATTTATTGATATAGTACTTTCAAAAGGTCTTGAATTCTTAGCTCAACAGGCTGCCGTGAATCTTCATAGATATCAAGCTTCCCATTTTTATTCAAATCTCTGAATGAATAACGATGAATAGTTTTAATCAACCCTGATTCAGATCATACGGGAGACGGTAATTTGTTTTCCGGCGATTTATTGCAGGAAGAAATCAATAAAGCAAATGCTGTAAGGTTAGCAAGACCAATAATAAGTTTTCTGGTTGACAAAGCAGAATATTTTAAGGTTGAAAAATAACAGGCTAATTTTCTTTTGTCCCTTTTATGTCGAACATGTCCATCATGTTTCCGGTTACGTTTTTGTCGTCTTTTATCTTTAACAACAGTGAAATATCCATTCCCTGCGCACTGAACGTAGCTTTAAATGTACTGTCGGCAACCTCAATATTAGCCAGGTCCAGAGGAGGAACTGTCTTGGCGGAATCTGCCAGATTGCCGATTAACTTATCATCTTTTTTTTCAATATTGATAGTCATCTTAGTATCACCATCAGGCAGACCATATACCATTAAGTTCCATTTCCCTATAAAATATTTTTCTCCGGTATTTTTAACCTGAGCATTTATTGAACCGGTTTTAACAATAAAGGCAATTATAATCGTTGAAAGGATGAATAATGCTTTTTTCATAGATTTTAAAGATTAGTCTTTTAACGTTAAGTTATTTATTTAGGCAGGAATCATCATTTCAGACTCCGGATGTAAATTTATTCATGCAAAATTAATATTTTCTTTTGTATTCCGTAAAAAATACGTAATATTATATTTTAATTATTTTTATGCTGGATCTGGAAATTCTGCGTGATGAAATTTTGAATGGGCATATTCATTATCTGAGGAATGTATCTATTGATAATGTAATTTTTGGTTATCACAAAAAGGAATTGAAGGTTTTGTTGCAACGGCCCCAGGGATTAAGTAAATGGACTGTCAGCGGGGGTTATATAAAAAGGACTGAGACAATTGAAGAAGCTGCATCACGTATTGCCATGGAAAGAACAGGGCTGAAAGATTTATATCTCAATCAGTTTAAAGTATTCGGGAACCCGGATAGAACCAATGACGCTTCAATCCCGATAAAATTGACAGGTGAACTTGTCAATGTTAAAATTGACAAAGGAAACTGGATGCTTGATTATTTTGTAACGCTTGGATTTTATACTCTTACTGAATTTGATCTTGTAAGGCCATGCGGGGAATTCTATACTGAAGAATGTCAGTGGTGGGATATTCATAATCTTCCTTCTTTGATGTTTGATCATCAGCTGATAATTGAAGAGGCTTTGAAAGCTTTGCGGCTTCACATTTATAATTACCCTATCGGATATGAGCTGCTTCCTTCAAAATTTACACTTCCTGAAATAACATCGTTGTACGAAACTATACTAGGGAAAAAACTGGATGACAGAAATTTCTCAAAGAAGCTGTTAGCTACAGGGATAATTATGAAATTAATTGAAAGAAAATATATAGGTCCGCACCGGTCTCCCTTTCTGTATGTATTTAACAAAATAAACTATGAAGAAGCTTTGAAGAACAGGATGGTATTAGCTATCTGACCTGATGAAGATTATTACAGGTCACATAGATGACTGAGTTGGCAGTGAAGATTGATATATATTAGAATGGTCATGAAGTTTGACCGCAGAAAATGATATATGCTTTTATTAAATTATCTATAAATTTTATTCATTATGAAAAACTTTTTATGTTTATGTGTGGTGACAGCTATGACATTGTTTGTAACATCTTCGTCACTTTCGGGAGCTAACGCTCCAAAAAAGCACATGGGGATACAACTCTATTCTGTAAAAGGCTTTGAATCCGATATTCCCGGTTCACTTAAAGCTCTTGCTGACGACGGTTATTCCGTGATAGAGATTGCCAATTACGATGCTAATACAGGTTTGGTAGCAGGTTACAAACCTGCCGAGTTTGCTGCCCTGGCTAAGAAATATGGCATGGAGGTTATTTCGAGCCATGCCCGTGCAAAATTTGATGTCAAAGATGAGGCAGGAACGCTGGCGGCATGGGGTAAAGTATTTGACGATCATAAATTAATGGGCTGCAAATATGTTGTATTACCTATGAATATATGGGCAGGTACTGTCGAAGGACTTAAGGCAGAGTGCGACCTTATGAACAAAATCGGTGATGAAGCTAACAAAAGAGGAATCAAATTTGGTTATCATAATCACAATATCGAATTCGCTACTCTTGCTAATACAGGCGGGTTATATGAAGATTTCCTTATAGCCAATACCAATCCTGACAAAGTATTCTTTGAAATGGATGTCTATTGGATTAGTGTAGGCGGTCAGGATCCTGTAGCTTATCTGAAAAAATATCCAACCCGTTTCAAATTGTTGCATATCAAAGACGAATATGTGGTTGGTGCAACCGGAAAAATCAACTATAAGGCTATTTTCAATCAGTTCTACAAAAACGGTTATCAGGACTGGTTCGTTGAACTGGAAGATAAAATGACCAAAGAACAAAGAGTACAATCAATGGCAATGATGGAGAATATGAAAAAGATTCAGGCTCAGGGGGGAAGTATGAAGGACGTAATGGATCAGCTGGCAAAAAATCAACCAAAGGGTGATAAAGGTGCTGCTCCCTCCGGATCACAGGATCCAAAAGCAGTAGCAGAACAGCTTAAAATATCCCTTGAAGGTATTAAAGAAAGTGCCGATTATCTTTTGAAATCAGATTTTGTTAAATAAGGTGACAAAACTCCATTCATGTAGTTGTCTCAAAAGGTATTTATCGGCTTGTTTTTCCTTAGTGTTACTTTTTTAATCTCTTTGTGAATTTTTGTGGTTCAATAATTTAGCATTTGCCCAAAACGTACACAATCCCGTGTATGCGGGATCACGAAGGTCACAAAGATTTTTGAGGCAGCCTCATTTGTTTTATGACTAATGAGGCCGCTTTAAATAAAAGATTAAGCAGTACTGATTACCATTCCGGTTTTATATCGGAACGAATGCCGTCGTCCCGTGTAGCCTGGACAAGCGATCCCTCATCCACCTGGATGCAGAAATATGACAGTGATACATTATCATCAGCTTTAAGGCACCGTACCGTGGCAGGAGAAACCCTGACTGCACTTCCCTCTTTGACATGAACGATTTCTCCGTCGAGCCAGAATAATCCTTTCCCTGCCGTGAACAAGTATATTTCCTCATTCCTTTTGTGTGCATGGGCAAAGGGGCTGGATTTTCCGGCTGGCATGCGATTGGCTGAGATCTCCGCACCGGTGAGTGACAGAGTGTCTTTCAGCATCACTCTGCTGATACTTTCCGTTAGACCGAGTTCTGTTACACTGTATTTCTTTTGTTGTTCCATTTTGTACGGTTAATTGGTTAATATATAATCACTTATCAGCTTTTACACAGATTAACCGGCTTTGATCGCGGATCAGAAGCTTGCCGTCTGCAAGTGCCAGCGGTGCCCAGTTTTGATTTGATGATCCTTTAAAACCAGGTTCTGGTTTGAGCAAATCTGATGTTGCAATCGGCTTAAAGGCTGAAGGATCAGGTTCAATAAGATAAAGCTTACTTCCGCCATCGGTACTGAGCAATAAACCGTCGGCTAAAATGATGCCCCCTTTATCAAATAAAGGAGACCTCCCGGTTTTCCATTTAATTTTGCCGTCCATACTCATGCAAACCAGACCGTCTTTTCTTTCGTTTGTCGAATATTGAGCATAAAAATAGCCGTTTACCAGAACCGGAGGTTGCGTATGCGCTCCAAAATCAGGATTTTTATAAAGTTCTGTAACGCCATAGCTGCCATCAGCTTTCTTGGCAACTTTTATCATTGCTGCACCTGCCTGGTATCCACCTGTAATCAGCACTCTGCCTTCACCGGCATCAACCGCCCCGGGGACCGGAATTCCACATTGCCAGTTTGTATATTCCCAAAGTATTTTCCCGGTAAGCGGATCAATTCCAACGACTTTGCCACCGCTGACGCTTTCCCCGCGGCCAGCTGAAGCTGTAATCATAACAACATGACTCTCATTTCCAACTTTTACGATTGCCGGGCTTACATATCCGACTTCTCCAAGAGACGGTGTTGTCCATTTAACCTTACCAGTGAGTTTTTCATAAGCCACTACACCTGCCTTTGGCGCCTGCGAAGCCAGAATAAGCAAATCACCATAAACCAAAGGACACTGGGTAATTGCCCATCTTGGAATTTCACCGCCACCGAAATCGGTCCACACGTTTTTGTTCCAAACTGGCTTGTGAGTGTTGATGTCAATGCAATAAAGGTTTCCGTAAGGACCGCAGGAATAGATCCGATTGCCGTCTATAGCAGGTACGCTGCGTGAGCCTGGAAACATAACAGATCCGGGGGCATCATAACCAAAACTCCAGAGTTCTTTTCCATTTGAGAGGTCAAAACACCTCATTTTATCGCCAATCTTGTCATCCCTGTCAAGTATATAGACCTTACCGTCTTTGACCACGGGCCCACCGTAACCTATGCCAACATGAGTAGTCCATAGAACTTCGGGTCCCTGCTGAGGCCAGGAGCGTAATATATTTTTCTGGGCCGACGAACTATTTCCGTTGGGACCAAGATACTGGGGCCAGTCTTGTGCATAGGTATTCAATATGCAAACTGATAAGAAAATCACCAAAATTAACATCTTACTTTGTTTCATTTTCATTACACCTTTCATTTTTGTTAAGAAAACTATTATTCAAATCTTTAAGATTCTAATGTAAAAACTATTATGCAATAGTTCGCCTGATCTGAAACACACCGGGTACAATTTTATTAATTTTTAACAAATTTTTTGTTAATTACTCAGGTATTACTTCATTTAAACATCTTAATGCATTTAAAGTTCTTGGGTATCCCACATAAGGTAATAATTGTGTCATAACGCTTAATAAAGTTTCTTTATCGTTACCAACATTCATATTACCCTGAATATGACCTTTTATCTGAGGTTCGGTTCCTCCTAAAGCAATAAGCATTGAAAGTGTAAGAAGCTCTCTTGTTTTGATATCAAGTCCTTTCCTGGTGTAGTAATCTCCAAAACAATTTGCAGATAAATATTTTTGGATATGAATCTGATTTGCAGGAGATTTCTCGTACATCTTATCTATCGTTTCTCCGAAAATTGATTTTTGGACTTCCAATCCTTTTTCATACCGTGTTTCCGGTGTGGTTGTGGATTGACCTTCCAGTGGTAGTGCAATCTCCCTTTCGGTAAAAATTTCATTGGTGAAATAGATAAAATCCACCACTTTAGCAATACCCACATAAGGAACAGCCTGGTACAAAATCTCTTTTACCTCAATAGGGGTAACACCCACATTCAGCGCAGCATTAACCATCATTTTGAATTCGCCATGAGCCTGGCATGCTATGGTGGAACCTAAGATCATCATCACACGAATCCTGGTATCAAGATTGCCATAGCTGATTACCTCATCGAAAGCAAAATTGTCAAACAATTCAATCAGTTCCGGATCGGTTTTCGTTGCTCGCGATTTGTAATCCGGCCACAGTTCTTCATGATTTTTAAGTGCTGTTTCAGTTATACTCATTTATTGATCCTCCATGGTTTTAAAAATTGCTTATTCTCCTTTACGACTCTGTGTAACTCTGTACTCCTCAGTGTAACTCTGTGTAACAAACAAGATAAGAACTTACACGGAGAACCACAGAGGATCACTGAGAGCCACAGAGATCATCTGTTTTAACCGCTTATCAGTTTGTTATACCGACATTCCCGCCTTAAATGCTTCTTCCATTGCCGGTTTGCCTTTTATTTCTCCCTTATCCCAGGCTCCCGTACCATAGATGACACCTTTTTCCTTTGCATCTTCAAGACAGTAGGTAAAACCCTTGAATTCTTCCAGAGTCCTTTCCATTGCCCGGTTGTTGGTATCTGCCGCTGTAACAATGAAATAAAACTCCTTATTTTTGATTTCAGTATACCTGGCACAGGTTCTGTCAATCAATGTTTTCATCTGTGCGCACATAGTATAAAAGTATACGGGTGTTGCCATTACGATTACATCAGCTTCAACCATTTTATCCAAAACTTCTGCCATGTCGTCTTTCTGGGAACAGCTCTTCCCTCTGTCAATGCATGTTCCGCATCCTGTGCAGTAATTGATCTTTTTATCTTTTAGAAATATTTTGTCTACATGGTGTCCGGCCTGCTGCACTCCATTAGTAAACTGGTCGCACAACAGATCGGAATTTCCTCCCCTGCGTGGGCTGGAGGATAGAACTAAAACCTTTTTCTTCATTTAATTTTAAAAACTAGCGATTAATCAATTTTGCACTGCCTCCTGAATATCTGTCACCCTGCACCTTAATTTTTGAAGAAGCTGTGTTTATTTCCTGAAGTTCGCCAGAAGTGAGTTCTACATTTGTGGCGCCAAGATTCTCTATTAAACGATGCATTTTAGTAGTGCCCGGAATCGGAACTATCCATGGCTTCTGAGCAAGTAACCAAGCTAGAGCAATTTGAGCTGGCGTAACATTTTTACGTTTTGCGACTTGTATCAGCAAATCGACAAATGCCTGGTTTGCTTTGAGATTCTCAGGCGATAATCGTGGAACTGTGCTGCGGAAGTCTTTACTGTCAAAAGTGGTGTTCTGGTCCATTTTCCCTGTAAGGAAACCTTTACCAAGCGGACTAAATGGTACAAACCCTATTCCGAGTTCTTCGAGTGTCGGGATTATTTCTGTCTCCGGTTCCCGCCACCACAATGAATATTCGCTCTGTAAAGCAGTAACCGGTTGCACTGCATGAGCACGGCGAATTATCTTAACACCTGCTTCGGAAAGACCAAAGTGTTTCACTTTTCCTTCTTTAATAAGGTCCTTGACTGCACCGGCAACATCTTCAATTGGAACATTAAGGTCGACACGGTGCTGGTAGAACAAATCAATAACTTCTACCCTGAGTCTTTTTAACGAAGCCTCGGCAACTTGTTTGATATGCTCCGGACGACTGTCAAGAGCAGAAGCTCCGGTTGTATCGAAGCCAAATTTTGTGGCTATCACCACTTTACCGCGAAAAGGAGCCAGAGCTTCTCCTACAAGTTCTTCATTAATGAACGGTCCATAAACTTCAGCAGTATCAAAAAATGTTACTCCGCTTTCAACTGCTTTATGAATAAGTGCGATCATCTCCTTCTTATCAGCAATGGTTCCGTAGCCAAAGCTCATTCCCATACAACCAAGCCCCAGGGCGGAAACTTCAAGGTTGCTTTTTCCTAATTTGCGTGTTGGAATTTTAGTATTCATAATTATAAGTTTTTGATTATAGTACAAAAATATATACGAATAATGCGATAATATAACTAAAACGACACAAGAACTTACGAAAATCAAACATTTCTGAATTTCAGAGGACTTAATTGAATATGTTTTTTAAAGAAGTTATTGAAATGGGTAGCTTCAGTGAAGCCCAGTGCATATGCAATTTCGGATACGCTCCAGGTACTATGCTTTAACAGGATTTTTGATTCCTGCAAAATGCGTTCTGCAATAACCTGAGATGTGGTTTTTTGTGTTGTCTCCTTTATAGCTCTGTTCAGATGGTTTACATGAATGTTCAACTGGTCTGCAAAATCTGAGGCTGACCGGAGGCTGAATCTCTGATGGAGGTCATCAATCGGGAATTGGCGCTCCAGAAGTTCTAAAAACATAACAGAAATTCTTTTCGAAGCATTTATTTGTTGCTTGTCAAAATTTGTTGTCGGCTGAAGTTTCATTGCAAAATGCAGGAGCTCAAAAACAAGATTCCGCAATACATCATATTTATGTTGATAATCAGAATTGATTTCTTCAAACATCCGTTCGTAAATAGCTGCTGATTTTTCTACCTGTTCATCAGACAATTCAAATATATGTGTACCGCCCGGTTGGAAAACTGAATATTGATTCAGGTCACCGTATTGATGAAAAAAATGTTGATTGAAAATGCAAAAAGCACCACTCCGTATATTATCAAGATGTTCCCACTTATATGGGATCTGCGGATTGGAAAAGGAGAGTGCCTGTTTTTTAACTTCAATGACCTTATCGGCATAATGCACCTGGCTTTTACCCTTCACAAGCATGATTTTATAAAAATCACGCCTTTTGTATGGTACAGGCTGAGCCTTATCTCCGACAAATGGCTCTAACCTGAAGACATTGAAATGGCCGATCTCATTCTTTAAATTATCAGGCATCCAGTCGAATTTCCTCTTGTAAAATTCTTCTATTGTTTCAATTTTTTCCATACCTGCAAAATTACAAAATTCAAATAAAATTACATTTTTTAAGTTAAAAGAAAATCTCTGCAAATTCCAAAGAATCATTGATTTTGACTTTGTAGAGCTCGCACTAACGTTCTTGGTTCTTCGTTTACCCCGGCCCCAAGGGGAGCGAAGAAAATCAATTTACTCCCATTGGGGATGGGGTAAATAAATTGATTTTCAAGCGATTTAGGGCTTAATCCTCGTGATTTCCAATAGTAAAATTTCATTTTTTAACATAACTACTATTGAAAGAATAGATCAAACTTGCATTCCAGACAAAGTCTTTATGTCCTGGAACGTCCGATTTAATTGTTTTGTTACCGAATACGGAGAATAAAACCGGGAAGTTTTTTCTTGCCAGTATCAATGTCGAGGTTACATTGTATCCGTCATTCCTGTTTATTCTTAAATAGTAAATCTGTGGCATGTAACTCAGAAAGAACTTATCTGATAACTTAATATTTGAAAAATTCATATTTAACATACCAAAGTGGGTATTTCTTACATACTCGTTATCAAAACCATATGAATAGAGGTAATACAAGCCGACACTGATTTTTTTTGTCAGAAAATAATTGGGAGTAAATTCTCCTGCAAGGTACCGCTGAGTAACAATGTTATCTTTGGATTCTCCGTTTGTTACAACGGACAAGGTTGAATATGACAGTGACTCATGTACCCCAACCCTGACAAAGAACTTAGAGGTATTTACTAATTTATACCGCCACCAGAAAAAGAATGTCCATGGCTTTCCGTCAAGCGAAAACCGGAATTGCGGCTCAAAGCTGAGTTTTCCCCTTCCCGCTGTAAGATCGAACAAAACAGCAGGTTTGTCAATTGAAAAAGTAGGGATCAGTGAAATCCCGTTGTTGGTAACTGTTACTGCACCACCAAAATAGTTGTCAACTTTTGTACTGTCACTCTTTTGAGAAAAAGCTAAAAGAGAAAGACTAAAAAGAACAAATAACAGGAATGCAATTTTGCAAAGATTTTTTTTCATCAGCTTGTTTACTAATTATTTCAAGCTGCAAAAAAATCTTATTTATACGCCTTTTCATAACTAATTTCAAAGCATTAATTACGATTTTCAAATAATCTGTAATTTTTATGCCCTGAATTAATCTTCGGCTGATTTCAGCAGGCAAATATTTCAGTTTTCTATTTCTTGTCCGGGATGAAATCCAAAGCAACTGAATTCATGCAATATCGTTTCCCGGTTGGTGGCGGACCGTCATCAAATATATGTCCTAAATGTCCTCCGCATCGGCCGCAAAGAACTTCAGTCCGTATAATACCTAAAGAATTATCTGATCTGAGTATTGTACTTTTAATATCATCCTGCTCAAAGAAGCTTGGCCATCCGCATGTACTGGCAAATTTTGCTTCGGAACGGAATAATTTTCTGCCGCAGGCAGCACAATAATAAGTTCCTTTTATATCTGCATTCCAGTATTTGCCGGTGAACGGTCTTTCGGTTGCAGCATGTCTCGATACCTCATACAGATCTTCAGGCAGTATCTTTTTCCACTCAGCATCAGTAATATTCAGTTTTGTCGTATCGGTGTTGGAATAGTAAGGGTTATTTGGTTTACCGATGGAATTCATATTCATAGCAGTCTGATTAAGGTTTTTATTTTGTCCACAGGCATTTACTGTAAGCACTAAGAAAAGCGATAACAGGAAGATCCTGATTGATTCTATTTTAATATCTTTCATAATGAAACGGTATTTAATTGGTCCTGATATCATTTAGCCAGAATCAGTGAAGAAATTTACGTGAACATCTGTTTTAAATTGTGGCCACCTTATTTCTTTAACCGGTCCTTAAACAGCTTTTCAAATTTTTCCAGTTTAGGTTGTATTACCAATCTGCAATAAGGCGCCTGCTTATTCTGGTTATAATAATCCTGATGATAATCTTCCGCCTTATAAAAGCTGGTGAATAGGGCCAACTGTGTAACTATAGGTTTTGCATATACATGTTCATTATTTAAGTCATCAATAATACTTTTGGCAATGTTTAGCTGTTGGTCATTCCGGTAAAAAATTACTGACCGGTATTGCGGACCTGCGTCATCGCCCTGTTTATTCAACGATGTCGGATCGTGCACAGTAAAAAAGACTTTCAGGATTTCGTCCACAGAAGTCTTTGAATTATTAAAAGTGATCTGCACGACCTCTGCGTGTCCGGTACTTCCCGTGCATACTTCCCTGTATGACGGATTCTTCACAGTACCTCCTGAAAAGCCTGATTCTACCTTTATTACCCCGTCCAGCATTTCATAAACTGCTTCCACGCACCAAAAACATCCTCCCCCCAGGGTAATAGTGTCGAAAGATGATGTATTACCCAGTTGATCCGATACTTTATCCACCGGAATCAAATTATTTTTGTTTGCCATATTAATTTTTTTATTAGTTGTTTCACCACATGCGACTGAGATGAGTGAAAAAATAGTTATCAGTTGAAAAAAGATAGCAAGTGATGTTGCTTTGTTCTTTTTAATAGTATTCATTTTCACTCTTCTAAAGAGATTCATATAATTAATTTATCTACGTACATAAGATTTATCATTACTAAACAAGAATAATTACTTTATGTTTAAAGATCGGAAGAAACAGTTTCCGGGTTCTGATTTTTTAAACCCAATCTTTTGTGGTGGCCAATTAATCATTTTTTATATTTACCTGCAATTTTTCTATGCCTTCGGATTAAACAAATGCATTAATTATATTATAGCAAAATGAAACGTATTCTTGTTTTCTTATTAACGATCCTGGCTTTTGCTTCATGTCAGGCTGCCATAGTCGATACAATACAGATATACAGTAAGTCGATGCAGAAAAATATTAAAGCTGTAATAGTAACGCCCGATAATTATGCCTCTGCAAAAGAACTGCCAGTGGTATATTTACTTCACGGATACAGGGGGAATCACCTCGATTGGATAACCAAGGCCAAAGGTTTTGAGAAAGCTGCCGATCAGTAAAACCTGATCATTGTTTGCCCTGATGGTGGCTTTGGCAGCTGGTATTGGAATAGTCCGGTTGACCCGAAATCACTATACGAAACCTTTGTATCGGACGAGCTGGTAAGAGCAATTGATGCAAAATATAAAACCATTAAAGACCGCACAGGACGTGGAATAACAGGTCTGAGCATGGGTGGACATGGAGCCCTGTACCTGGCTTTCAAACATCAGGATGTTTTCGGAGCGGCCGGAAGCATGAGCGGGGGAGTCGATATCCGTCCTTCCCGAATAACTGGGATATAGCGAAACAGCTCGGGACATATGCAGAACAACCTGAGCGCTGGGAAAAGAACACCCCGTTTGGGTGCGCACACCTGGCCCTATTGGACCAATGCTGTGAAATACCAGTTGCTTTTTATGAGGAAAGATTGGTTCGGTTAATTGTTTTCGATGGGTCTTATTCATGCGATTGATGTTAAGACCGTTAATTTAAGTTATTCCCTATATCAAACCTTTGGAATCAGGCGGTTTACTCCGCATTCATCTGTAGGTAATATCCAGAATTTCATAAACAATATCTTCTTTTGCCCGTTTCAGAACAACTTTGTCCCCGGTTTTTTTATTTATCAATGATTTAGCAAAAGGTGAGATAAAGGAGATCTTTCCTTTGGAGATATCAGCCTCATCGACACCCACAATCTGAAAAGTCTGAATGCTATCTGATGCTTCCGTTTTGAGAGTTACCGAAGCGCCGAACCTTATTTCATTTTGCGGTTGCTCATTCAGATTAACTATCGTGGCTTCAGCGATTCTGCTGTTCAGAAGCTGTAATTTGGCATTGATATAGTTCAGCGCTATCCGTTTCTCATTCTCACTTGTGCCGCCCAGGCTGTCTTTTTCATTGATCAGCGCCTGTTTTTCAGCCAATAGCTGATCCATACCTGCCCGGGTAACGAAGTTTGCTACTCCTTCAGGTAAATAAGCCCTCTGGGGTACAATCGGAATTTCTTCCTGATCGTCTTCTTTAACAAATCCTCTGCTCATTGCTCATTAAGTTTAATCATTGCCTTCCTTTCATGGAGCGCAGATATGGACCTCTAAATTAACTATAAAAGGTTAATCTTGCCAATTATAGTCAAATTCCGTTTCATCCCGGATAATAAAGGTGGGGACTTTTCACCTCGCAGAAAATGGATATCCTTACAAAAAAAAGTGGTCAGTGATTCCGGAAGGCGAATATACTGACCACAGATAGCAGTGTGATTTTACAGGATTTTGAAGAAGTTTATATGAGAAATTATTATCTAAATTTGAATTAACTTGGGATATTGTTTTTCATAGCTGTCCGTGTTAGCAGTAGGTGTTATTTTTTATTTCCGAATAAAGCATCAAGTTCCTTTTTTTTCAAATCTAGTTGATCATCTATTCGCTGCTTTGCTTTTTCAGTTAAGGTTAGTTCTTTAAAAAGTTGTATAAAGTGCATAATATCATTAAATTAACCATAACTTGCTTATATGTGTAAAAGTACACATAATAAAACAAAACAGGTTATTACAAGTACTTTTGAGATTTTAATTCCTGCTCAATCCAAATGTAATGTCTTATCTCAAAAAGTATATTATAAGACTTTTTATCTTCTTTGAAACAAAGACCCTGGGAGCAATTTATCGCTACTAGTTCGCCAATGTCTAAGTAACGAAAGAAAGTTATGGCTTAAGCTGAATTTATAGTTCCTTGTTTTGATGCTGCTATATTCTCCGGTTCACTTTTGTTGCTCCTCCAAAAGAAATGAATAACGCTCTGCGGCCTTTGCGGTTAATGGATTTAAACTCATAATAAGTTATTTAACTTTCATAAATATTTGTCAACATTTACAACCTGTTCTTTCTTCGACTGTTACTTATGTATATTAATCAACATAAATCCCCGAAATGAAAAAAATTGTGTTAATCGGAGCAAGCGGCTTTGTTGGTTCTGCAATTCTAAAGGAAGCACTGGACCGTGGTCATGAAGTTAAGGCGGTTGTCCGTAAGCCGGAAAAGATAACCATAGTGCACAAAAACCTGGTGGTCATGCAAGGTGATGTGTCAAATAGTGATAAAGTAGCTGAAATTTGCAAAGGTGCTGATACTGTTATAAGTGCCTACAATCCCGGGTGGCAGAATCCGGATATCGTGGGGGAGACTACCAGGGTTTACCGGGCAATAATTAAAGGAATCAGGAAGTCGGGAGTTAAGCGGTTACTCGTTACAGGCGGTGCGGGGTCGCTTTTTGTTTCACCCGGGAAAAGACTGATGGATGCCGGAGTAATGCCTGAATCATTCCTGCCTGCAGTAAGAGCACTGGCAGAAATTTATTTTGTTGATCTGATGGCTGAAAAGAGCATCGACTGGGTATTTTTCTCTCCGGCAGGAAATCTGGAACCGGGTTATCGAACGGGGAAATTTCGTCTTGGTAAAGATGATCTCATTGTTAATGAAGCAGGAGAGAGTAAAATATCTGTACAGGATTATGCTGTGGCGATGATCGATGAGGTTGAAAAACCAGCTCATCACCATGAAAGGTTCACTATTGGTTATTAAATCAATTCCTGAATTTATATTTTGATACTCAGAATTTATTTTAATGTATTATGACTTCCCTCGTATTGAACTATTTAGCAGGGAGGGATATTAAACGATCAGCTTTTTAAGCAACATTAAAATATTAATTTCTATGATTTGATTTTGTGAATTAAAAATTATATCTATTTTTGCATACCAAACGTTCAGTATCATTTCAGATGAATGACACAAAAGAATATATAGTAGAACAGGCTTATAAGCTTTTTCTCAGCCATAGTTATGAAGCAGTAACTATCAGTGATATCAGTAAAGCGGTTGGACTGACAAAAGGTGCCTTGTACCATCATTTTATTAATAAGGAAGAGGTCTTTAAGGCAGTGATTGATAAACATCTCATTATTGATTTAATGGACACTAATGTGAAATACGACTCCCTGCTGCAGTATATTGACGTAAGTATCGAATCTTCCAGAAAAGTCGTTTTTAATACTATCGGATCCAATTCAAACTTTATTCCCATCAATTACTTATCACTTTTAATTGATGCTCTCAGACATTATCCGGATTTTACTTTGAATAAAGAACGGTTATTCAGTTCGCAGATCGAAAAGATAAGAGCCGTATTATATGACGCCGTTGAAAAGCATGAAATCAGGAATGATTTGGATCTTGATATAACAGCAGTAAATTACTTCTCTATAAACCTGGGTCTTGCCTCCAACCTTTTTACAAATAAATCGCCATCCCTGGCAATTGATACACTGAAACGCCAGTTATATGAATTTTATAAAATTCTGAAAATCTGAAAATCTGAAATTAATTCCTCAATGCCGGATAAATTGTTATTAATATTTTAATATAACATACCAAACGTTTAGTATCTAATGATTTAAAACAACCTATAATTACCAATAAGATGAACAAAAACATTTTTTTAATTGCATCATTAAGTCTTCTGGCCGCCTGTCAGCATGGTCAGAACAAGGAAATCCTTAATGATAGAAACAAACCCATTAAGGTTACAACAAAAACTATTGAGCTTGTGAAAGATAACACTGAACTGCGCTACAGTGGGACCATTGAACCATCTCAGTCCGTTGCACTTATGTTCAAAAGTGCAGGCACAGTGGAGAGCGTGTTTGTCGAGGAAGGCGATTTTGTCAAAAAAGGCCAGCCACTGGCAACTGTTAATAAAACCACTTCGCAAAACTTTTATAATGCTTCAAAGGCTTCATATGACCAGGCAAAAGATGCTTATGACCGTTTGAAAACAGTTCATGATAAAGGAAGTCTGACAGACATTAAATGGGTAGAAATGGAGACAAAGCTGAAACAGGCTGAGTCGCAGATGCAGATTACCAGTTCAAGTCTGGATGACTGTACTTTACGTTCCCCGGATAACGGCATGATCGGTCGCCGTGATGTTGAACCCGGACAATCTGTGCCGGGAATTTCATCGCCCTTTGTACTGGTGAAAATAGACAAGATTATGGTGAAAGTTTCGGTGCCTGAAAATGAGATCGGCAAAATCAGCAAAGGGATGAAGGCCTCATTTTCTCTATCGGCCCTGGAGAACCAAACGTTTAGCGGCGTTGTGAACAAAGTAGGTATTGTTGCTGACAGGATCTCCCGCACATATGATGTTAAAATTCTTGCTGATAATCCTGGTAATAAAATTAAACCCGGTATGGTTTGCGATGTAATACTTTATCTCAGCCATGAGCCAGTTTCGCTGGTGGTGCCATATAAAGCGGTAAATAAAGACAATGATGGTAAAGCATTCGTTTTTGTCGTCTCTCCGGATGGCACAAGAGTGATAAAGCAAATTATAACGGTTGGTAACTATCATGAATCGGGTATTGAAGTGTTAAGTGGCCTGACTCCCGGACAGGTTGTAGTAAGCGAAGGATGTGAGAAGTTATCGGATAACAGCTTAATCAGTTTGTAGTATGATCCAAAAGAAAACAGACATTATTGAGGCCGCAATGCGGAATCGTAATATTATTGTACTGGTAACTGCCGTATTGATGGTATTTGGCATTGTTGCTTTAAAAAAAATGCCACGCAATGAATTTCCCCAGTTCACAATACGGCAGGGAGTTATTGTCGGGGTTTATCCGGGTGCAACCTCTGCAGAGGTTGAAGCGCAACTCACAAAGGTTGTTGAGAATTACATATTCGGATATCAGGAGGTAAGAAAAGAAAAAACCACTTCATTGTCAAGGGAGGGTATGATGTACATTTTCGTTGAACTGAACGATAATGTGAAAAATGCTGACCAGTTTTGGTCCAAATTAAAGCACGGACTCGACGAGCTCAAGATGACTCTTCCAACCGGAGTACTGGCGCTGGTCGCCAACTCAGATTTTGGTGATACAGCAGCCGAGCTTATCACTCTGTCATCCGATACAAAAAGTTACAAGGAGCTGGAAGAGCAGCTGAAAAAACTCGAATCAGAATGCCGCAGAATACCAGCCTCCTCAAAGATTAAGCACTATGGGTTACAGAAGGAGAAGATTTATGTAAATGTGAAGCCGGAGATGCTGAATGAGTACAATATAAAAACACTATCCTTGCTTGGCTCTTATCAGATGAACGGAATGGTGAATTATGCCGGCGTTCTGAAAGACGGGAAAAACAACCTTGCAATACATCTTCCGTCAAACTTTGAATCGGAAAAAGACCTGGCAGATCAGATTGTTTATTCTGATCCATTTGGGAATGTTGTCCGGCTTAAAAATATTGCCACAATTGAACGTCGCTATGAGGACCCTGATAGTTATATCAAACAAAACGGGAAAAAAACCATCCTGCTTTCGCTCGAGATGCAACCTGGCAATAATATTGTTGAATATGGAAAGGATGTAGACAAAGCTATTGAGACTTTCAGGAAAAGTTGCCCGGAAGATATCAGTGTGGCAAAAATTTCAGAATTGCCAAAGTATGTAAATGATTCGGTTAGTAACTTCATGAGAGAGTTCCTGATCGCAATAGTCGCAGTTATATTGGTAACAATGTTATTGCTGCCACTACGGGTAGCTTCAGTGGCAGGTATCACGGTGCCAATCACAGTACTTATTACCCTTGGCATATTGTATTTTGTAGGTGTGGAGTTGCATACAGTATCATTAGCTGCATTAATTCTTGTTTTAGGGATGATTGTTGATAATTCAATAGTGATCATTGACAACCATGTTGAAAAAGTCGATCATCGATATTCGCCCTGGCACGCAGCCATGGCAAGTGCAAAGGAACTTTTTATACCTACAGTGACTGCTACACTGGCTATTATGGCAATATATATTCCACTGGGCATAATGGTTCCCGGGAACGCGGGAGAATTCCTTAAGACCTTCCCGGTTGTTGTAAGCATAACATTGATTATATCAATTTTAGTGGCCACTTTACTGGTACCATACCTGAATTTTGTTTTTATCAAGAAAGGATTAAAAACCGGCCGTAATTCTAAAAAGGGCAAATCGTTTTTAGACTGGATTCAGGGCTGGTATAATGTTTCACTCGAAAAAGCATTCGAACACCCAAAATTTGTCATTGGAACGGGTGTTGCATGTATTGCATTGGCAGTAATACTATTTAAAAATACCAATCAGCAACTATTCCCGGAACTTGAACGAAACCAATTTGCAGTGGAAATATATCTACCCACCGGCTCATCGCTTGAAAGCACTTCTCAAATAGTGGACAGTATGGAAACAGTTTTGAATCGGGATAAAAGGGTAACTAATGTAACAAGCTTTATTGGAACCAGTTCTCCGCGTTTTCAGATGGTTTATGCACCCAATATGCCTTCCCCGAATTACGGACAATTACTTATCAATACTGTTTCGGATAAAGCTACACGCGAACTGGTGAATGATTACGGTATTAAATATGCTGATCATTTCGCAAATGCCCATGTAAAGTTTAAGATACTTGCACTTCAGTTGAATAAAGCTAACATTGAGGTTAGAATTTCATCTGACTCTGTTAAAGATATCAGGAAGGTAGAAGGGCAGGTAAATGAAATTTTGAAAAACACGCAACATATTGCCTGGAGCCGTACAGACTGGGATCAAAAGCAGCAGAACATAAAGGTAACCCTCGATCGTGACAAAGCTAACCGGATGGGTTATTCCAAAGGATTTGTATCGACTTCACTTATGGTGGGACTCAATGGGTTACCTCTTACTACCGTCTGGGAGAATGACTATCCTGTGGAAGTTAGACTGACACAGGAAAATGAAGGAGCCAGGAGTATCAAAACTATAGGGGATCAGTATATTACCTCGCTTTTAAGTTTTTCTGCCGCTCCTTTGCGTTCATTTGCCAGTTTTTCACCGGAATGGACAGAAGGCACCATTGTACACCGTAATGGCACACCTACACTGACAATATATATCGATAATGACGCAACAGGCATTGCTTCAAAGATGTTCGATGAAATCAGACCACAGATTGATAACCTTAAGCTCCCAGAAAGGCTTTCAATTAGTTACGGTGGAGATTATGAGGCTCAGGTAGAGGTTTTTATACCAATGGCTATTGCTTTAGCGGTTAGTATAATTATCATATTTTTTATTCTTCTGTTCCAGTTTAAGAAAGTTAAATTGTCACTGCTGATTATGTCAACCATGCTGCTGACACTTCCTGGTGCAGCAATAGGGCTGAAGCTCATGGGTTACCCGTTCAGCACAACCGCATTTGTTGGTATTTCAAGTCTTTGCGGCCTGGTAGTCCGTAATGGTATTATTCTTATTGACTATGCCCGAGTGATCAGAGGTAAAAATAAGATGCCGATTCAAGAAGCGGCTCTTGCCGCAGGTAAACGTCGGATGCGGCCTATTTTCCTGACCTCGGCAGCAGCTTCCGTAGGCGTCATTCCTATGATAATAAGCCGCTCCCCGTTATGGGGACCGCTTGGTTCTGTAATCTGTTTCGGGTTAATAATATCAATGGTGCTTACATTATACATTTTGCCAATCCTTTACTCATTGGTTTACAGTGATAAAGAGCAAAAACCCGGTGGTTTTTGGACACTTCCGCAAAAGGTGGCTATACTGTTGGTAATATTCAGTCTTCCTCTGCTTCCATCAAAGACTGAAGCTCAGACTTTAAGCCTTGATTCATGCAAAAGCATTGCTCTGGCTAACAACAAGAAAATCATGAAATCAGAAATCGATGTAAAAGTTGCCAGAGAACAGCATAGCTATGCGTTTACAAATTATTTTCCGGTAGTGAGTATTTCAGGTATTGCCATGCGTTCATCAGAATATCTCATGAAATTAAAAACACCTGAGATGAACCTTCCGGTATATGACGGTAATCCGGCAAACCTGGCAACGGCGACACAATTTGCGTATATTCCTTCTATACCGATTAATGCACTCGACTATATTAACACGGCAGATATATCTGTGGCATTGCCAGTTTATATGGGAGGCCGTATAAGAAATGGCAATGCACTTGCATCACTGGGTGAAGATGTCAGTAAACAGCAAAAAAACATGGTGGTTACTGATGTATTAATCCATACTGAAGAACTTTACTGGAACCTGATTTCCTTAAAAGGGAAAAGAAAAACATTGATGAGCTATAAAACCATGCTGGATACGCTGTATCGCGACGTTAATAATTATTATACTTCCGGGATGGTTCAAAGAAACGACTTGCTGAAAGTTCAGCTTAAGCAAAACGAAATGGAGAGCAACCTCTTAAAAATCGATAATGGGATAGTAATGACAACCCGGGCTCTATGCCAGTTCATAGGTATTCGGTATGATTCCACCCTTGTATTCAATGAACAGCCGACCAGTGAGGATAGATTGCAGTCACAGATCGGGGATCCTAAAAGCGTGGTTGCAAACAGGGTGGAACTTAAGTTGCTTAATAAGGCTGTTGAAGCTGAGCAGCTGCAGAAGAAGATGGCGATAGGTGAATTAATGCCCCAGGTTTCGCTTAGCGGCATGGGTGTATATTACGATGTTATGAATAAAACCGACAAGGCTGCTATTGCATTGTTAAACGTGAGTATCCCTATAACAGGCTGGTGGGGCGGATCACATAAAATCAAACAGCAGCAGATGAAGGTGGAAAAAGCCAGGATCGATCTTGATGAAACATCTGAACTGCTGACACTTCAGGCTCAGCAGGCCGGCAATGAGCTTAATGAAAGCTGGTCACAGCTGAAGCTTTCTGAAAAATCGGTTGAGCAGGCAAAAGAAAATCTTAAGATAACTGATGATAATTACCGTTCAGGAGTAGTTGGAATATCAGATCTTCTTGAGGCACAGGCGTTGCTTCAGAGTTCAAATGATAACCTTACGGATGCCCTCTGCAGCTATCAGATAAAGAAGGCAAAATACCTGCAGTCGATTGGGAATTATCATTAGTTTAGGACAAGGACCGGTATCTGGCTATAAAATTAGGGGCCGCAAATATGTTGTTGTGCCAGTGAACATTTGGGCTGGACCTAATACATATGTACAAAATGAGCCTTGCATATAGCGTTGATGAGAACAAACTCTACCTGGAAGCAGCAGTTAATTATAATTTGTAAAACAACTGTTACTGGTCTATCCTGACTGCAACCTCCGAGCCTTTTAGTCCTTTAGAAGCTGCTTTAACTTTAAATGAACCATTTGCTCCCTTTTCGGCTTTTACTATTACAAGACACATCCCGTTGAATGCTTTTCTGTATGATGCATTGAAAGGATCATGACTTGTTGCATCGCCGTTATCGACTGCAACTATTTTCCCTGGACCTTCAATGCTGAAATTTACAAGGTTGCTGCTGCGGGGAACCATAAGTTTATTAACATCTTCGATCTTGATTGTAATGAAAACAAGATCATAACCATCAGGATGAACTGATGAGCGGTCGGCAGAACATGAAAGCTGCGAGGGTTTGCCTGTTGTAACCATTTTATCTTCGGCCCATTTGACTCCATTTTTGTATGCAACTATTTTAAGTTCACCGGGCTGGTAAATAACATTATCCCATATGAGACGATATTCATACTGATGCTTGCTCTTTTTTCCGAGGGATTTGCCGTTCAGGAACAATTCAGCCTCATCTCCTGAAGTATAAACATGAACCGGAGTAACCAGGCCTTTTCTTTCCGGCCAGTTCCAGTGAGGAAGAATATGTGCCATAGGAAGCTCAGGTCTCCATCTTGACTGGTACAGGTAGAAGCGGTCCTTTTTAAATCCTGCGAGATCCATAATACCGAAATAACTGCTGCGTGAAGGTACTTCCGTAGCACCCATCTTATCAAGCATCTTTTTTGTCTCGTCATACCATCTGGTGCCTGGTTTAAGACCTGTCAGATCTCCTGAGTATGGTGTTGGTTCTCCAATATAGTCAAATCCTGTCCATACGAATTCACCCATAGCTGCCGGGAACTTATCCAAAAGAGTCCATTGCTGATCAGTTGTGGATGCCCACCCCGGGTATGCAACATCATAGGATGTTATCTGGAAGATTCCTTTGCCCGGAAGATTATTATTGAGGTCACCCTGTACAATCGGGAAAAAGTACTCGCCTCTTGAGCTTACTGTTGAAGCAGATTCGGTTGATATAAGTCCTTGATCGGCATTGTCTTTCAGGTCATAAAACCTCTTATAGTCACCCAGATGATAATTTATTCCGAATACATCGAGCGTTTTCTGAAATCCATTGGTACCTGAGTTGGAATCGTTGCAACCTGATGTTACGGGTCGGGTATTATCTTCTGATTTGACTATTTCATTCAGCTCTTTTGCAAGATATGGATTGCGCTGATCAGGCACTTCATTGCCTATGCTCCACATAAAAACAGAAGGGTGATTCCTGTCGCGGCGAACCATCGCTTTCATGTCTTCCACGTGCCATGCATTGAATAGAACATTATAGTCGTCCTTTTTTTTGCCGATTCTCCAGGTATCAGAAAATTCAACCTGAATAAGGAACCCCATTTTATCACAGAGATCAACGAGTTCCGGAGCAGGCGGATTGTGACTTGTCCTGATGGCATTACAGCCCATCTCCTTTAGTATCTCGAGTTGCCTGGCAGCAGCACGGGTATTGAATGCGGCACCCAGCGCTCCAAGATCGTGATGGTTACAAACACCATTGACTTCAACTCTTCTGCCATTCAAAAGGAAACCATCCCTGGCAGTAAAATTCAAAGTTCTGAAACCGAAATTGGTCTCATATCTGTCAGTCACTGTAGTTCCCTGCATAACGATAACAGCTACGCGGTAAAGTTCAGGTTTAGTTATGTCCCACAAAACCGGGTCCTTCACAGCAATATCAAACCTGAAGTCATGATCCTTCATTGCCGGCACAGTTGCGGTGACAACAACTGATTCCGCAACAGGGGCAGAGGACAGTTCAAATTTATCATTCAGTTTATATACCAGTGCTTTTATTGTAACCGGCAGAGGTTCATTTATGTGACTTTCCACTTCAGCTTCAACGCTCAGCATGCCTCTCTCTTTCTTTATTTCTGGAGTACTACAGAATACCCCATTATTTGCGATATGCAATTGGGAAGTTTTTACAAGCCATACGTTCCGGTAAAGACCAGCTCCGGGGTACCATCTTGAATCCCAGTTCTTTGTGTCGAGCCGTACTGCTATGACGTTTTTCTTTCCGATAATGATGTATGGTGTCAGATCAAGACGGAAAGATGTGTATCCGTAGGGCCATTCTCCGACATATTTACCATTCAGCCATACTTTAGCATTTGCCATTGCACCATCGAAATCTATATAGATGCGTTTTTCCTTGTCATTTTCACTTACAATAAAATGCTTTCTGTACCATCCAATACCTTTCCATGGCAAAAGTCCGGTATTGTTTTCCAAAGTATCGCTGAAAGGACCTTCGATGGCCCAGTCGTGGGGCAGATCAAGAGTTCTCCAGCTATTGTCATTTACAGATGGCAGCTGAAGGTTTTCAGGTTCTCTGTCTGTAGCTACAGATTCAACCGAAGCATTGAAATATTTTACGAATTTCCAGCCCTGGTTAAATGATTCGCGCGATCGTGGTGACTCCTGTGCCATTAGAGCATCAGTGATACCGAGTGTTATCAAAATCACTAATAGTGTTAAGATCGATGTTCTTTTCATATAACAGCATTTAATAAAATTTTCTCTAAAGTAATTAAATCCTTTGTTATCAACACATAATTTCCATGATAAGTAAATAAGACCTAAAGGTCATTGTTTTTTATGCACTTTTGTGGTATAAAATTCTCTATGGACTTTCCCTTTTATCTTTTTCTTCCGTAAA
>PMIJ01000194.1 GCA_003157015.1 Bacteroidales bacterium
AACAAACATACGAGAACCACAGAGATTTTTGATCCGTTAAGCAGTTAACTGTTTCAATTAAGGATTTTTTGTTTTAAATTTGCCCCACCCAAAAGCGCCCGGATGGTGGAATGGTAGACACGCAGGACTTAAAATCCTGTGACCATTACGGTTGTGCGGGTTCAAGTCCCGCTCCGGGTACACAGAGGCACAAGAGGTCAAAATTGACCTCTTGTTTTTTTTGGAACTTGCAGGAACCTTCTATTATATCGTATTATATTCTGTTAATAGTCACAAGAAATACATCATTTTCTCTAAGGTCGAGCGTTTCGCTAAATGTTTTGCCTGCGCTGATGACAATAGTTTTTTGAATAATTGCTGCTCCACTGGTTTTTTGCTTTATGGTTTGCACCTGCTCTCTGGTTAACTGAGAAGGAGCTCCAATTTCGAGGTAAGTTGTGTATGCGTCATTCACCTTGTAGCCGGTCTGATACACATTCATTTCATATTTTCCGGCTGGAAGATTTTTAAAGTTGATAATGACTTTCCCTTTTTGATTTGAAGGTAAATCTCTTTTAAAATAAACCTGGTCGCTCAGAGAATCTGGACGAGTATTTGTAAAATCCCAAAGTAGCAACTGTACATTACCCTTAATATCTTTGCAAGCCCAAGATGAGTTATCTGCATTGGATAATTCCGTTTTGCCAAGCCTGTTCAAAAATTGATAAGCATAGAAAGCAGGTTTATTGATGTCTTCATAGTTTATCAATCCAAAACCACCATGAAATGGTGTTATTCTTGGACCATTTTCCTCAAAAATATCTGTGAAAGTCCAGTAAGACATAGATGTGGCAGCATCACCTGTTTTCTTTAGTTTTTCAAGGATATAAGAAGCTTCATGATAGCAGTCATGAATAGGGTCGGTTGGTGTATATGAAGAACTCCATTCAGTATAGTGCAATTCAAGGTCAGCCAGCGGAGATTGTTTTATTTCTTTCCTTGAACCTACGACAGCTCCCCATACAGAACTATCCTTTTTGCTCAGGTAAGTCTGAATACCAGTAGCATCAAACGAACCTTTTTCAATTCCATATACATGAGTGCTTGCAAAATCAACAGGCACTTTATTCTCAACACAATACTTTATAAAGTCCGTAATCCATGTATGTTCTGCTGTGGCCGGACCACCCACCCTGTAGCTCTTGGAAACAGATTTGATAGCATTTGCGGTTACAGAGTATAAGTGAAAATAGTCTGCTTGATTCCCATTAAAAAAATAAGACAGATTGGGTTCGTTCCACACTTCAAAGTACCAATGTTTTACTTCATCTTCCCCATAACGGTCCGTCCAATGCTGCACCAAAGCTTTAATTAAATTGCTCCATTTGTCATAATCCTTAGGCAGACTGATATTGCCCTTCCACCAGAAAACTGTCCTGTCGGCACTTGAAAGTGCTTTGGGCATAAAGCCTAATTCAACAAATGGCCTTACATTTATGCTCAACAGGAAGTCGTAAAGCTCATCAATGTATTGCCAGTTATAAGCAATTTTACCCTTGTCTTCGAAGTAGACACCCATATCATCATGCAATAAACCATGCATGCGTATGTATCGAAATCCTAACTGTTCTTTTGCATACCGGAGTTGGCGTTGCCAATCTGCCCGCAAACCTTCATTTGCTCTGCCAGCGCCTACACACTCGTTGAAAAAATCGTTTAGTTTGCCACGGACATTTGATGCATCAACATCGATGACACGGTTGTTTGTCTGGGCATTCAGAAATACAACGCAAAAGACAAACAGGATGGATGAAATAAGTCTTTTCATATCGGATTTTTGTTATTAGGTGATTGAATGTTCAATTATTTCAATTACTGTTTTTACAATATACTTAGAGAATTATTTTGTTACCTCATCAAAATGCACCTGAGCCCACTCTATCATTTCCGCGACTATCGGCATCAGACTTATACCAAGTTCTGTCAGCGAGTATTCAACCCGTGGAGGTATTTCAGCATAAGCCTTTCGTTTCAAAAGGTTATCCTGTGCAAGTTGTTTCAGTGTGCTTGTAAGCATCTTTTGTGAAATATCGGGTATTGCTTTACTTATTTCCGTATACCGCATCTTGTCCTGCGCCTGAAGGCTGCATAATATCAGCAAAGACCATTTATCAGCAAACCGTCCTAATACATTTCTTATCGGACATGTCGGGAATTTCAGATCAAGTTCTTTCATATTATTATTTTGCTGCTGCAAATATAAGTGTTAAACTCAAAAAGAGAGTAATAATTAAATAAGGTTATTACTATTATATAAGGATATTAAAATTATAAATATTTTTAAATACATATTTTACTGATAATCAATATTTCTAACCATTTACGTGCGTAACATACACGTTTGCTCGTTCCGACATGTTGGCGTATTATTGCAGATAATAATCAAATATAAAATAGATAAAAAATTTGAACAAATTAAATGGATGGGTAGAAGATGGTAATACCGAACTGACAAAACAGAACCTCGTAAAGTTTTAAATATCAAGATTATGAAAACATATAAAAACTTATTCATTATAATACTGATAGTATTTGTAATGAATCCTGTTATTGAAGGACAGATTTCTGATTTATTTGTCAATGCAAACTCCGGAAATGACCATAGCGTCGGTTCGAAAGAAGAGCCATTGAAAACATTGCACGAAGCAGCTGAAAGGGTCAATCATGCGAATGGTAAAGGAGCTGTTACGATTTATCTTTCTGAAGGTATATATGGGCTGGATGCCACAGTGACCTTTCATCCTGTGAACTGGCATTTCTCTAAAGATGAACGATTGACTATCCGTGCAACAGTTTTACCGGATGATGCCGGTTGGAACCCTGGAATGATGCCGGTAATTGTATCAACAATGCCTCTTGATTTTAAACCTTATGGGAACCAGGATCCACTTGGCGGAGCTTCATACGGAATACAGATTGAAACAAGTTATGTTACCATTCAGGGTCTGCGAGTCTTAGGTACTCCGGTTCATGAAAGGCCAAAGGAAGGAATGGTAAGGCGAAATTATCCCATTGTGCGAGAAGGCAGAAATCTCGATGATCTCAGAATTACTCAGTGCCTGTTTGTGGGGGATAAGGTTGCAATTCCTAACCATCTGGCAATTCTGGCCAGCGGACAGGGAATAGTAGTTGATCACTGTGTTTTTTATCATTGTAAAGATGCAATTGTATTCTGGCATTCTGATCGGCCTGCCGAACATTGTGAGGTACATCACAATCTCTTTATTGGTAATTATGGCGCAGCTGTTTGGTCATGGTCTGCTGCCGAAGATTTAAAATTTTACAATAATGTTATTGACAACACCAATGTTTTTTGGATTTTAAACAGTGATGAAAAAGCATCGTTCTCGCTTTCAAACTCTCTGATTTCAGGTTATAACGAACTGGTTAATAAAGGTGGTGGATCTGCAGGTTTTGGCGAAAAAGCTGATCCGGCTAAATTGAAATTTGGCAAAAATGTAATTGTTAAGAAGGAAGGTACCTTACAAATAGATGAAGATCCAACTAGTCGCAATTATCTTCAATTGATGCCTGGAACGCCCGGGACAGAATTGGGAGTGGGACTTTTCACGAAATAATGTTGGATTAGTGGTCATCTATATTGCCATATAATAAAATATTTAACCACAAAGTATACAAAATACGCACAAAGTACACAAAGTTAAAAATCGTTCATAGCTTTTATGATTCCCATCCGCAAACAGCAGCAATAACTGTTTATAATGAAACAATCACTATGAGAAAGTACATATTAGCATCGGTCCTCCTGGCGATCTTAAGTTTGTCTGCAAAGTCGCAATACTCAAGTGGCATTGTTATAGAAAAACTGTTACAGACTGATACAACTTCTATCGGACAGAAAATTGCTTATCCCAATTTCAATGATCCGGAGATTACAATGTCGAAAATAACTATCCATCCGGGACAATCAACTGGATGGCACAAACATACGTTTCCGGTATTTGCTTATGTATTAAAAGGAATATTGACAGTGGAGCTTGAGGATCATCGGTTAATTAAATTTAAAGAAAATTCAACTTACGCCGAAGTGATGGATATATATCACAATGGTACAAATCAGGAAGAATCTGATTTGATTATAATTGCTATTTACCTCGGAGGAAAAGGGCAAAAACTATCCATTCCCAAAGAAAACTAAGTTAAATTGTTTGTTGTTAAGACTATGCCGGAAACCCTACCCCGCTTATCTGTTCACATAAAGCAAGAAATTTCTCCTGCACAACAGGATCACCGGCCTCTGGCCGGAAATATTCTTCCCGCATATGGTAAAAATATCTGCCGCTTACTTTGGCTTCTTTATCGTTGCTCACAGCCAGCCAGGCCTGGGTCTCTACACCTTTCTCAAGATTATCAGGCGCACCCTTACCACCCATTTTTGTCGGAACCCAGCCGGGATTGACCGCATTGGAATATACACCTGGCCATTTGCGGGCGACAGCCATAGACAAGATTACAATATGTAGTTTGGAATCGGAGTAACCATACCGGCTTGTGTCATGTGAAAAATCCTTCAACCCGGGATCACCCTGCAAATGCAGTCCCGAGCTCAGGTAAATCAGGCGTTCAGGTCTTTGAATCAAACAAGTCAGAATATATGGTGCAAGAGTGTTGACAGCAAAAATCAGCTTGTTTGGTACCTGGTAGACTCCGGCATTATGGATAACTGCATCGAAATGGCCTGTTGCATTAACTTCCGCAGCCAGCTGTTTAGTCTCTTCGATATTCGAAAGATCACCTATCAAAACTTTCTTTGCCCCCGGCACTTTTTCCAGTGCCTGCCTTCCCCTCTCAGCATTGCGTGCATGCAGGACGACACGGTGACCCTGATTGATCAACAACTTTGCAGCCATGCTATCAAGACCATCCGATGAACCGGTGATGAATATCCTTGCCATTTGTATGAAACAATTCCGGAAAAAGAATGTTTCCGGCCCTATCAGCAAAATATATTGAATGTTTTTCCTCTTGTTTTTATGACTTAATCCTGACTGCCTAAATAACCCAGTGAAGCCCACAGTTCACGTTCATATTTATTACGATCGTATAGAACTTCACATTCTGTATCTATCCTGTATGTTGGTCGTTTGACAAGATCATAAGCAGGCCATTCCGGCTGATCCTTTACACCTGGTTTCCCTGTCCTCGCAAAGCTGGTCCAGAGCCAGGCAAAATTCAATGAAGTTTTAAATCGCTCAGGCTTGTCACCTGCCAGATACTGTCCGGGCATTTCTGGCCTTACATTATTGAACTTAAATCCAATATCCATAGCATGTGCTGTTCCCATTGGAAAATCAGTATTGGGTACCTTCAGCCCTGACTTGAATCCGAAATTATACAAATAGACGGGTGCCGCGTTTTGTTTTGTCTTCTTTTCTGCAATTTCAATTGAACCCAACCCCATAATAGTCACTGACATTATTTCAACGAAAATGGATGATGGAGATGCATTCGGCCTTGAGCTACGGTATGTTTTCACTATTTTCCATGTATTTTCTCCGAATTGCGGCTCCAGTTTTGTGTACAAAGCATCGAAGTCTTGCAACTGGCATCCGGACATATCTCCGGAAGAGGTGGCAAAAAATGTATATTCATCCTCATTCCAACCAACCATGAGAGGCTTATTTATTGATATCGCAGGGGCGGCAGGACTAAACGGATGACTTGTCAGAACTATTCCGTCAACAACGGGTGAGAATCCTCCGATTCCTGATGAGCCTATTCCTCTTGGCTGAGATGAACTGGTCTTTGCTACTGTCATTGCAGCTGCTGCCTTCATCAGCTGAGGTTGTATTGCAAAAAGTTTGTCAGCCGGCAGATCGAGAAGTTTGTGCCATTCTTTCGGCGAAATATTCAGTTCCTTAAAGAGAAGGTTGGTTGTTTCAATGGCTGTTTCAACAGGCGTCATCATTACCCCGGGCCCGCTTTCGATTGAAGCCTTGTTAAAATAATCAGCAGCAGAAGGCATAGCATACAGACAGGAAGTTTTTGCTCCTCCACCCGATTCACCCCATATCATCACATTGTGGGGATCACCTCCAAACTCAGCAATGTTCTGATTTACCCATTTCAGTCCGTCAACAATATCCAGCATTCCATTATTGCCCGAGGTTTTGTAGTCCTCTCCTGCCACATCGCCAAGATAGAGATATCCAAAAATATTCAGCCTGTGATTTGTTTCGACAACCACAACATCAAAATATCTTGCAAGGTTGGCACCATCCTGACCGGCACTTCCTCCGGAGCCTGTGCTGAATCCCCCTCCGTGATTATAAAACATCACAGGACGTTTTTTATTATCATTAGCTGGGGTCCAGATATTCAGGAAAAGACAGTCTTCACCTGGTTGCGGTTCATCAATGCCATAGACAGTTTTCGGACTCTGCATTGCAGGAGTTCCAAGCCTTATTGCATCTTTTACTCCTTTCCATGGCTCCAGCGGAGCCGGACGTGCGAATCTATAATTGCCCGAAACGCTACCGCCATAGGGTATCCCTTTAAAAATATTCACACCTCTTTCCCTTCTACCTCGTACTTTTCCAAAGGCTGTTTTTCCAATAACAAAGTCACTATCTCTTTTTGTTGAAGTAAAATCGAATCCTGAAAATAACATCACCGAGCCCAGGCCAAGAGCCGACTGCAGTAAAAATTGCTTTCTTGAAATACTTTTCATGACAATAAATTGAAATCTTAAAATGAAATGTTTGTTTACTTGTAAAACGTTAATTTAAGTTCTTTTTCACAGAAAAAATTGACTCTCAATATAAATTCTTATTTTTAGTACAAAACTGGGTAATGTGAAACATAAAGTACTGAAAAAGCAGCACATCTCGAAGATGTGTTTTGTATGCGGTGAAAAGAATGATTTTGGGCTGCACGCAAAATTTTACGAAACCAATGCCAAAGAACTGGTCGCTTTGATCAATCCATCAGAGCAACACCAGGGTTATCCGGGACGAATGCATGGAGGTATAGCAGCGACCATTCTTGACGAAACAATTGCCAGATCTATCTGCAACGGAAAAAATGAACAAATATGGGGCGTGACGCTGGAATTGAAAACCAAATTCAGGAAGCCTATACCACTTGGACAGGAGTTGAAAATTTTGGGACGTGTTACAAGTGAAGGAACCCGTACTTTTGAAGGTACCGCAGAAATTGTTCTTCCAAACGGGGAAATCGCAGTTTCTGCAGAGGGAAAATATATGAAGGTAACCATCGATCGAATAACAAATGATACATTTATTAATGATGAATGGTTTCTTGCAGAAAGTCCAGATGATCCTACAGAAATTGAAATACCCTGAAGCCATCACCTGACATGTTAAAGGTTTATTTCCCTAAAATTTATCCAAACCACAGTAGGGTTTTTAGAAAGGGATTTGGCAATAAAATGTTGCTCAGCCGGTTGTAATTTTTGTTTTTTTTGGAACTTCCCAAAACCTCACAGGGTTTATTATCCTTGCTTCTTCAAGTAATGCGACTGATGATTGCAAATTGTCTTTCCTGAACTGAACTCTGTGCCCTGAGCCCTGTTCTTTAAAACGAGTTTTTCGACCTTTTAATAGAGGATAAAGGATTTTTTTTGTTTATCTTTAACATCACAGTTAATGCTCAAGCAATCTTAAAGACTCGTAGTCATGAAAACTAACCTTAAATTTTTACTGATCCTGCCGGTCTTCCTTGTATTAACACAATGTAAAAAGCAGACATCTGATCCAATAGCTATTCCCGACAATAATTTTAAGAAATTCCTTATCAAAGCGGGAATTGATACTGATGGAGATGGGAATATCAGTTCTGCAGAAGCCTCAGCTGTTAAAACTCTGAGAATAGTCAATGGATTTATTTCGGACCTTACGGGTATAGAATCATTTGTAAATCTGGATACGCTTACATGTGATGGCAACATGATAACATCACTTGATGTATCAATGAATAAAAACCTTGTGTTTTTATCATGTGAACAGAATAAGTTATCTGCTCTTGATATTTCAAAAAATCAGGCATTATCTACATTATACTGTTCACAGAATGAGATTACCAGCCTGGATCTATCAAAAAATCCTCTTGTTACTCTCGGTTGCTATGAAAATAAATTAACTTCTCTGGATATCTCAGGAAAATCAACTTTGTATTACATTTATTGTGACCATAACCAGATAACCACACTGAATGTTAAGGGCGATACTGCTTTAAAAATATTATTATGCGGTTATAACCAAATTCCATCTTTGGATCTTTCAAGCTGCAGTGCTTTGGAATGTTTGGATATCAGTTCTAACTTCCCTTTAGAAAATCTTGATCTCTCCCATAATGTGTTGCTTGAGGTTGTTTGGTGTAACGGTCCCACTCAGCTTCACCACTTAAATATTTCGAATCTTCCTGTATTGAGAGAGTTGGAGTGTTGGGGTATCGCGACAGCGGGTTTAATAGAAACCCTGGATCTTACCGGGGATATTGCATTACACAGTATCGATTGCAATCACAACAAATTAACACAATTGGATCTGCCGGGATGCTCCACCTTAGAAGAATTGAATTGTGACTACAATAATCTTAGCAGTCTTGATGTTTTAAAAAATCAGGCATTGTCTACATTATACTGTTCACAGAATGAGATTACCAGCGTGGATATATCAAATAATTTCCTAATGTGGCGTTTCAAATGTGACCATAATAAATTGACCAACCTGGATGTTACAAAGAATCCAGGGCTTCAAACGCTAAGTTGTGGAGCCAACCTGCTCACAAGTCTTGACATTTCCCATAATGCAGCTTTGAAAAATTCATACCCTTTGACAAGTTTGTTTATCAATGATATGCCAACTCTTAACAAGGTTTGTGTTTGGGAAACCACATTTCCGCCCGTAGATATGTCAATAGATGCAACAGGGAGTCCAAATGTAATTTTTTCAACTGATTGCAGCAATTAAGTTGTTGGTAAATAACATAAACCTGAATCGTTAATTGCATAAGTCATTCGGTCATAATAAACGGGAAATAAAGAAAATCGTTATCTAAAGTCAATTGAACAATATTGAGCATCAGTAAATATATCTACTTCTACTGATTCTCTATGGACTCTGTATAACCTAAATACAATACTTCCAACAAATCTGAAATCATTAAATTCCTTTGTATGTAAATCTTGAAAGGTGATATATGTTGTTTAAGTTCATTGTGTTTATCTTATTAAAGAACAAGTTCCTTATCTGCACATCATTTCATATTTAATCATAGAAAAACAATGAATGAGAATTCATCCAACATTTAGAATCAGTCTGGTAAATCAAGAATTAGGATGACGATTTTACAAAAAGGATAAGTATGGTATAAAATGGACTATTATAAAAGACTTTAAATTTACCTTCTAATTTTTCTTTGACTCTATACCGAATTTAAAGCCAGCTTTAACTCTTTCAATTAATTCCGGTATAATATCAGCGTATTCACCTACAATTCCGAAATCTGCATTATGAAATATATGTGCTTTTGGATTGTGGTCTATGGCAATAATTTTTTCAGATTCTTTCATACCTGCAATGTGTTGAATTGCACCCGAGACACCAATGGCAACATATACTTTAGGGCGAATAGTTTTCCCTGTTTGTCCAATTTGTCTTGCATACTCGGCAACACCTTCATCAACCACAGGACGACTACATGCCCATTCAGCATTTACACCTTGATTCTTTAATTCTTCTGCAAGTGTTTTTATCAGACCTAAATTATCAATAGTAGTACCTCTTCCACCTGAAATTATGATATCAGCATCGAAGAGATTTTGTAAACCTCCTTCCCCTCTAACTGTTTTAAGTATTTCAACAACAAAATCTTTATCATTTAAAACAGGGTTGAAACTTGAAACAATCCCATGTCTTCCCTCCATTCGTATTGGAACCTCAAATGTTCCAGCCCTGGCTGTTGAAATTTGAGGACAAACAAAACCAAGAATAGTTGCAAGCTTGCTTTCACCATAGGTAGGCCGCCGTGATTCAAGAATGGGTTTATAAATCACCTTTTCTTTTTTATCTATATACTCTCCAATTTCAAGTCCAGTACAGTCTGCTGTCACTCCACTATCAGTTTTCATTCCTATTCTGGGAGCAAGTTCTCTTCCTGAGGTAGTTGCAGCAAAAAGAGCAATTTCTGGTTTCCTCTCTTTAATCACCTGTGCAAAAATCGATGAAAATGGAAGAACCAGATATTCCTCAAGCTTATCATTTTCGACGAGAATAACCTCATCAGAACCATGTTCAATAAGTGTTTGCGCAAAGGGACGAACATTTTTCCCAATCACTAATGTCATTACTTTAGTATCGTCACCTAACTGTGTTGCCAGATTTCGGGCCGGTGTTAAAAGTTCAATGGAGGGTCTGGAGATTTTTCCATTAGTTACTTCAGCCCACGTAAGAATCCCTCTTGCTCCGTTTCTGAAGTCTTTATCAGGGAAATCAGGTCGCTCAATTTCCTTTTTAGCGGCTTTCTCCTTCTTTTCCGGAACATTTCCGCCTTTATTTAAATTTGCTATTAAACTATCAACTAAAGTAACTTCATTATGGCCTTCTGACATTGTAATTGGTGGGCGTTCACTTACGATATTCACTACTTTTGCAACAATAGTCGGCGATCCGTTAATTCCGATTTTCTCGGTTCCTAAACCAATATCTTCAATTCCGAAAGTTGTAATTTTCAATGTGCGGGCTTTAATGGCTCCACTCAATGAAGGTTTCCTTGGCGGAATTCCTGTTGGTGTCAATGATATTACGCAAGGCAATGGTAGTTTCATCATTTGAAATCCTCCTTCTATAATCCTCTTCGCAGTTACATAGCCAGCTCCATCGGATTTTATACTCTCAACAAATGTGGCTTGAGGAATTCCTATGCTCTCCGCTACCTGTGATGGAACATGTGCTGTATCACCATCACTTGTTTGTCTTCCGGCTAAAATAATAAATGGGTCTTTGGAGTCTTTAGTAAATCCTAAGTGCTTAAGCATGGTAGAAATTGCAAGTCCAGTAGCATAAGTATCGCTTCCACCGAGTTTACGGTCAGATAAAAGGAATGCTTCGTCATAGCCCATTGAGACGGCAGTTCTGAGCGCAGTCTCAAATGATTTAGGGCCCATGGAACATGCTATTAATCGTGCATCAGGATGCTGTTTTTTTAGTTGCAACCCGGCTTCAAGTCCAAACTGACAATCAATATTAATAATTGATTTTGCTTTTGTTCTGTCCATCAGTCCATCTTCACCCATTCTCATTTCACTTGGAAGCGGGACTTGTTTGATTAAACTTATTATCGTCAAAGCCATTATAACAATTTCTATTAATTTTTACATATTTTGAAAATCCGGACCATTACCGCCATTGGGGACTACCCAGGTAATTCCTTCGCCTGGGGATTTGATGTCACAGGTTTTGCAATGCATGCAATTTTCAGCATGAATTCTAAGCTCTTTCTGACCAGCTTTGTTGGTATGAAGTTCATATACCTCTGATGAACAATAAAATTGTTCAGGTGCGCCAAACTGTTCAATGTTAACGGCATTAAATCTTTCCTTGTCGTTAATGTGAAGATGAACAACCTGTTGTTCATCATGATATACCCCTGAATGATAAACATCAGTTGATTTATCGAAAGTCAGAACTTTGTCGAATTCCAGTTTACCCTTAAACCGGTCTTTGAATGGTTTCTTTTTAAATTCGCTCAATTTAAGGGTTGTCTTATAGTCGGCATGAGAACTCAGTCTGCCGAAGAACCCTGCTCCTCCGGTTAATAACTGAGTTCCAAAATGCAATCCTCCAAAGATCAGTCCTTTCGCGAATCCTTGCCTGAAGTTACGAACAGCATATAATTCTTTGTAGATGGCACTATTATTTAAAAGGGTCTCGTATTTCTGAAGGCTTTTTTCTGAGGTATCATTAATTAACAATGCATCGGCTATAGTTTGTGCGGCTAACATGCCTGATCTAACCGCTAAGTGTATTCCTTTTAAGGCGGGCATAGCAACCAGTCCTGCACTATCACCAACGATTAAAGCATTGTCGACAATCAATCTGGGTATAGCATAATAACCTCCTTCAGGAAGTGTCTTGGCGCCATATTGCACTAGTTTACCACCTTTTAATATCTTAGAAACAAATGAGGTGGTTTTCCATACTTGTAATGCATCATGGACATCGAAAGTTGGATCTTTATAATCAAGCCCGACAACAAGACCAACTGCCACCTTATTATCGTTTAAACCGTAGATAAATCCTCCTCCAAACTCATCATTGTTGAGAGGATAACCCATAGTGTGATAAATCTGACCGGCCTCAATATTACCCGGAGGAACGCTCCATAGTTCTTTGCAACCCAAAGAGTAAACTTGCTCGTTGCTATCCTTATCCAAATTAAATTTTTTAATAAGCATTTTTGTTAAACTGCCACGGGTTCCTTCGGCAAAAATGGTAATCCTGGCTTCAATACGGTTACCAGCCTGAAAATTATCTAGTTGATGTCCATTATGATCCAACCCGGTATCTTTAGTTTTGGCACCTATAACTTTCCCGTCTTTGTACAAAATCTCATCCACGGCAAAACCGGTATATATCTCTACTCCCCTTTCTTCGGCTTTTATGGCTAAATATTTACATACTTGTCCTAATGAGGCTGTGTAATTGCCATTATTATTCATGTATGGCATGTGAAATGGCAGGATAAATGCTCTATTTTCTGTAAGAAAAACTGTACGGTCTTTATTTACTTTGGCATTAAATGGGATCTCCTGGAAATCTGCTTCTGGCAATAATTCTTTAAAAACAGATGGTTTAATCACTGCACCCGAAAGTATATGACTACCGATAGAACTGCCTTTTTCTATCAGTAATATTCTTCCGACCTGTCCTCTTTGTTTTAATATATCAGCAAGATGAATAGAAGTGGCTAACCCTGAAGGACCACCTCCGATTATTAATACATCCGTTGATACGGTATCATCATAATTCATTCTAAAACCTCCTGATTTATTTTTTTAGGCTATATCTATTGATTAAACAACAATTTGCATAAATAGTTCTTTCAATCTGCTGCACTTTCAAAGGGCTGGGTGCTGAACGAGACAAGAGGTCAATTGCGACCTCTTTCTTTTTTTCTAATTTTACAAAACCTCACCGGGTTTATTATCCGGCAATCTTGCAGTAATGAGATCCAAAAGTCGTAAAATGTCTTTCCCTACTGAGCCCTGCGTCCTGCGCCTTGCGCCTCTCACTCCCACCTTCTTCCGCTGTGCTCTATGCCCTGTGCTTTAAAACGAGTTATTCGGAAAAGATGCAACCAGGTATCTTCTTTATGGTGGCACTGTCTGACTTCCTGTAATACTCCAGGAGGTTCTCTAACATTATAAGTTCCTTCTGAATGTAAACTTTGAAAGGGGATGTCTGTTGTTGTAAATCAATGAGTTTATCCTTTATTAGAACAAGTTCATTGTCGAGCTGCAAAAAACGGACACCTTGACCACTTTTGGCCGGGGAGGTTGAGATTAGCACAAATAACTTAGGAATAAATAATTAATTCGGTCAGGATTGGTTAATATGATCAGGCCAGATGCGGACAATGCTTCTGGCTTTTGTATTTGCTTAAAGAGATATTTTTAAAAGAACTATCAATGGTAAAGAAAATTTATTTTTGTAAATTGGTGCCTTGAGAAAGGGGAGTTTTTAAAGATTATGCCATGAAAAAAGTACTATTAATTGCTTTACTTTTCCCCGTTTCAGCAATTGTATCTTTTTCGCAATCAAATTATAATGATTATCCTGAGAATAAAAAGAAAAATGTTATTAATGAGGATTTTAATAATAATAGCGATAAATGGACATTAAATAATTCATCAGATAATTCAGCTGATTATAAAATAAAAAACGGATATTTTCAAATAAAAGTTCCAGATAAAAATAATATAGGGTTACAATGCATACCTGTTCTGGATCTTAATCAGAATAAAAATTGGGAAATTGAGACGCGAATAAAATATTCCGGTGGTTCAGTATTTAAAGCCTTTGCGCTGATCTGGGGTTATAAAGATGTAAATTCACAAGGATATTTCTTTTTTATTGATGACCGTGGTCTTTTTAAAATACAAAAAAAGGATACACCCGGGAGTAATTTTATAAATTATAAAGATTGGGCTCCTGCACGTTTTGTAAACAAATCTGATTGGAATAAGCTGACGGTTAGAAAAGTGGATGATAAATGTTACTTTTTCATTAATGAACATTTCATTTCCTCTATTCCTTTCGAGTCATTTTATGGAGATGAGGTTGGATTTTATTGCGGAGGTGGTTTGACTATTCAGGCTGACTATTTAAAAGTATCTTATATAGAAACACAAAATAATATTGCAGATAATACCACACCGCAAATTACCATTTACGAACCATCTGTCGGCAGGGGTGTAGAAATAATTGAGGCAAATAAAGAAATAGCAGTCAAGGGGAAAGTATCCGCCGACAATGGAATTTATGAAGTTACCATAAATGGAATAGAAGCAAAGGTAAATGGAAACGGGGATTTTCAGCAAGATGTAAAACTTGCCGTCGGTGAAAATACTATTACTGTAAAAGCCACTGATATAAAGAATAATACAGGTTCTCTCTCTTTTAATGTGAACAGGCAATCAGAAGCGGAAAATAATGCTGTTGTGATAAACGATAATCCTGTAATTACCAAGGAAAAAAGATTGGCTCTGGTAATCGGTAATTCAAATTATGGTGTCGGCCTGACTCTGAAAAATCCGGCAAATGACGCTAATTTAATGTCAGAAACTTTGCATAGTCTTGGATTTGAAGTAATAAAACGAATTGATGCAAATAAACAATCAATGGAACAAGCTGTCAGAGATTTTAGTAAACAGCTGCCTTATTGTAATATTGCCCTGTTTTATTATGCAGGTCATGGAGTACAGGTCGACGGGATAAATTACTTAATACCGACTGACGCTAAATTAAATGATAAAAATGATTGCAAATTTGAGGCAATTCAGGTTAATTATGTCATTGAGGAATTTGAAAAATATCCCAATAATGTAAATATTGTAATATTAGACGCGTGTAGAAGTAACCCTTTCAGAAGTTGGACAAGAGGTGGAGAAGGTGGATTTAGAGCAATAAATCCAACAAGCGGAACAATAATATCATTTGCAACCTCAGAAGGTTCAACTGCATCAGACGGAAGCGGGGAAAACGGACTGTTTACGGAGGAATTAGTTAAGCAAATGACTATTCCACAACCGATTGAGAGTGTATTTAAAAAGACACGGGTTCAGGTTCAAAAACGCAGCAACGGGGCACAAAGTCCGCAGGAATGGTCACAATTAACGGGTGATTTTTACTTTAAGAAATAGAGAGGCAGACTATTGGCAGACGCATCTGGAAGAAAGTTATAAAATACCATTATTTTGTCAGAAATTATCTGAATGATGAAAATATTCACTCTTTCCTTTGGCATTAAAGGATTCCATTTAGCCGTTTTTCTTGTTGGATTTGCAATCCTGTTTTCGGGTTGCGCCACCAACAAGTATTCTTCCAAAGTAGAAGGCGAATCGGTGGCGCTTAAGGTTAAAGAAGATGCAAACCTTATAAAATATGCAACCATGCAGCCTCAGAATACGCCTGAACTCGCCTCAGAATCTAAAAGCAGAGGCATGGTGGATATTATAGGGAAAGTAGCTTCTGTAGCAGCAAACGGGGTTATTTCACTTGTGGATAAAGAAAAAAACAAATATTCAGCCAGCTATCAGAATTCGATAGGGCAATGTTATTTTTATGACCAGATCTCCGAAAGCAGCGCTTTAGATCCCACCGGTATGCAGTTCGCCGGGTTTACTTTTCTGAGACGTGTTACAGATAACCTCGGGAAGACCGATACTGCTGTATATGCAAAATTCAGGGTAGATGAAAATAATGCATATGAAATCATAAACAATTCCATGTTTAAACTGAAACTCGACGAACTGAAAGTAAATTACGCGAAAGCCAAGATCATGGCAAAGAAATGGTATCAGCCATTCTCATGGGGCATGGTTTCGGAATACCCGACTTTAAACATGGACTTTGAGATCACTTTCACTTCTTCATATGTGACCCGTGAAGGAGTCATCTGTGATGATGTCCCGCTCGGGAAATTCTACCTTACTCTCCGTAATATACCTCTGGACAAAACAGATCCTGCCCACGATAAGTTCTATGCCAATGTAAAGAATGACACCATCATAGGCAGGTCATTTCTTGTTCCCCGTTCGTTCGGTTATTATTATGATTCGAAACGTCAGATAAAACCTTCTTACGGGCAGGGAATGTATAACATTGTGGTAAAAGTTAATGAATCTTCCCGGCCAAATTTTGTGCAGAAAATGTTGTTTGATAACTCGATAGGAATTTTAGAACAGGCAGGGGCCAGCATTCCTCAGTCTGGTAAATCCAGTAAAACGAAGGCTAAATAATGCCAGCTCATAAAAGTGAGTTTAATAAAAGTCTGAATTGAGTTAATTCATACAAAAAAGACAACGACATTTATGAAAAACCCATATAAGCTTTTTTCCTTTTCATTCATCCTGTTATTTACATTACTTTCCGGCTCATTATTTGCGGAAGGAATTAAGCGGGCTTTAATTGTTGGAATTGATATATACCTGCCCGCGAATGTTACCGAAGTTAACTCGGGAAGGACTTCATGGATCAATCTGGATGGTTGCGTAAATGATGCTATATCAATCAAAACATTGCTTGAGGCAAAATACGGGTTTGGCGAAGATCATATTAGCCTTCTTACCAATGAAAAAGCGACTAGGGAAAGTATTATTAACAGCATAAAACGCCTGACAGAGACTTCACAAAAGGGTGATATAGTGGTTATATATTACGCCGGACATGGTTCACAGATCAGGAATATTGCCAGCAGTGAAGCTGATCAAAAAGATGAAACTATTGTCCCTTCAGATGCTTACCTTGGGGCAGCGGATATCCGGGACAAAGAAATTAATGAGCTGTTATACCAGCTTTCAGAAAAAGGTGTAATTCTGACCGCTATCTTCGATAGCTGCCATAGCGGTTCGATAAGCAGGGGGCTGGCTGACCATGAACCGAAATCAAGGTACCTGGCACCTGTTCCCAATGCCCGGGTGAATGATCCTGTAATCCCCCATGACCTGGTATCTGAAAACGTATTGATTATTTCGGCGGCTCAGGATGAAGAAACTGCCAAAGAGCAGGTGGATGAACATGGAAATCCTCACGGAGCTTTCACCTATGCATTGATTCAGGCATTAATGACGTTGCCCGCCAATGCCCCTGCTATTAAAATAATTGAAAGTACCCGTGCTATTATCAGGTATAACGGCAAATTGCAGGAACCCGTTTTTGAAGGAAATGATCTAAGGAAGAATTCCACTCTTACCGGATTGCCACGCGAATCAGTCCCAAATACATTTACAGTTGCTGTCCTGAAAAACGAAGACAGAGACAGTATTACCCTTCAGGGCGGGTATATTTCAGGCATCAGGACGAACTGCAAACTGACGAAAATATATGACCGGGATACCCTTCTGATCCAGGTTATCCAGGTAAACGGTGCTAACAGTTCACTGGCAAAGGTGATCAAAGGGGACTTCAACAAGATAAAGGCGGGAGATATGTTTCAGGTTACTGAATGGGCACTGGAAGCTCAAAATGCCCTCAAAGTTTATATCCCTTCATCCGAAGATGATTATAATGCATTAATGGTCTCAGCACAATCATTTTACAGCACTTTAAAATCCAATAACAGGATAAAACTTATAACTGACCCTGCTATTGACGATAGCATTCTTACGGTTTTTTATAACGGCAAAAACTGGATGTTACATAAAGATACCGGAGAATCAACAGTCTTGGGAAAAGGGTTATCGGGTTCTTTAGTTCACCAGACTCTGCCTTTAGGAGGTAAGATGTTTCTATCTCTGCCTGCATTTAAAAGTCTTAGTATTATCCTTAATAAACTGTATAAAAGTAATTCATCTGTTTCCGTGACTCAGAATTCAGCTGAAGCTGATTATGTGCTAAGCGGCAGGTTCAACAACGGCGCTATCGAATATGCTTTTATCACCACTACCCCACCGACCGTTAATAGTCTAACAGTATTTCCTGTAAGGACAAATTTTGTCAAGTTAAGCGAGGAACCTGACAACTTGAAAAAAGCTGCTGATACGTTAATGGAGTACTCCTATCGTATTGCAAAAATAAAGGCATGGCTAACCCTGTCTTCACCTCCTGATGATGGTACATTCCCCTATTACCTGGCTTTGCGAAACGCTGCTACAGGAAAAGTCGTTTCATCCGGCAGTATTATGGGGAATGAAATCTATGGGCTTATCCTGGTAAAGGACACCGTTAATTCAAAAAACTGGGACGGTTCCAGACGATTTGTTTATGTTTCGTCAATCGACAGCAGGGGTAAAAGTACCCTGATGTTTCCTCTGTCGAATGTTGAAAACCACTATCCTATAGGTGATGAATTGCCTGATACCATATTTCTGGGCAGGCGCCAATTATTCAGAGTTGCACCGCCTTTCGGTTATGATCATTATATATTGCTCGCCCTGGATGAACAGATACCCAATGTTGATTTATTCAATTCAGAGGCAGTGCGTACACGCGGCACTTCTTCTCCCTTACTGAATTACCTTGTTACAGGTGGAGTAAAATCACGCGGTACTGAGATGCTTGTTTCACCTTCATCATGGAAAAAGCAGGTGATAACTGTAAGAAGCAGGAGTAAATAATTACATCCCCCAGCCTTAATCATTGTCTTGCAGTTAATTTATTTCCAATCTTTAACGTATCCGGATCTTGAGCAGATTATAATTGAAAATCGAAGCTTAAGTTTTGAGGAGTTGTTTTGTCGGCTTCACAATTATTAAATTGAATTTAAAAGATAAATTTGTATAACCACTTTTCACGTCGAATAAACAATTTTAATACGCCAAAATCGTTGTTATCAGTTTTTACTGCGTTGGGAAGTGGTCAGGCTAATTGGCATTTGCATTCATTCAGATTTCTAAAAAACTTAAAATATGAAGAAATACCTTCTTTTCCTCATTTTATTTACTTCCTTGATTACAAAGGTTGAAGCAAAAATTTCCCCAACCAGATTAAGATGTGAATATCTGAAGAATCCCCAGGTTGTAGACGTACAGAATCCCCGACTATCCTGGGTGAATATTGCTGCTGAAGGTGATCGTGGTCAGGTTCAGACTGCCTGGGAGATCCGGGTCGCCGGAACAAAAGAAAAACTGCTTAATGGTCAGGCCGATTTATGGAATAGCGGTAAAGTTGTTTCAAATCAGTCTACTAATATCCATTATGATGGCAAAACATTATTAACCCGGCAGGATTGCTGGTGGCAGGTAAGAACATGGGATAAAAATGGTATCGTATCAGAATGGAGTGAACCTGCCTTCTGGAGCATGGGGTTGCTGAAACCTGAAGAATGGAAAGCTTTGTGGATCGGAGCGCCCTGGCAGAAAGAAGCTGCATTACCCAAACCTGCAAGGACAGGACAAGGAGAGGTACCAGGTAAACAAGAGTTACCTCCTCCTGCACCTATGCTGCGAAAATCATTTATCATTAATAAGGAAATAGCTTCAGCCCGTGCATTTGTTACCGGGCTTGGCTATTTCGAACTTTATCTGAATGGGAAAAAGGTGAGTGAAGATGTTTTAGTACCCAACCTCACTGCATATGGAAAACGTCCGGGACTGGAAAAAAACTATATTCCTATACCCGACAATTTCAGGGAATACAGGGTAATGTATTTATCCTATGATATAAAAGATTTGTTGAAAAAAGGAGAAAATGCAATTGGGGCAATACTTGGAAATGGATTTTATAACGCTCCGATAAACTGGACCCAATCCTATGGTTCTCCAAGGTTTTTGGGTCAAATATATATTACCTATACCGATGGCACCGAAGATATCATTATAAGCGATCGGAGCTGGAAAGCATCAAAAAGTCCGATCGTTATGGACCTTGTTTACGGCGGCGAACATTATGACGCACGCCTGGAGCAACCTGGCTGGTGCAGTGCCGGTTTTGATGATTCAGGGTGGAAACAGGTTGCTGTCAGGAAGGCTCCTGAGGGTAAAATGAAGGCACACATGTCTCCTGCCGACAGGGTAATGGAAAAACTGGTGCCCGCAAAAATTGAGTCTTTGGGAGAAGGGAAATACAGGGTTGATTTCGGACAGGAAATATCAGGCTGGCTCCATCTGATTAATGTAACAGGTGAAGCGGGGCGAAAAATTAATATCAAATACATCTGTGAATCACCTGTGGGAGACAATTCTTACACCCTGAAAGGAGGTGGTCCGGAATCGTACGCTGCGCGATTTACCTGGTTTGTATTCAGAGAGGCAGAGATCTCTGGCTGGCCTGGGGAATTAAAACCTGAACAGCTAATGGCCGAGGCAGTATATACAAACATTGAGACCACTGGAAAATTTGAATCTTCAGATACTTTATTTAATAAGATTAATCAGATATGGGTGCGCAGCCAGAAAGATAATATGCACGGAGGAATAGCAAGTGACTGTCCTCACCGTGAGCGTTCACCTTATACTGGTGACGGGCAAGTCTCCTGTGTAACCGTAATGCACAATTTTGATGCAACTGCATTTTACACAAAATGGATTCAGGATATACTCGGTGCCCAGAATCCGCAGACTGGTTATGTCCCTAACGGAGCTCCATGGCAACCAGGATGCGGAGGAGGAGTAGCCTGGGGCGCTGCTATGAACATAATGCCATGGGAATTCTATCTGCATTACGGAGATATCGATATGCTCAAGAATAATTACGAAGGGATGAAAGAATACATCCGGTATATGCTCACATGGACAAACAAAGAAGGGATTATGTTCTCACAGGCTCCGGATCCTGCGAATCCAAATCAATGGCTGAACCTTGGAGACTGGGCTGTTCCTGACAAGTTGCCTCCGGATAATCTGGTCCATACTTTTTATCTCTGGAGATGTGCAGATTTTACTTCAAGAACTGCTCAGGTTCTTGGTTATAAAGATGAAGCAAAGAAATATGCCGGCCTCGCGAAAAAAACGAAAAAGTCCTTTCAGAATAAATTCTATAATAAGGAAAAAGGGACGTATGGACCTTACGGCGGAAATATCTTTGCCTTGAAAATGGGGATACCACCGGACCAGAAACAAAGTGTAATTGCTTCACTTAAATCAGATATCGCTGCTAATGGCGGTCACCTGGATACTGGAATATTTGGCACCCAGTTCTTTTTTGAAGTTCTTGCAGAAAACGGCATGCAGGATCTTGCCTTTGAGGCTATGAACAAAAAAACACGGCCCTCATTTGGGTGGTGGATCGAACAGGGTGCCACCACAACCTGGGAACAATGGGATGGCAGTGGTTCTCGTAACCATCCAATGTTCGGTGGAGCTATCACATGGTTCTATAGGGAGCTTGCCGGCATGAATACTGACCCACTGCTTCCTGGCTATCGGAATATTATTTTTAAACCCCGCCCGGCAGGAGATGTTACATTTGCTTCCTATTCAAATGAAACTCCCAATGGAATGGCAGCTGTAAGCTGGAAAAAGAATGCTGGCAGTTTCAAATTGGATATTAAGGTTCCGGTTGGAAGTACAGCTACTGTTTATGTTCCGGCATTAAAAGCAAAAAACGTAACTGAAAGCGGTAAGAAAATAAATGATAAAGGCGGTGTGAGTTTTCAAAAGATGGAGAATGGGTATGCCGTTTTTACCACAGGTTCCGGTGATTATTCTTTTGATTCTCAACTCTGATTGAAAGCCGGAGTTAAATGGCTATTTTTTCAGAAAAACCTTTCTTAATTCATCTACCTGGTTGTCGCTTATGGGCAGCAATTCACCAATTGGTTTCGCCATCACAATCGACTTAGCACTGAATTCGGCCACTTCCAGGCGATCGAATGTCTGAAGCAATTTATCACCTGTAATAAGAACTGAATCATTTTGAATAATTATTGACGGTGTACCTGAAGATATTAATTTCGGAATATCTATTCTTCCCATAAAGTGTGCCCCGAAAGGCAGGGAAGGAATATCCTGCAGGAAGATCCAGCTTTCCGGAATAGTTCTGACATTCAACGGGGTATTTGTAACTCCAAAGGCCATCAGATAAGGCGACTGTGTAAGAATAATAGAATTGACATCAACGTTTCTCCTGTAAATCTCCTGATGCAACCATGTTGCCCTGCTTGGGATCTTTCCGGGTTCCCGCTTTCCTCCTTTTATCTGTACAATATCGCCTATCTGAAGACCCCAGCGGGGAACGTTGGTCGGTGTGATAAGGAAGTCGTTATCACGCCAGCGTATGGATACGGTCCCATATGTACTGATCATAAGACCCTGATCGCAGGCACGATGAACAATTTTACAAATACTGTCGCGCTTTTCTCTTTCATCTGAAGGATAACTGACACTTTTCATCTCCGGCAATAATCCCGGTATCTGGGCCTCGAAATCATCAATCTGTTCATTAGTAAGATATTGTGGTGTAGCGATGGTTTTACCATACAGAATTGTCCTGGCAGAGAATTCAAGGGTTTCAAACCTCTGAAAAGCATCAAGCAGATCGCTGCCACCCAATACTGTGCCATGATTTTCCATTATGATCGCCATGAATCCTTTTTTAAACTCAGCGGCAATTCTCTTTCCCAGCAGGTTACTTCCGGGAAGTTCATAAGACGCATAACCTATCGGGCCACAGATATATTTAGCCTGACTGATAATATTTGTGTCTGGTATTTCATGTACAATACTGAATGATACCAGGGCAGGTGGATGAGCATGAATGATTGCCTTGATATCAGGCCGCATTTCATATATTGCCTTGTGAAACGGAAACTCGGAAGATGTTATGTGCCTCCCGATAACTGTACCATTGGCTTTGACGCACATTATATCACTCGGCCTCAAAGATCCTTTGTCAACTGACGCTGGTGTGACCCATATATCTCCGTTCTCATCAATCACTGAAATATTACCACCTGAGGTAGTTGTCATTCCCCTTTTGTAAATCCGGCTGATAATCATTGTTATCTGGTCGCGGGGATGCATTAGCTGTGTATCAAGAATTTCATTCATGCTGTAAAGTTAAATATTGAAGTCAACATTATTGTAAAATCAGAAGGTTTTATCTGGCTGCCACTTTTGACCTTTTGTGGTATAAAACGGCGCAAGAGGTCAAAATCGAGCTCTTGTTTTTTTGGAACTTCCCTAAACCCAACTTATCATGAGGGTAAATTGAAGGAGTTCTGTGAAAGGGAAAGTCGTGACTTTTTATTCTCCAAAACGGATAATTCGTAAAAGATACAGGAGGTTGGTAACTACTTCCATATTTTGTATTTATTCAATTATCAATTTAGTAAAAAAGAAATTTCCTCTTTTAAAGTAATCAAATGAGATACTAAGTGATAGATACATTGGCCAGTCGAAAAAATATTGCTAATTTTAGAAAAATTTCAAAGCTTAAATCATATATTATGAAACGAGTATTTACCGCTGTAATTCTTATCTCTGACCTACTGATCTCGAGTACCGGGTTATCACAGACTCAGAATTCATCACGATCCCGCGAATCATTCAATCAGGGATGGAAATTCATAAAATATTTCAATGCATCAACCGATGCTGCGATAACTGATAAGGAACCCGTGGGGCTTCAGCTACCATCGGCTAATGATAGCAACTGGCGCACTCTCGATCTGCCTCATGACTGGGCCATTGAAGGTCCTTTCAGCGATACACTGGAAAATGATACCGGCCTGCTTCCCTGGAAAGGAATTGGCTGGTACAGAAAACATTTTACATTAAATGAAACCGATAAGGGCAAAAGGATTTATATTGATTTTGATGGTGCTATGGCATATTCTGAAGTCTGGATAAACGGCAAATACGTCGGTGGATGGCCGTATGGCTACACCTCATTCAGGCTTGACCTTACGTCTTATGTCAATTTCGGCAAAGATAACCTGATTGCGGTAAGACTCGACACAAAGAGCTGGGATTCAAGATGGTATCCGGGTGCCGGAATATACAGGAATGTATGGCTGGTAAAGACATCGCAGCTCCATATTTCGTGTAATGGAGTCTTTTGTACAACACCTGAGATTAAGAAAGATAAGGCTTTTCTAAGCGTCGAAGCCAAAGTTGAGAGCCACATTGAACAGCCTGTTGACATAGCGGTCAAAGCAACAGTTTATAAACTGGATGAAAAGGGAAAAGCTTCTGCTGATCCGGTTGCAGAATCAACAACTCCGATAGCTACCCTATCGGCTTTAGCAGATCATATATTCAGGCTTGATATACCGGTAAACAATCCCGTTTTATGGAATCTGGATGATCCTGAACTTTACAAAGTTGCTGTTACCATTTTACAGGGAACAGCTGTAACCGATCTTTATGAAACAAATTTCGGATTCAGGACCCTTAATTTTACACCACGTGACGGATTCCTTCTGAATGGCAAAAGAGTCCAGGTTCAGGGAGTCTGCAATCATCATGATCTTGGTGCTCTTGGTACTGCCATCAATACCCGTGCCCTTGAGCGCCAGCTTGAATTACTGAAGGAGATGGGATGTAACGCGATAAGAACCAGCCATAATCCACCGGCACCGGAATTGCTCGACCTCTGCGACAGGATGGGATTTCTTGTCGAGGACGAAGCATTTGATGCATGGAAAACTCCCAAGAAAAATAACGATTATAATAAGCTGTTCTATGCATGGCATGAAGAAGACCTGCGTGCTATGGTCAGGCGTGACCGGAATCATCCGTCGGTATTCATGTGGAGCATAGGTAATGAAGTTAATGACCAGGACAAATCTTATATCTCGCAAAGCCTCAGAACAATAGTTAAATCGGAAGATAATACCAGGCCTGTAACCTCAGGATGCGACTGGGAAGAATCGGGCACTGATGGTTTCGAGAAAACACTTGATGTTTTTGGAATAAATTATCATGTATATAAAAATGAATATGAAAAATTCTTTGCCTTGAAGGATAATGAAAACATCGGGTTTCATTCAAGCGAATCAGCATCGACGGTAAGCTCAAGGGGCGAGTATTTCTGGCCTGTATTCCAGGGTGATCTGGAAAAAAATCAGCCGGGAAAAGGTATATTCCAGATAACATCTTATGATGTAGCTTATCCCGGATGGGCTTCAACCGTTGATCAGCAATGGACCATGCTTGATAAATATCCTGCAGCTTATGGTGAGTTTGTATGGACAGGTTTTGACTATATCGGTGAACCTACTCCCTATAACGATGACCTTACGGGGATGAAACCCGGGACAGAAGAGTATAAAAAAACCAAGGAGATGCTTGATAAACAAGGTGTTAAAGAAGTTCCTTCGAGAAGCAGTTATTTCGGGATTCTTGACCTCGCAGGGTTTAAAAAAGACCGCTTTTATCTGTATCAGTCAAGGTGGAGGCCCGATCTGCCCATGGCTCATATTCTTCCTCACTGGAACTGG